>CAJYQM010000086.1 GCA_913777025.1 uncultured Massilia sp. | reverse complement strand
CGACGCGCATCCGATGCCGCTGGGAGGATTGGGGCCCTTGTGGGCCGTGATCGATGCCGACCGGATCCCGGAACTGGCGGCGCTGCCGCTGCCGCAGCGCTTTGCCGCCTGTCCGTGGGCTTTATATCACGTGGAAGTGCGCTGAACGGCGCTCAGGCGTAGGCTTCGGCGAGACTCATGACGCGCGGCGCCACTTTGATGCCGACATTCCCGAACAGGCAATCGATGGCGGCCAGGTTGCTCGTACACTCTTCCGCTTTCCAGCCATTGAACAAGTCGGTGCCATTTTTCTGGAAATGCAGATCCAGGACTTTGCCCTTGTCCTTGTGCACGTAGTTCTGCTGGTAGATGTTCTGGAAGCCGAGTTCGGCCAGGGCGGTCAGCACGGCCTGCGGTGGATTGTCCGGGTCGGTCGCCATGAAGACACCGAAGGTTTTGCCCGGCGGCTTGGCCGCGACGTCGACTTCATAGATACCGGGTGCCTTGGTAACACTGGTGCTCTTCAAAAACAGCATGCCATCCTCCTCCGCCAGGCGCCGGCACACTGGGCCGCAGCTGGTTCATCAGTTAGTTGAATTGAGGAAACAAGCTTATTGCAGCGGACACCGTTTGTCGACGTTTCGATGATTGATTTTTGCCTTACTGCAACACATCAGTGCAATACAGCCCGGACCAGGCCAAAGACGCTGCCCGCGACCAGCGCGCCGCAGGCCAGCATGCCGATGATGAAGCCGGCTTCGCGCCTGGCCGGGTCGCGGTAATACCCCAGCGCATACAGGATGCGGCCGAGGCACCACAGCAAACCGCCGGCCGCCGCCCAAGCGTCACCCAGGTAGTAGCTGCACAAGCCGAGTGGCGCCAGTACCAGTGGCAATTGTTCCAGCGTATTTGCCTGCACCCGCTGCGCGCTCTGGAACGGCAGCGGTCCCTCCATGCCGGGCGCCGGCACCTTGTGCTTGACGCGTGCCCATCCGGCCATCACGCCGGTCCAGAAGTACACGCCCAGGATGGCCAGCACTGTCCAGGCGGTTAGTTGCATTTTCATGTTTCTCCTTCATGCTTGCGCCGCGCCAGCGCGCGCGTGGCCTCGGCCATGGCGGCGTACAGGGCGCCGGTCGCGCCATCCCAGGCGCCGACGGCACCCTGCTGGCGCGCCACCGTGTCTTCGTCACCGCGCGCGATCGGGCCGGACAGCGCCCGGGCCGCGCCCAGGCGCAGCACATTGGCCAGGCTCTCGCCGGCCAGCGGTCCCACCAGTTCGCGCGCCACCGGTTCCGGGATCCCCGCCGCTTGATAAGCGCGCAGCGCCGCGTCCAGCACCATCACCAGGTAATTCGACGCGAACACGGATGCCGCGTGATACACGGTCTTGGCGCCGGCATCGATGTGCACGATGCGCGCGCCGATCGCCTCGAACGCCGGCACCAGCTGCGCCAGCGCGGCATCGTCGCCTTCGACGCCGCAGAAAGTGCCGTCGAAGGCCGCGGCCACGGCCGCCGGATCGGCAAAGCTGCGCACCGGGTGCATGCTGGCGACCTGGGCGCCGGCAGCGCGCAGCGGCGCCAGCTCGCCGGACGCCTTGGCGCCGCTGCAGTGGAACACCACGGCGCCGCGCAGGTCCTGCGACCGGGCCAGCGCTGCGGCGCTGCTGCCGATGCGGTCGTCCGGCACGGCCAGCATCCACACGCCGGCCGGCCGCAAGGCCGCGATGTCGTCCACCGCCCGCCCGGCGCCGATGAAGCCGGCCGCCGCCTGCGCGCTCACGAGCGAGCGGGTCAGCACGTCCTGCACGGCGAGCACGCCGCGCGCCGCGAACACGCGGCCGAGCGCGCGGCCGACGTGGCCGGCGCCGATGAGATTCAGGGTCGCGGCCATCGTCAGAACCTGGAGCCGGGCTGCTTCAGGAAGTCGGCTTCTTCCGGCGTCGATGCGCGCCCGAGGATGGCGTTACGGTGCGGGAAACGGCCGAAGCGCGCGATCACGCCGCGGTGGCGGTGCGCATAGTCGAGCATCTCGTCGAAACCCGGGTGCTCGGCCGCCAGCGCGGAAAACAGTTCGACCGCGCGCTCCTGCATATAGGCGTCTTCGGCATGCTCGAAGGGCATGTAGGCGAAGGCGCGCTCCCAGGGGGCCAGCGCGCGGTCGGCGCCGCTGTCCACCAGCGCGCGCGCGGCGGCCAGGGCCAGCGCGTCGCCGGCGAAGGAACGCGGCGTGTTGCGCCAGGCGTTGCGGGTGAACTGGTCGAGCACCAGCAGGCGCGCCAGCACGCCCTGCGGGCCGGCTTCGTCCCACTCGCGCAGGCCGCCGGCGAGCGCCGCGTCGATGGCGGCGCCGAAGCGCTCGCGGATCGTGGCATCGAAGGCGTCCTTCTTGACGAACCACGCGCGGCGCGGCTGGCCGGCGTCCGGGCTGCCGGGCGCGCCGAACCAGAAATCGAGGATGTCCTGGGGAGTCATGGGTTCCATTGTGATTAATTACGCGCGTGCGACAGCCAGAAGCCGTCGACGCCGTCCAGGGTCGACAGCTCGGTCGCCAGCGAGGACAGCGGCGCCCCGCTGTGGCCGGCCAGCGCCAGCGCGACAAAACGCCATTCCTGGGCATTCTTTTCGCTGCCGATGGTGAGCGAGCCGCCGGCGATCTCGTAGCCGCGCTCGAGCGCGGCCTTGCGCAGCAGCTCTTCCTCGGGCCGCACGCCCGGCTTGAAGCGCAGCGTCACCGCCACCGCCTGGCGCGAAGGCAGCATGCCGACCGCGCGGTTCAGGTAAATCATGATCATGGCCGAAAAGAAGGCCAGGCCCATCGCCGCCAAATAAAAGCCGACGCCGACCATGATGCCGATAACGGACGAGGCCCAGATCGAGGCCGCCGTGGTCAGCCCGCTGATGGTGAAACCCGAGCGCATGATCACGCCGGCGCCGAGGAAGCCGATGCCGGTCACCACGCCCTGGATCACGCGCGTCGGGTCGACCAGCGCCGCCGCCGCGCCGTGCCCGCCGTACCAGAAATTCGGGTAGCCGGCGATGATGGTCAGGCCCGCCGAGGCCATGCACACCAGGCCATAGGTGCGCATGCCGGCGGCGCGGCCGTGATAGGAGCGCTCGTAGCCGACCATCAGGCCGAGCAGCAGCGCGCCGAGCAGGTTCAGCAGGATCAGGCCATTGGTCGCCAGTTCGGCCGGCGACCAATAGGCGGCCATCAGTCCGGGTACCGTCAGCGCGCCATCCTGCACGATGGCCTCGCTGCTCAAGGCTTCTTCCTGACCAGCTGCTTCTCGAACTCGATGTCGTTCTTGCTGACGCGCTTGACCTCCTGCGGCCCGAGGCCGTTCACGAAGGCGACGAAGTCGTCCATCTCGAGCGGGGCGCACAGCGGCGGCGCCCCGGGCTTCTCGGACAGGAAGAACAGGCCGTCGCCGGTGCGCGCCATCGAATACGAGGTGATGCCGGTGCGGCGCTTGAGGCGGTCGACGGCGGCGCTGGCGCGCGTGGAGCGGGAACTGGCCATGTCAGATCTCCCTGGTACGCAGTTCCAGCCAGTCGCGCGCGGCGCCCGTCACGTGCGGCAGCAGGCGGGCACGGACCTGGCGGTGGTAATCGTTCAGCCACGCCACCTCGTCGCCGCGCATCAGGGACAGGTCGATGCAGCGGGTATCGATCGGGCACAGGGTGAGCGTCTCGAAGTCGAGGAATTCGCCGAAGCCCTGGGCCGCGGCGACCCCGGTCACGGGTTGGGTCAACACCAGGTTCTCGATGCGGATGCCCCAGTGGCCGGGGCGGTAGATGCCGGGCTCGTTCGAGGTGATCATGCCCGGCTCCAGCGCCGTGTGCGGCTCGGGCATGGCCGTGGGAGAGATCACCTGCGGGCCTTCGTGCACGTTCAGGAAGTAGCCGACGCCGTGGCCGGTGCCGTGGCCATAGTCGATGCCGGCGGCCCAGATCGGGGCGCGCGCCAGCGCGTCGAGCATCGGCCCTTTGGTGCCGCGCGGGAAGCGCGCCACGCTCAGATTGATCATCCCCTTCAGCACCAGCGTGAAGTCGTGCTTCTGCGCGCTGGAGGCCGTGCCGACCGGGATCACGCGCGTGATGTCGGTGGTACCGCCCAGGTACTGGCCGCCGGAGTCGATCAGGAGCAGGCCGTCGCCCTCGATGATCGCGTGCGATTCGGGCGTGGCGCGGTAGTGCATGATGGCGCCGTTGGCATTGAAGCCGGCGATGGTGCCGAAGCTCGGGCTGATGAAGTTGGGGCGGCGCGCGCGCGCCGCCGTGATCTGCTCGTCGATGTGGACTTCGGTCAGCGGCGCCCGGTTCTTGTCGGCCAGGACGGGCTCGAGCCAGGCGAAGAATTCGCACAGGGCCGCGCCATCCTGCTCCATCGCGTCGCGCACGTGGTCGGCCTCGAGCGGCAGCTTGCGCGACTTGGCGTAGGTGGTGGGGTTGATCGCCTCGACCACGCGCACGCCCTCCGGCACCGCTTCGCGCATGCCGGCGGTGATGCGGCGCGGGTCGATGAGCAGGGTGCTGCCGGCTTCCAGCGCGCCCAGGGCGCCGGCGGCATCGTCGTAAGGCGCGACGATCACGCCATCCTGTTCCAGGCGGGCGCGCAAGGCCTCGTCGATCTTGCCGTCGGCGACGAACAGCGTGGCGCGGCTGGACTCGACCAGCGCGTGCGCCAGGAACACCGGATTGAAACTGACGTCGGCGCCGCGCAGGTTGAACAGGTAGGCGATGTCGTCCAGCGTCGAGATGAAATGGGCTTGCGCGCCCAGTTTCGCCATCGCGTTGCGCGTCGCATGCAGCTTGTCGGCGCGCGGCAGGGCCGCGAACGGGGCGGCGTGTTCGAACACGGCTTCGGGCGGCAGGCCGGGACGGTCGTTCCAGAATTCGTCGAGCAGGTCGATGTCGGTGCGCAGCTTGATGCCGCGCGCCGCCAGCGCATCCTTGAGCAGCCGCGCCACGGCCAGGCCCAGCACGCGGGCGTCGACCGCCACCGTCTGGCCCTGTTCCATGTTCTCGGCCAGCCAGTCGATGTGCAGCAGGCTGGCGCCGGACGGGATCTTCATCAGCTGGATCTCGGTGCCGGCCAGTTCGTTCTCGGCCTGCGTGTAATAGCGGCCATCGGTCCAGACGCCGGCGACGCCGCGCGTGGCGATGAAGGTGCCGACCGAACCGGTGAAGCCGGACAGCCACGCGCGGCCCTGCCAGCGGCCGGGCAGGTATTCGGACAGGTGCGGGTCGGCGGAGGGGACGATGAAGGCGTCGATCTGGTGGCGTGCCATGGCGGCGCGCAGCTGGGCGAGGCGTTCGGCGCGCAGGCCGGTGGTGTCGGGAACGGGCATGTTCGGGCTCATGATGTTCGAATGTTATTCCAAGCCACGTATCATACGCTGCTGCGCCACCGTGCGCCTCACCGCCTTGCGGCGGCATGCCAAACGGAACACAGTCCGCCTCATTCTGGCGGATAATCGACGCGTATTCTTTTATCTATCCACACCATGCAAGATTTTCACTACACCCGTGCCCGTGCCCTGATGGCGAATGCCGAGGAGCTCGTCAGCGCGGACAAGGTCAACGCCGCCGTCAGCAACGTCGCGGCCGTGCTGAACCAGCGTTTCGACAACGACGAGACCGGCGCCTTCCCGCTGGTGCTCGGCGTGATGGGCGGCGCGGTCGTCTTCACCGGCAACCTGCTGCCCCAGCTCTCCTTCCCGCTCGAATTCGACTACATCCACGTGACCCGCTACGGCGACCTGGACAAGGGCGGCGAAGTCGTCTGGAAGGTGATCCCGCGCCAGAACGTGGCCGGCCGCATCATCATCGTGGTCGACGACATCCTCGACGAAGGCGAGACCCTGGCCCACGTGAAGCAGCGCCTGCTCGACATGGGCGCGGCCGAGGTGATCCTGACCGTGTTCGCGGACAAGGACCTCGGGCGCGGCAAGCCGGTGCAGGCGGACATCGTCGGCTTGACCATTCCGAACCGCTTCGTGGTCGGGTTCGGGATGGATGCGCATGGCTACTGGCGCAATCTGCCGGGACTGTGGGTGATCAAGGACGAGGACAAGCAGATCGGGGAAGACAAGCCGGCTGCCTGAGAAGCCGGTTACCCTACACCTGGCATCAGCGCTTGAACGTCGTTCCCGCCTGCGCGGGGATGACGTTTACAAGCCAACTCAAATCTTCAAACGCGAGCGCGCCGCCTCGTACTGCTGCTTCAACCTCTCCACCATCTCCTCCACCGTCGGCACATCCTCCATCAGGCCGACGCCCTGCCCCGCGCCCCAGATATCGCGCCAGGCCTTGGCGCTGCCGGAGCCGAAACTCATCTTGCTCTTGTCCGACACCGGCAAATTGTCCGGATCCAGCCCCGCCGCCACGATCGATTTCTTCAGGTAGTTGCCGTGCACGCCAGTAAACAGGTTGGTGTACACCACGTCCGCCGCGGCCGACTCGACGATCGCGTCGCGATAGGCGTCGCTGACGTTGGACTCCTTCGTCGCCAGCCAGCGCGAGCCGATGTAGGCGAAGTCGGCGCCCATCGCCTGGGCGGCCAGGATGGCGTCGCCGGTGGCGATCGCGCCGGACAGGGCGATCGGACCGTCGAAGAATTTACGCACCTCGCCCACCAGCGCGAACGGCGACAGCGCCCCCGCGTGGCCGCCGGCGCCGGCCGCCACCAGGATCAGGCCGTCGACGCCGGCTTCGAGCGCCTTTTCGGCATGGCGGATCGAGACCACGTCGTGCAGCACGATGCCGCCGTAGCCGTGCACCGCGTCCAGCATCTCCGGCGGCGGCGCGCGCAGCGAGGAAATGATGATCGGCACCTGGTGTTTGACACACACCTCGACGTCATGCGCCAGGCGGTCGTTCGACTGGTGCACGATCTGGTTCACCGCGATCGGGCCGACTTTCTTGTCGGGGTGGGCGGCCTGGTACGCGCCCAGTTCGCGCTGCAGCTCGGTCAGCCAGACGTCCAGCTGCTCGGCCGGGCGCGCGTTCAGGGCCGGGAACGAGCCGACGATGCCCGCCTTGCACTGCGCGGCCACCAGCGCGGGACAGCTGGCGATGAACATCGGCGAGGCGATGACGGGGAGGGACAGGTTTTGCAGGACGGTGGGCAGGGCCATGGTGTTCTCGCGGTGTGGTTGACCTGTCGATTATGAAATAGAAAAGCACGACCGTGCTAGATTCCAGGCTCTAATTTTACGTTTGCACGGCAGCGCCAGTTTGACACGATCACGCTTGGCTAATACCATTAGTTTTTAACCTAACATGATTAGTTTAGCGATGGCGCGAGCGGGACTCAACACCGACCGGCTTGTCCAGGCAGGCGCGGCACTGGCCGACGAGATCGGTTTCGAACATCTGACCGGGGCGGCGCTCGCTCGCCACGTCGGCGTCAGGCTGGCCAGCCTGTATGCCCACGTCGACAGCTTCGACGACCTCAAGACGAGGATCGCATTGCTGGCCCTGCAGGAGCTGGCGGATGCCACCGGCGTCGCGCTGGCCGGCCGCAGCGGCAAGGATGCGCTGGTCGCGCTCGGCAACGTGGTGCGCGACTATGCGCGCGCCCACCCGGGCCGCTTTGCCGCAGCCCGCAGCCCGCTCGATCCGCAGCGCGCGGCCGGCGGCGCCGGCCCACGGCTGGCGCAGATGATGCGCGGCGTCCTGCGCGACTACGCCCTCCCGGACGCGGAACAAGTTCACGCCGTGCGCCTGCTCGGCAGCGTCTTCATGGGTTACGTGACCCTGGAACTGGCGGGCGGCTTTTCCCACAGTGCGCCGGACGCGGAACTGTCCTGGCTGCGCAGCCTCGACGTCCTCGACCTGATGCTGCGCGCCTGGCCCGGAGCGCACGGCAATACGATGGAGAACATGCAATGAACGACAAACCGGAAGGTGTCAGGCTGGCCCACGACATGGTGCCCTTTCCCGCGTCCGTGAGCGCGCAGGCGCAGGCCGCGCTGCAACGCCTGGTCGGCGCGGACGGCGTGCCGCTCAACAGCCGCCACGCCTTGCCGCCACCCGGCGACAGTGCCGCCTGGATGCGCCTGAAGCAGGCGGCCGACGCGGGCTATGCGGCGGCCCTCGAGGGCCTGGCCGGCAGCCTGCACGCCAGCGTCGAGACGATCGTCGTCGAGGGCGCCACCATGCACGTGGCCACCCCGGCCGCACCGGTGTCGGCCGCTTGCGTCTACCTCGATTTGCATGGCGGCGCCTTCGTGTTCGGCGGCGGCGCGGCCTGCCGCACCGGCGCGCGCATGCAGGCCGACCAGCACGGCATCCTCTGCTACGGCGTCGATTACCGGATGCCGCCCGCATACCCCTACCCGGCCGCGCTGGACGATTGCCTGGCGGCCTACCGCCATGTGCTCGCACGGCACCGGCCGGAGCGCATTGTCGTCGGCGGCCGCTCGGCCGGCGGCAACCTGGCCGCCGCGCTGGTGCTGCGTGCCCGCGACGAAGGCTTGCCGCTGCCGGCGGCGCTGGTCCTGCTGTCGCCGGAAGCCGACCTGACCGAATCCGGCGACAGTTTCCAGGTCAACCGCATGGTCGACGTGGTCCTGCCCGGCTCCCTCATGGCGGCCAACCTGCTGTATGCCGCCGGCCACGATCTTGCCCATCCCTACCTGTCGCCGCTGTTCGGGGATTTCACGCGGGGCTTTCCTCCGACCTTCATCCAGAGCGGCACGCGCGACCTGTTCCTGTCGAATGCCGTACGCCTGCACCGCGCGCTGCGGCGCGCCGGGGTCGAGGCCGAACTCCACGTGTTCGAAGCCATGCCGCACGGCGGTTTCATGGGCGCGCCGGAAGACCGCGAACTGGCCGCCGAGCTCCAGCGCTTCCTGGGCGCCCACCTGCACGGGCCGGGCGGCTGAGGCCGGTAAATATCAATCGAACGGGATCTGCGCCTCGCGCCGGCGGATCTCGGCCCACACGCCGCGCTTGAAATCGTCATCGGCCTGGCTCCAGGCGATGATCTCGTCGATGGTGCGCAGGCAGCCCTCGCACAGCCCTGTTTCCTCCGACATCTTGCACAGGCTAATGCAAGGGGATGGCACGGGGCACTGGTCTTCCGGATTCATGGTCGTCATGGTGCGCAGGTTAGCGTATGCCGACGATTCGCGCTTGGGGCCTCCCTCAGTCGCGCCACGCATACACTGTTGTAAGGTTGACGCAAGCTTAACAACCAAGACTGAGGTCTCATCCAGCCAAGGGCGCCGACCAAGGAGTGCCGATGACCCTGAACAACAGACTTCTCGCGCAGATGCGCGCCGCGACCCGGTCGCTCTTCCGGCGCGGCCCGTCCGTCGCACGCGCCGTCATCCACGAATCCATCAAGAGCGCCTCGGCCTTGCACCCGGCGGCCAAGCCGGCCATGCCGCACGACCACGCGGCATCGAACCAGCCCAGCTACGATCCGGCGTCCGACATGCTGGCCGACCTGAGCCGCCTCGGCCAGGCCGAAGGCAACCCGTTCAACGCGCCGCCCCTGTCGGGCGGCGCCGCCGCGATCGGCCTGCCCGGCCGCTTCATCGACGCCGCCTACACCAACGAGGCCGGCACCCGCGACTACAAGCTCTACATTCCCGGCAGCTACACCGGCCAGGCCTCGCCGCTGCTGGTGATGCTGCACGGCTGCACCCAGAACCCTGACGATTTTGCCCTCGGCACCGGCATGAACGCGCTGGCCGAGGCGTGGCACTGCCTGGTCGTCTATCCGGCCCAGTCCAAGGGGGCGAACCATGCGCGCTGCTGGAACTGGTTCAACGCGGTCGACCAGCAGCATGGCCAGGGCGAACCGTCGATCATCGCCGGCATCACGCAGGAGGTCATGGCACGGCACGTGATCGATCCGGACCGGGTGTACGTGGCCGGCCTGTCGGCGGGCGGCGCGATGGCCGCCATCATGGGCACGCAATACCCCGACCTGTATGCGGCGGTGGGCGTGCATTCCGGCCTGCCGTTCGCGGCGGCGCACGACCTGCCGTCGGCGGTGGCGGCGATGAAGGGCGACTTCCGGCGCCGCCACGTGCCCGGGCGCGCCTTGCCCATCATCGTGTTCCATGGCGACAGGGACACGACGGTCCACCCGGCCAATGGCGACGCGCTCATCGAACGGCGCTGCCGCCATCCCCTCGAGGCCGTCGCGGTCGAGCCGGGGCAAGTGCCGGACGGCCATGCCTACACGCGCACCGTGCACAGCCGTCCCGACGGCAGCGTCCATGCCGAACACTGGCTGGTGCACGGCGCCGGCCACGCCTGGTCGGGCGGCGATGCGCGCGGCAGCTACACGGACGGCAAGGGCCCCAGCGCCAGCCAGGCGATGATGCAATTCTTCCGCACGGCACGGCGCTGAACCGCCCTCTCAGCCGCCGTCCTGGCGCGAGGGCGGCGTGGCAGGCGCCGCCCCGGCCGATTGCGCGATATGCTGTCGCAAGCAGGCGGGACACCAGCATCCGGCCGCCAGTGCCGCGCCGGCGGACGGCAGCGGAACCACCGGCGGCAGCGTCGTGCACCAGCATGGATCTGCCGTGCCGTCGGCCATCGCACAGCCAAATTCCGCGCCGCAACGGGTACAAGTGCTCATACGCTGTCCTTTCGAAACCAGGAAAATACAACATGGAAGTGTCTATAATGCCCACCGCGATGGCACATTGCCTGTAAAATCTCGCAAATTCTTTTTGGACCCCCATGAACGCTACGCTGAACCCATTGGGCGACGACCAGAACAATGACCTGACTGCGGTCTCGCCGCAGATCAAGGCGCAGATCCTGGCCGAAGCGCTCCCCTACATCCGTAATTTCCACGGTAAAACCATCGTCATCAAATACGGCGGCAACGCGATGACCGACGAGCGCCTGAAGCACGGCTTCGCGCGCGACGTCATCCTGTTGAAACTGGTCGGCATGAACCCGGTGGTGGTGCATGGCGGCGGTCCGCAGATCGACAACGCGCTCAAGAAGATCGGCAAGCAGGGCACCTTCGTGCAAGGCATGCGCATCACCGACGAAGAGACCATGGAAGTGGTCGAGTGGGTGCTGGGCGGCGAGGTGCAGCAGGACATCGTCATGCTGATCAACCACTACGGTGGCCAGGCCGTGGGCCTCACCGGCAAGGACGGCGGCCTGATCCGCGCACGCCGCATGGCGATGCCGGACAAGGAAAAGCCGGGCGAATTCCTCGACATCGGCTTCGTCGGCGAAATCGAGGCGATCAATCCGGCCGTGGTGAAAGCCCTGCAGGACGACGCCTTCATCCCGATCATCTCGCCGATCGGCTTCGGCCAGGACGGACAAGCCTACAACATCAATGCCGACGTGGTCGCCGGCAAGATCGCGGAAATCCTGAAAGCCGAAAAGCTGATCATGATGACCAACATCGCCGGCGTGCAGGACAAGCAGGGCAACCTGGTCACCGACCTGTCGGCGCGCGAGATCGACGAGATGTTCGCGGACGGCACGATTTCCGGCGGCATGCTGCCGAAAATCTCGTCGGCGCTGGACGCCGCCAAGTCGGGCGTGAACACCGTTCACATCATCGATGGCCGTATCGAGCACTCTTTATTGCTGGAAGTCTTGACCGAACAGGCCTTTGGCACTATGATCCGGTCTCACTGAAATTTTGCAGCCGCGAAAGTGGCCGCGAAATGACGATGCCCTTGTAGCTCAGTGGTAGAGCACTCCCTTGGTAAGGGAGAGGCCACGTGTTCAATCCACGTCAAGGGCACCACCTGGAGCGGTAGTTCAGTTGGTTAGAATACCGGCCTGTCACGCCGGGGGTCGCGGGTTCGAGCCCCGTCCGCTCCGCCAGAATCAGAAAAAATGCCTCCCTCGCGGAGGCATTTTTTTTATCCCTGCAGCCTCCCGATATAATCGTCAGCTGTTTCTTATTCTGGCTGCCCCGTGTCCAAGTCCCCCATCACCTGGTTGTTCGACCTCGACAACACCCTGCACGACGCCTCGCACGCGATCTTCCCGGCCATCAGCGCCAACATGAACACCTATATCGCGCGCGTGCTGGGCGACGGCACCACCCCTGCCACCCGCGAGGCCGTCAACGCGGCCCGGATCGGCTACTGGAAGAAATACGGCGCCACCCTGCTCGGCATGATCCGGCACCACCAGGTCGACCCCGCCGATTTCCTGCGCGAGACCCACGACATCGGCGCCCTGCACGAGATGATCCGCTTCGAGCGCGGCCTGTCGAAACTGCTGCGGCGCCTGCCCGGCCGCAAGATCCTGCTGACCAACGCGCCGACCACCTACTCGACGGGCGTGGTGCGCCACCTCGGCCTGCAGCGCCACTTCGCCCACCACATCGCGATCGAGGACATGCACGTGCACGGCCAGCTGCGTCCGAAACCCTCGAAGCTGATGCTGCGCCGGCTGCTGCGCAAGCACGGGCTGGCGGCGCGGCGCTGCGTGCTGGTCGAGGACACGCTGGTCAACCTGAAGCACGCCAGACAGCTCGGCCTGCGCACCGCCTGGGTCACCCAGTACCTGCGCTACAGCGACCCGATCGGCAAGGCCCCTCTGCCGAAGATGGTCAAACGCCCCGGTTACGTCGATGTCAAAGTAAAATCCGTGCTTCGACTGCCGGGCCAACTGCACCGGCTGCGTTCATAAAAACGATATAACACGGGAACCTGAAAACGATATGGCAAGCACCAAGCCAGGGCAGCGCAAACTCCAGATCCTCCAGGCCTTGGCGGCCATGCTCGAACATCCGAAAGGCGAAAAGATCACGACCGCGGCGCTGGCCGCGAAACTGTCGGTATCGGAAGCGGCACTGTACCGCCACTTCGCCAGCAAGGCGCAGATGTTCGAGGGCCTGATCGAATTCATCGAGTCCAGCGTGTTCGGCGTGATCAACCAGATCACCGAGCGCGAGGAAAACGGCGTCGCCCAGGCGCACGCGATGCTGCAGATGCTGCTGGCCTTTTCCGCCAACAATCCGGGCATGACCCGGGTCCTGATCGGCGATGCGCTGGTCGGCGAGGATGAGCGCCTGCAGCTGCGCATGAACGGGTTCTACGACAAGGTCGAGATGGCCTTCAAGGGCGCCCTGCGCGTGGCCGCCACCCAGGGCCACGGCCGCGAGGAAGACGTCGCCGCGCGCGCCGCCATGCTGGTCTCCTACGTCACCGGGCGCTGGCACCGCTACGCCAAGACCGGCTTCAGGCAGCACCCGGCGGAAAACAGCCCGCTGCAGCTGGCCCTGCTGCTGGCCGCCTGAGATGGACACCCCCGGTTTGACTTTCGCGCTGCTCGACGACGCCGGTCCCGGCGGCGAGCGCCACGTGCGCTCGCGCCTGTACCTGGACCACGCCGGCACCCTGGCCTGCCACGCGATCGAAGAATGGCCGCAGCTGCTGGCGCAGCTGGAGCAGGCGCTGGCGCGCGGCCTGTACGCGGTACCGGTGCTGACCTACGAACTGGGCGAGCAGCTGCTGGGCATCGCCACCCACCCCATCGACGGGCCGCTGGCGCAGGTGCTGCTGTTCGAACGCTACCGGACTCTGGACGCCGTCCAGGTCGCCGCCTGGCTCGACGCGCGCATCGCCGCGGCGCCGGCGGGCCCGGCCGGGATCGCCGCGGTGCGCCCGAACGTCGACGACGCCGCCTTCGCGCAAGCCATCGCCACCATCCGCGACTACATCGAGGCCGGCGACACCTACCAGGTGAATTACACCTACCGCCTGCGCTTCGACGCCTTCGGTTCCGTCTTCGCGCTGTACGCGCGCCTGCGCGCGCGCCAGCCGGTGCCCTACGGCGCCCTGATTGGCCTGCCCGACGGCAGGACGGTGCTGTCGCTGTCGCCGGAGCTGTTCGTGCGCATGGATGCCGGCCGCCTGCTGGCGCGCCCGATGAAGGGCACGGCACCAAGCGGCGCCGACGAGGCGGAGAACGCCGTGCGCGCGCAGGCGCTGGCCGCGGACCCGAAGAACCGCGCCGAAAACCTCATGATCGTCGACCTGCTGCGCAACGACCTGGGACGCATCGCGCGCACCGGCAGCGTCGGCGTGCCGTCGCTGTTCGAGGTGCGTCCCTACGGCCGCGTGCTGCAGATGACCTCGACCGTCCAGGCCCAGCTGCAGCCCGGCACCGGCCTGGCCGCCATCTTCGAGGCGCTCTACCCCTGCGGCTCGATCACCGGCGCGCCCAAGCGGCGCACGATGGAAATCATCCACGAACTGGAGCCGGCGGCGCGCGGCATCTATACGGGCGCGCTCGGCTGGATCGATCCGGTCTTGAGCCCGGCCGGTCGCGCGGCGCCATCGGAGACACCGTTCGGCGACTTCTGCCTGTCCGTGCCGATCCGCACCCTGGTGCTGCAGCCCGAACACGGCGGCGTGCGGCACGGGGAACTCGGCGTCGGCGCCGGCATCGTGCACGACAGCGACGCGGGCTCCGAATATGCCGAGTGCCGGCTCAAGGCGTCCTTCCTCACCGGCCTGCCGAACGATGTCGAGATCTTCGAGACGATGCACGCGACGCGCGAAGACGGCTGCCGCCACCTGGAGCGGCACCTGGCGCGCCTGCGGGCCTCGTGCGACTATTTCGGCTACCCGTTCAGCGAGGACCTGGTGCGCGCCGGCGCGCTGGCCGCCAGCAGCGTGCTGCCGCCCGGCGTGCCGCACCGCCTGCGCCTGGCCTTGCGCCAGGATGGCGAGGTCACGGCGCAGACCGGCGTCCTCGCGCCCCTCGGCGAACCGGTGCGCGTGCTGCTGGCCGATGCGCCGACCGACTCGAACGACCTGTTCCTGCGCCATAAGACCAGCGTGCGCGCCCGCTACGATGCCGCCTGGCGCGCCGCCGAGGCGCAAGGCGCCTTCGACACCCTGTTCTTCAACGAGCGCGACGAATTGACGGAAGGCGGCCGCAGCAACGTGTTCGTGCGCGTCAAGGAGCGCTGGTACACGCCGCCGCTGTCCTCGGGCGTGCTGCCGGGCGTGATGAGGAGCGTGCTGCTGGACGACCCGGCCTGGTCCGCCATCGAAGTCCCGATCGCGCGCGCGACCCTGTTGCGGGCGCAGGAGATCGTAGTGTGCAATGCGCTGCGCGGGCCCTTGCGGGCGGTGCTGGCCGAATAAAAAAAGCCGGCCCGGGGCCGGCAACGCTCTTGGAGGAAGCGAAAAGTTTAAGGGGGTGGCAAGCGGCGCGCTTAAAAGCGGTAGCCCACGCCCAGGCCGACCAGCAGCGGATCGACCTTCACCCGGCTGGCGCGCGCGCCGCCGATCATGACGTCGCTGCGGATCTGCAGCTTCTTGACGTCCAGGTTGACCGACCAGTGGTCGTCGATGCGGAAGTCGGCGCCCGCTTGCAGCGCCAGGCCCACGCTGTCGTGCTCGAGGCGGGCACCGCCGTTCAGCAGGTTCACCTTCGACAGCAGCGTGTAGTTGACGCCGGCACCGACATACGGGTCGATCGTGGCGCCCGGCAGGAAGTGGTATTGCGCGGTCAAGGTCGGCGGCAGGTGCTTGAAGCTGCCGATGCGGGCGCCGTCCAGGGTCACGTCATGCTTTTGCGGATACGTCAGGATCAGTTCCGCCGCCCAGTTCGGGGTGAAAAAATACGAGATGTCGACTTCGGGGATCCACTTGTCGCTCACGTGCAGGCGGTCGGCGGCGCCGGTGCCGCCGATGGGATCGGACTTGTCGGCCGGATCGATGTGGACCGCACGTGCGCGCACCAGCCACGGCGATTCCTGCGCCAGGGCGGGCGCCGTCATGGCGGCCAGGCCGAGCACGGCCATCATCAGTTTCAGGATCGACTTTTTCATGGTGTTACCTTTCTTCGTGTTGTTGTTCAGCGAAGAGAAGGATATTGTTTTGCCTCAACGAAATCGTTGATGTGCATCAAAACCACCATGAACAGCCCAAATGGGCGAATGTTCAGCCTCCGAGCGCCTGCTCGATCTTGCCCACCAGCGCCGGATCTTCCGGCGTCACCTTGCTCGGGAAGTACTCGACCACCTTGCCATTGCGGTCGATCAGGTATTTATTGAAATTCCATTTCGGCTGGTTGCCGGTCGCCTTGATCAGTTCCGCATACAGCGGATTCGCGCCGTCGCCGCTGACCACGGTGCTGGCGAACATCGGGAACTTCACGCCATAGGTGTTGAAGCACAGGTCGGCGATCTTTTTCGAATCCGCGTCTTCCTGCTTGAAATCGTTCGACGGGAAGCCGAGTACGACCAGGCCACGCCCGCTGTACTTGCTGTATAACTTTTCCAGGCCTTCGTACTGCTTGGTGTAGCCGCAGTAGCTGGCGGTGTTCACCACCAGCACCACCTTGCCGGCGTACTGGCACAGGTCCTGCGGCGCCTCGTCCTGCAGGCGCTTGAAACTGTGCTTCAGCACGGCCGGGCAGGATGCCGGGGCCTTGGCTGCCGCGGGCGCCTGGTCCCGGGCTTGCGCCGGTGCCGGCGCGGTGGTGGCGAGCGCGGCAAAAGCAAACGCGGCGGCGCCGGAGGAAAGCAGCAGAGCGGTGGTCTTGGACATGGCGGAAGGCCCGGTAGTGATCGTGGATGGGATTGCAATTCTAGCTCAGTCCACCTTCACTTTCGACAAATCGGCTTTCGGTTCCGGCCATTCCAGGTGCATGCCCTGCATCGTCTCGAGTAGCAGGTGGCCGATGATCAGGTTGCGGTGGGTCTTGGAATCGGCCGGCACGATGTACCAGGGCGCGTGGTCGGCGTCGGTGGCGACGATGGCGTCCTCGTAGGCGCGCTGGTAGTCATCCCACTTCTCGCGCGCCGCCAGGTCGGCCGGGTCGAACTTCCAGTGCTTTTCCGGGTCGTCCAAGCGCGCCTGCAGGCGCTTCTTCTGTTCGTCCTTCGAGATGTGCAGGAACACCTTCATGATCGTGGTGCCGGTCTCGTGGAGCATGCTCTCGAAGTCGCGGATGTGCGCATAACGGCGTTTCAGCGCCTTGCCGTCGAGGTCGCCCAGTATGCGCGGCACCAGCACGTCCTCGTAATGGCTGCGGTTGAAGATCGCGATCTGGCCATTGCCCGGCACGTGGGCGTGCACCCGCCACAGGAAGTCGTGCGCGCGTTCGCGTTCGGTGGGCGCGGCAAAGGCCGTGGCGCGCAGGCCCATCGGGTTGATCTGCGAGAACAGCGCGCTGACCGTGCCATCCTTGCCCGACGTGTCCATGCCCTGCAATACCAGCAGCAGCTTGCGCTGGCGCGCGGCGTACAGCCTTTCCTGCAGCTTGGCGGCCTCGGCGCCCAGTTCCGCCGTCAACGTGCGCTCACCTTCCTTGATCTCGCTTTTGCCATTGCCGTTGCCGCCGTTCTTGCCGTTCTTGTCGCCGTTCTTGCCGCCGTTATGCCCATTCTCGCGCAGCGGGGTGGCGCCGGCATCCTCGTCGCGCAATACCAGCTTGGCGGGCGCGCGGAAGCGTTCCAGCGCCTTCATGCGGCGCCGTCCAGCTTGCGGTGCTCGATCAGCATGCAGTGGTTCATGACCACGTCCAGGCCGGCCGCGCGCGCCAGGTCGGCCGCCTTGCGGTTCTCGATGTCCAGCTGCATCCACAGCGTGCCGGCGCGCACATCGATGGCATCCTGGGCGATCGGCGGAATGTCTTCGGACTTGCGGAAGCAATCGACGATGTCGATGCGCTGGCCGTCCTGGGCGAGCGCGTCGGCGGCTTCCTGCAGCGTCGCGTGCACGGTCTCGCCGAGGATCTGCTGGCCGGCATACACCGGGTTGACGGGGAGGATGCGGTAGCCCTGCTGCTGCAGGTATTCGGCCACGTGGTGGCTGGTGCGTTCGGGATTGCTGGATAGCCCGACCACCGCCACGTTCCTGGCGGTACGGAGGATTTGTTCGATGGTTCGCATGGTCAACGGTGTCGTATTGTCTCGGTTTGTCGTTGACCTAGCTTATCAGGTTTATATCGCCGGGCGGCGCAGGCCAGCCCGCCAAGCCGGTCCGGCAGCGTCAGTCGCCGACCAGCGCCGGCCCGGCGGGAATAAAAAAAGGCAGCCCGCAGGCTGCCTTTCATTTGATCACCGTAACAGCAGCGATCAGCGTCCCTTCGAGCGCAGCTTGGCGATGGCCGCCAGCTGGGCGATCGCGGCCGCCAGTTCGGCTTGCGCCTTGGCGTAGTCGATCTGCGTGTCCTTGTTCAGCATCAGCTCTTCGGCCTTGCGCTTGGCTTCCTGGGCTTTCGCCTCGTCCAGGTCGGCGCCGCGGATCGCGGTGTCGGCCAGGACGGTCACGCCTTTCGGCTGGACTTCCAGGATGCCGCCGGCCACGAAGACGAATTCGTCTTCGGTGCGGCCAGCCACTTTGATGCGCACGGCGCCCGGACGGATGCGCGTGATCAAGGGGGTGTGCATCGGGTAGATACCCAGCTCACCCGATTCACCCGGCAACGCGACGAATTCGGCTTCGCCCGAAAAGATCAACTCTTCGGCCGAGACGACGTCAACTTGAAGTGTGTGTGCCATAAGTGTCCTTTGAAGAGACTAGCGGGATTAACCGGCAGCCAGCTTCTTGGCCTTCTCGATCGCTTCTTCGATGGTGCCCACCATGTAGAACGCCTGTTCCGGCAGGTGGTCCAGTTCGCCCGATGCGATCATCTTGAAGCCCTTGATCGTGTCTTTCAGCGAAACGTACTTGCCCGGTGCGCCGGTGAACACTTCGGCGACGTGGAACGGCTGCGACAGGAAACGCTGCATCTTGCGTGCACGAGCGACGACCAGCTTGTCTTCCGGTGCCAGTTCGTCCATGCCCAGGATCGCGATGATGTCACGCAGTTCCTTGTAGCGCTGCAGGGTGCCCTGCACGGCGCGCGCGGTGGCGTAGTGCTCTTCGCCGACGACCAGCGGGTCCAGCTGGCGCGAGGTCGAGTCCAGCGGATCGACTGCCGGGTAGATACCCAGCGAGGCGATGTCACGCGACAGCACGACGGTCGAATCCAGGTGGGCGAAGGTGGTGGCCGGCGACGGGTCGGTCAAGTCGTCCGCAGGGACATACACGGCCTGGATCGAGGTGATCGAACCGGTCTTGGTCGAGGTGATGCGCTCCTGCAGGCGGCCCATCTCTTCGGCCAGGGTCGGCTGGTAGCCCACCGCGGACGGCATACGGCCCAGCAGTGCCGACACTTCGGTACCGGCCAGGGTGTAGCGGTAGATGTTGTCGACGAAGAACAGCACGTCCTTGCCCTCGTCACGGAAGGCTTCGGCCATGGTCAGGCCGGTCAGCGCGACGCGCAGGCGGTTGCCCGGCGGTTCGTTCATCTGGCCGTAGACCATCGCGACCTTCGAGTTCGGCAGGTTGTCCAGGTCGACGACCTTGGCATCGGCCATTTCGTGGTAGAAGTCGTTACCTTCGCGGGTACGCTCGCCCACGCCGGCGAACACGGACAGACCCGAGTGCGCCTTGGCGATGTTGTTGATCAGTTCCATCATGTTGACGGTCTTGCCGACGCCGGCGCCGCCGAACAGGCCGACCTTACCGCCCTTGGCGAACGGGCACACCAGGTCGATCACCTTGATGCCGGTTTCCAGCAGGTCTTGCGACGGCGACAGCTCGTCGTAGGCCGGTGCCGAACGGTGGATCGATGCGGTGCTCTCGGCGCTGACCGGACCGCGCTCGTCGATCGGGTTGCCCAGCACGTCCATGATGCGGCCCAGGGTCGCGGTACCGACCGGCACCATGATCGGGTTGCCGGTGTTCTGGATAATCATGCCGCGACGCAGGCCTTCCGAGCTGCCCAGCGCGATGGTACGGACGATGCCGTCACCCAGCTGCTGCTGGACTTCCAGGGTCAGTGCGGAGCCTTCCATTTTCAGTGCGTCGTACACCTTCGGCATTGCGTTGCGCGGGAATTCCACGTCAACCACGGCGCCGATACACTGAACGATTTTGCCATCAGCCATGTTCGTTCCTTCAGATATAGTTTTAATGTCGTTTCGTGAGATCGCCGGTACCGCTTAGCCGCTGATTGCAGCCGCGCCCGACACGATCTCGGAGAGTTCTTTGGTAATCGCCGCCTGGCGGGTCTTGTTGTAGACCAGCTTCAGCTCGCCGATGACGCTGCCCGCGTTGTCGGTCGCGGCCTTCATCGCCACCATGCGTGCCGACTGCTCGGACGCCAGGTTCTCGGCCACGCCCTGGTAGATCAGCGCTTCCACGTAGCGCACCAGCAGCTCGTCGATGACCACTTGCGCGTCCGGCTCGTAGATGTAATCCCAGGCGTGGGCGCCCTTGTCGGCTTCCAGGTGCTGGGCCGGCAGCGGGAGCAGCTGCTCGACCACCGGTTCCTGGCGCATGGTATTGATGAACTTGGTGTAGCACAGGTACACCGCGTCCAGCTGGCCATCCTGGTAAGCGTCGAGCATGACCTTGATCGGGCCGATCAGCTTTTCCAGGTGCGGGGTGTCACCGATCTGGGTCACGTGCGACACCACTTTCACGCCGATGCGGTTCAGGAAGCCCAGACCCTTGTTGCCGATCGCGACGACTTCAATGCGATTGCCCGCGGCTTCCAGCTCGCGGGACTTCTGCGTTACCTGGCGCAGCACGTTGGTGTTCATGCCGCCGCACAGACCCTTGTCGGTCGTGACGACGATGAAGCCGACGGCTTTCGCCTTGACGCCCTTGGCTTGCGCCATGAACGCGTGGGTGTATTCCGGGTTCGCAGTGGCGAGGTTGGCCGTGATGTTACGGACCTTCTCGCTGTAGGGACGGGCGGCGCGCATCCGGTCCTGCGCCTTGCGCATCTTGGATGCGGCGACCATTTCCATCGCCTTGGTGATCTTCTTCGTATTTTCTACGCTCTTGATCTTGCCACGTATCTCTTTGCCTGCTGCCATGAGCCCTTACTCCTTGTGAGGACGGGGAATCGCTCCCCCGTCCCGCGATCCATCAGAAAGTCGATTAGAACGACTTCTTGAAGTCGGCGACGGCCGCGGCCAGTGCCGCTTCGCCGTCCTTGTCCAGCGCCTTGGCCTGTTCGATCTTCGACAGCAGGTCGGCGTGGCTCGACTTCAGGTAGTTGTGCAGGCCGTGTTCGAAGTCCAGCACGCGCTTGACGTCGATGCTGTCGAAATAGCCCTTGTTCACTGCGAACAGCGATGCCGCCATCAGCGAGATCGGCAGCGGCGAGTACTGCTTCTGCTTCAGCAGTTCGGTCACGCGCGCACCGCGGTCCAGCTGCTTGCGGGTCGACTCGTCCAGGTCCGATGCGAACTGCGCGAACGCAGCCAGTTCACGGTACTGCGCCAGGTCGGTACGGATACCGCCGGACAGGTTCTTGATGACCTTGGTCTGTGCCGCGCCACCGACGCGCGACACCGAGATACCCGCGTTGATCGCCGGACGGATACCGGCGTTGAACAGCGAGGTTTCCAGGAAGATCTGGCCGTCGGTAATCGAGATGACGTTGGTCGGCACGAAGGCCGAGACGTCGCCCGCTTGCGTTTCGATGATCGGCAGTGCGGTCAGCGAACCGGTCTTGCCCGTCACGGCGCCGTTGGTGAAGGCGGACACGTAGTCGGCGTTCACGCGGGCTGCGCGCTCGAGCAGGCGGCTGTGCAGGTAGAACACGTCGCCCGGGTAGGCTTCGCGGCCCGGCGGACGGCGCAGCAGCAGCGAGATTTGACGATAAGCGACTGCCTGCTTCGACAGGTCGTCGTACACGATCAGCGCGTCTTCGCCGCGGTCGCGGAAGTATTCGCCCATCGCGCAGCCCGAGTAGGCCGAGATGTATTGCATCGCTGCCGATTCCGACGCCGAGGCGGCGACCACGATCGTGTATTCCATCGCGCCGTGCTCTTCCAGCGAGCGCACGATGTTCTTGATGGTCGATGCCTTCTGGCCGATCGCGACGTACACGCAGGTAACGTTCTGGCCCTTCTGGTTGATGATCGCATCGACTGCCACGGCCGACTTGCCGGTCTGGCGGTCGCCGATGATCAGCTCGCGCTGGCCACGGCCGATCGGCACCATCGCGTCGATCGACTTGATGCCGGTCTGCAGCGGCTGCGACACGGATTCACGCGCGATCACGCCCGGGGCGATCTTTTCGATCGGGGCGGTCAGGGTGGTGGCGATCGGACCCTTGCCGTCGATCGGCTGGCCCAGTGCGTTGACCACGCGGCCACGCAGTTCCGGACCGATCGGCACTTCCAGGATGCGGCCGGTGGTCTTGACGGTGTCGCCTTCCGAGATGTGCTCGTAGGCGCCCAGGATCACGGCGCCAACCGAGTCGCGCTCGAGGTTCATCGCCAGACCGAAGGTGTTGCCCGGGAATTCCAGCATCTCGCCCTGCATCACGTCCGACAGACCATGGATGCGGCAGATACCGTCGGCGACGGAGATCACCGTGCCTTGGTTACGAACATCAGCCGAACCTTCCAGGCCCTGGATGCGGCTCTTGATCAGTTCGCTGATTTCAGACGAATTAAGTTGCATGAGTGCTAACTCCTAATAGTTTCTTGATGCGTAGGGCAAGGGCGCGGACGCAGTGACAGTGCGATCTCAGGCGACCAGCGCGGCGTGCATCTGCTGCAGCTTCGCGCGGACCGAGGTATCGAGCACTTCATCACCGACGACCACGCGCACACCACCGATCAGCGACGGGTCGATCTCGACCGTGGGGTTGAGCTTGCGGCCAAATTTCTTTTCCAGCGTGGCGACCAGCGAATTCACCTGGTCCGCCGAGATGTCGAACGCGCTGTAGACGGTCGCATCGGCGGCGCCCAGCTGTGCGTTCTTGAGCACGGCGAACTGGGTGGCGATTTCCGGCAGCAACGCGATGCGGCCGTTTTCCGACAGCATCGCGATAAAGTTCTTCGCCTCAGGGGTCAAAGGCGATTTGACCAGCGACGCAATCGTGTCGGCCAGCTGCGCCGACGTGACGTTCGGGTTGCTGGCGAAAGCCTGCAGGTCCGGATTGGCGCCGATCTGCGCCAGTTCGGCGACGATGCCGGACCAGGCTGCCATGTCACCGTTCTGGGCGACACGGAACAGCGCTTCGGCATAGGGACGGGCGACGGTTGCGAGTTCAGCCATGATCAGAGCTCGGTCGCCAGTTGCGACAGCAGGTCGGCGTGGGCCGATGCGTTCACTTCGCGCTTCAGGATCTGCTCGGCGCCCTTGACGGCGAGAGCGGCAACCTGGCCACGCAGTTCTTCGCGCGCGCGCGTGACTTGCTGCTCGGCGTCGGCCTTCGCGCCTTCCACGATGCGGGCGGCTTCGACAGCCGCTTGCTGCTTGGCTTCTTCGATGATCGCGCTGGCGCGCTTTTCGGCGTCGGCGATGCGCTTGGCGCTTTCGTCACGGGTAGTGGCCAGCTCGGCAGCTACCTGCTTTTGGGCTTCGATCAGTTGGGCCTTGCCACGGTCAGCGGCGGCCAAGCCGTTCGCGATCCTCTCGGCGCGCTCGTCGAGCGCTTTCATCACCGGCGGCCACACGAATTTCATCGTGACGAACACCAGGATGAAGAAGACCACGAACTGAACAATCAAGGTTGCGTTCAGATTCACGGTAAATTCCTTCTCACAAAAACGGATGCCGAACCGGTGGGGTTCGGCTCTTCAGATCACTTGTCGTGAAAAGCGTGATTAGCTGGTGAACGGCTTGCCGAACACGAACAGCATGGCGATACCGACGCCGATCAGGAATGCCGCGTCGATCAGGCCGGCCAGCAGGAACATCTTGGTTTGCAGGGTGTTCATCAGCTCAGGCTGACGTGCCGAAGCTTCCAGGTATTTACCGCCCATGATCGCGATACCGATACATGCGCCAATAGCACCCAGGCCGATGATCAGACCGCAAGCCAGTGCAACGAAAGAAACGTCAGTCATGAGATTTACTCCAAAAGTTAAAATTTAAAAAACTATAAAAATTACTACTTCTTTACTACCACTATCTTGGTCGTTCTTGCGATCGCGTCGGTCAGTGGCTCTCGTGGGCCTGACCGATATACACCAGCGTCAGCATCATGAAGATGAAAGCCTGGAGGAGCACGATCAGGATGTGGAAGATTGCCCAGATCGAGCCAGCGATGATGTGGCCGACAACACCGAACGGGGTTGCCAGGGCGCCGAGCAGAGCAATCAACAGGAACAGCAGCTCGCCGGCGTACATGTTGCCGAACAGTCGCATACCGAGCGACACGGTACGAGCTGCGTATTCGATCAGGTTCAACAGGAAGTTGAACGGAGCCATATAAATACCGAACGGTGCGGCGAACAGCTCATGGATCCAGCCGCCGATACCCTTGATCTTGACGTTGTAGTACAGGACCACGGCCAGCACGCCCAGCGACATGCCCAGCGGACCGTTCAGGTCGGCGGTCGGGACGATACGGAAGTGCGGCTCACCCATGCCCAGCGCGCTGAAGATGCCTGCGAACAGGTCGACCGGCAGGAAGTCCATGCAGTTCATCAGGAACACCCAGATGAACACGGTCAGCGCCAGCGGGGCGATGAAGCGGCGGTCGCCGTGGATGATCGACTTCGACTGGTCTTCGACCATCTCGACCACGGTTTCCAGCAGGCCCTGGAAGCGGCCCGGCACGCCCGAGGTGGCTTTGCGCGCGCCCAGCCACATGACGAAGACGCCGATGACGCCCATCAGGATCGACCAGAACACGGTATCGTAGTTGATGACCTTGAAGTCGACGATGAAACCCTGGTGGATATTGGTCAGGTGACCGAGGTGGTGGTTGATGTACTCGCCCGCGGTCGGCGCATGCGCCGCTGCGGTTTCTACCGTTGGACTCATCATTGTCAGTGCCTAAATAATAAAATAATGTAACTTTTAAGCGCCACGATGAACCCGCCCAACAGGGCCAGCCAGTTCAGATCGTGATACAGCCGCGCCGTGAGGATCAGCAGCGCGAGCGTCAAAGCAATCTTTACAAATTCCCAGATGAAAAATGTGGCAGGGTTTGCTCCGCCCACTTTCAGCGTACTGGCGAACAGGCGAAAAGCCATGATGCCATTGGGCACGACGCAACACATCCCGCCAAGTACCGCCGAAAACATCGCAGCCCACCCACCCAGCAGTCCGGCGATGACGCCGGCCACGAGTGTTGCCATCATTTGCAGGGAGACCAGGCGCAGCATGTTGTTGTTCTTTCGCGCCAGGCCGTGGTGGAACCGGGTTACGGTATGGTAATTACATGAATCAGCGGGATTATAAGTGTTTATGAGAGATGACGTCAAACTGTTCCGGTCGAGAACGCACCAGGATGGGATGTAAAAACGACAAACAAAATCGATGCAGAAGTATGAATTTTCCTACGAAATTCGGTGTTTTGGCGACAATCTTGCTGACCTGGGCCCTTTGTCAAGCCGTATGCATAAGTGTTGTTTTCGGGATCATGGCATCAGGCAGGAGTGGTGCGCCGGATTGGGGCGGGCGACGGTGGATGCGCGAGTGCGCGCACCGCGGCTGTGCGTAGGGTGGACGGCTATGCCGTCCACGCGGTGATCATTATCGGCGCCGATTCCGTACAAGCGATCGGAGGATAACGAGCGATCGCTCAGGCCCGCAGGCGCGCCAGCACGCTGTCGAGCACGTCGAGATCGGCGAAGTCGATGATCATCTGCCCCCTGCCCTTCGTGCCCATCTTGAACGCCACCGGGGTCGCCAGGCGGTCTGACAGTTCTTCCTCCAGGCGCACGATGTCGCCCGACTTTTCCTTCTGGCGTGCGGCGGCCGCGGGCGCGTCCTGTTCTTCCAGCGCGCGCGCCACCAGTTTCTCGGTTTCGCGCACCGACAGGCGTTTCGCGATCACCTGGTTGGCCAGCGCGATCTGGCTCGCGCTGTCGACGGCCAGCAGCGCGCGCGCATGGCCCATGTCGATGTCGCCGGCCATCAGCATGGTCTGGACCGGCTGGGCCAGGTTCACCAGGCGCAGCAGGTTCGACACCGCGCTGCGCGAACGGCCGACGGCGTTGGCCGCCTGCTCGTGGGTGAAATCGAATTCCGAGATCAGGCGCGCGATGCCCTGCGCCTCTTCCAGCGGATTCAGGTCTTCGCGCTGGATGTTCTCGATCAGGGCCATCGCGGCGGCGTTCTGGTCGTCGACTTCGCGCACCAGCACCGGGATCTCGTCCAGGCCGGCGAGCTGGGCCGCGCGGAAACGGCGTTCGCCGGCGATGATTTCATAAGCCACGCTGCCGCTGGCGGCGATCGGACGCACCAGCACCGGTTGCATGATGCCCTGGCTTTTGATCGACGCCGCCAGTTCCTGCAGCGAGCCGTCGTCCATGCGCGTGCGCGGCTGGTACTTGCCGGCCTGGATCTGGTTGACCTTCAGCGTCGACGGCGCGCCGCCGGGTGCGGCCGGCGCTTCCTGGGCGTCTCCACCGAGCAGGGCGTCGAGGCCGCGGCCCAGGCCCTTGAATTTTTTGCTTGCCATGATGTGCTTGCTCGTTTGTTTACATAGTCTTGATGCGCTCGACCATCTCGGCGCCGAAGGCGATATACGCTTGCGCCCCTTTCGACGACGGATCGAAGGTCACGCCCGGGATGCCGTACGACGGCGCCTCGGCCAGGCGCACGTTGCGCGGGATGATGGTCTTGAAGACCTTGTCGCCGAAGTGCTGCTCGAGCTGGGCCGAGACCTGCTGCGACAGCGTCATGCGCGGATCGAACATCACGCGCAGCAGGCCGATGATCTTGAGGTCGTGGTTCAGGTTGGCGTGCACCTTCTTGATCGTGTTGACCAGGTCCGACAGGCCCTCGAGCGCGTAGTACTCGCACTGCATCGGGATGATCACGCCGTGCGCCGACACCAGGCCGTTCAAGGTCAGCATCGACAGCGCCGGCGGGCAGTCGATCAGGATGAAGTCGTAGTCGGCGTCGACCTTGGCCAGCGCCTCCTTCAGGCGCCGTTCTCGGTTCTCGAGTTCCACCATCTCGACTTCGGCGCCGGCCAGCTCGCGGTTGGCGGGCAGCACGTCGAAGCGCCCCGCTTCGCTGCGCAGGCGCGCGCTGGCGACGTCGGCCTCGCCCAGCAGCACTTCATAGATCGAGGATTGCAGGCCCGCCTTGTTGATGCCCGCGCCCATGGTCGCGTTGCCCTGCGGGTCGAGGTCGACCAGCAGCACGCGCTGGTCCAGCTTGGCCAGGCCCGCCGACAGGTTGACGCTGGTGGTGGTCTTGCCCACCCCGCCCTTCTGGTTTGCTACGCAAAAAATTTTCGCCATGTATGCCTTGCCCTCTATACCGTTAATACCGTTAAAACGATTTATACAGTTACGATGTTTTATACGGTATAAACGGTATAAACTGTTTATACCATTTATACTGTTAGTCTTGATGTCGTCCGATGAACACCAGGTGACGCTCCGCACCCAGCCTCGGCACCTGCAGGGGCTCCACTTTCGCCACCCGCCAGGTGTCCGGCAGCCGTTCCTGCTCGTCTTTCGGGGCCACCCCTTTCAGGGCAATGTAGCGCCCGCCCTCGGCCAGCAGGTGCGAAGACCAGTTGACGAAATCGGAGAGGTCGGCAAAAGCGCGCGAGGTGATGACGTCGAATTTATCCTCGACCTGCAGCTGCTCGACCCGCATCGTGTACACGGTGACGTTGGCCAGGCCCAGTTCCGCCTTCACTTGCGTGAGGAAAGCGGTTTTCTTGTGCACGGTGTCGATCATCGACACTTTCATGTCGGGGCGCACGATGGCCAGCACGATGCCGGGCAGGCCGCCGCCCGAACCGACGTCCAGCACATTGACGGCCGCCTCGAAGGCCGGCACCGCCGCCAACGAGTCCAACAAATGGTGCGTCACCATCTGCTGCGGATCGCGCAGCGAGGTCAGGTTGTAGACCGAATTCCACTTGAACATCAGGGCCAGGTAATCCATCAGCTGGCCCTGCTGGGCCGGCGTGACGTCCAGCCCCATTTCCTGGATGCCCTCTTCCAGCACACGGGCGAGATTGGCACGATCGAAATTCTTCATTCAGCCGTTTCCTCGCTCGGGACACCCGTAAAACCCTTGGCCCCGCGCTTTTTCAAGTGCACCAGCAACAGGGAAATGGCCGCAGGGGTCACCCCGGAAATGCGCGAGGCCTGGCCCAGGGTTTCCGGCCGCTGCTTGTCGAGCTTTTGCCGCACTTCGATTGAGAGCGCGGCGATCTCGAGGTAGTTCAGGTTTTCCGGCAATTTCAGGTTTTCGTAGTAATCGTGGCGTTCCACCTCTTTCGCCTGGCGGTTGATATAGCCCGAATACTTCAGCTGGATCTCGACCTGCTCCTTCACGGCCGGATCCTCCACGCCTGGCCCCGCCAGCGGCTGGGCATCGACGCCCTGCATGCTCATCAGCTTGTCGTACTCGACACCCGGACGGCGCAACAGGTCGGCCAGGTTGTACTCGCGCTCGATCGCCTGGCCGATCACGCGTTCGGATTCGGCGGCGGCCAGGATGCGCGGGTTGACCCAGGTCGAACGCAGGCGTTCGAGTTCCAGGGCGACTGCTTCGCGCTTGCGCTCGAAGGCTTCCCACTGCGCGTCGCCGACCACGCCCAGCTTGCGCCCGATTTCCGTCAGGCGCATGTCGGCATTGTCTTCGCGCAGCGAGAGGCGGTACTCGGCACGGCTGGTGAACATGCGGTAGGGCTCGGCCACGCCCTGGGTCGTGAGGTCGTCGACCAGCACGCCAAGGTAGGCTTCGGAACGGCCCGGGGTCCAAGCCGCCTTGCCCTGGGTCTGCAGCGCGGCGTTGATACCGGCCAGCATGCCCTGGGCCGCGGCTTCTTCGTAGCCGGTGGTGCCGTTGATCTGGCCGGCAAAGAACAGGCCCCCGATCGCCCTGGTTTCGAGCGAGGCTTTCAGGCCGCGCGGATCGAAGTAGTCGTATTCGATCGCATAGCCGGGACGCAGGATGAATGCGTTCTCGAGGCCGCGCATCGAGCGCACCAATGCCAGCTGCACGTCGAAGGGCAGGCTGGTCGAGATCCCGTTCGGGTAGAACTCGTTGGTGGTCAGCCCCTCCGGTTCCAGGAAGATCTGGTGCGATTCCTTACTTGCGAAGCGGTGGATCTTGTCTTCGATCGAGGGGCAGTATCTGGGGCCGACACCTTCGATCACGCCGGTGTACATCGGGCTGCGGTCCAGGCCGTTGCGGATGATCTCGTGGGTCTGCGCATTCGTGTGCGTGACCCAGCACGGCACCTGCTTCGGGTGCATGGCGGCATTGCCCATGTAGGAGAACACGGGGACCGGATCGAGGTCGCCCGGCTGTTCGCTCATCACGGAAAAGTCGATGCTGCGCCCGTCGATGCGCGGCGGCGTGCCGGTTTTCAGGCGGCCCTGCGGCAGCTTGAGTTCCTTCAGGCGGCTCGACAGCGAGATCGCCGCCGGGTCGCCGGCACGGCCGGCCGTGTAGTTCTGCAGGCCGACGTGGATCTTCCCGTCGAGGAAAGTACCGGCGGTGAGCACGACGGCGCGGGCACGGAATTGCAGGCCGATCTGGGTCACGGCGCCGACCACGCGCTCGCCTTCGACCAGCAAGTCGTCGACAGCCTGCTGGAACAGCCATAGGTTCGGCTGGTTTTCCAGGCGCGAGCGGATCGCGGCCTTGTACAGCACACGGTCGGCCTGGGCCCGGGTGGCGCGCACGGCCGGCCCTTTCGACGAGTTCAGGATGCGGAACTGGATGCCGGCTTCGTCGGTGGCGATGGCCATCGCGCCGCCCATGGCGTCGACTTCCTTGACCAGGTGGCCCTTGCCGATGCCGCCGATCGACGGGTTGCAGGACATGGCACCCAGGGTTTCGATATTGTGAGTAAGCAACAGGGTCTTCTGCCCCATGCGTGCGGACGCGAGAGCCGCTTCGGTGCCGGCATGGCCGCCGCCAACGACGATCACGTCGAATTCTGTCGGAAATAGCATGATGGATTGGTGGTGCGAGGAGAGTTAAGCGGGGATTATAGAGTCTTTTTTCTGTCGGGCTTCGGGATGGGGCCGAAAACGACAGATTTTGTTTCACGTGAAACCAAATGATGCCGCTTCGTGCAGTGGACAAACGGACGCGGCCGCGCGATAGTCGACGATATCCAACACTCCAGGATCGAGACCGACAATGCGACACACTGCCCTATTCCTTGCCCTGCCCTGCCTGTTGTTCAGTCACGCGCAAGCCGCCGGGACAAACCTGCCCCAAATCAAATTCGAACACAAGGATTGGGAAATTGCTTGCGACAACACGCGGACCTGCCGCGCTGCCGGCTACCAGACCGAAGAGGCCGGACCGAGCGCGAGCGTACTCCTGACTCGAGCGGCCGGGCCGAACCAGGCTGTCACGGCCGAGGTCGAGCTTGCGCAAAGCGAAGACGACAGCAAGCTGCTGGACACGCTCCAGATGTTCATCGACAAGCGGCCCGTCGGGACTGTCCGGTTAGACAAGGAAAAACGACTTGGTTCGCTGTCGGCCACCCAGACCAAGGCCCTGCTTGGCGCGCTGAACAAAACTAACTCGATCGAATGGCGCGCCGGAAAAGCCAGTTGGTCGATCTCGACGATGGGTGCGACGGCGGTGCTGCTCAAGATGGATGAGTTTCAAGGGCGACTCGGTACGCCCGGCGCGCTGATACGCAAAGGCGACAAACCCGAGGCCACTGTCCTCCCGCCATTGCTCCGCCCCATCGTCCACGCTGTGAAACCACCGGGCGGCGCGGACGAGATCAAGTTGACGAGCGGCGAACACGCGACGTTGTTGACGGCACTACGCAAGGCCATGAAACAGGCGGACTGCGAAAAGCTGCATGACAACACCCCCGAGTTGAACGCGTATCCGCTGTCCGCCCAGACCATGCTTGTCTCCACGACCTGCTGGATGGGCGCCTACAACACCGGCGAAGGCTACTGGATCGCCAACCGTCGGCCACCCTATGCGCCGCGCTTCGTCACCGACGAAGCCAACGACTATGGCGAAGGTGTACTCACCGCCTTCCAGAAAGGGCGCGGTATCGCCGATTGCGTGGCCTACAAAACCTGGACCTGGGACGGCAAGAACTTCGTCCTGACTTCGGTCTCGACCACGGGCATGTGTCGGGAATTCGCACCCGGGGGTGCCTGGGATTTCCCGACCCTGGTCACCGACGTGCGCCCCGCCCGCTAAGATGTTTCACGTGAAACCTCAAAAGCCGAGGTGCATGAAAGTATCGTAACCCGTCTTTACGATCAACACCGACACCACGGCCAGGAACAGCTTGCGTACGAAGCCGCTGCCATGCTTCAGCGCCAAACGGGTACCGACCAGCGAACCCCCGATCTGGCACACCGCCATCAGCGCCGCCAATTGCCACAACAGGTGGCCGCTGTAGCCGAACCAGATCAGCGCCGACACATTGCAGGCGACGTTGACGATCTTCGCCGCCGCCGAGGCGCCGAGGAAGTCGAAGCCGAAGAAGCGCACGAACAGGAAGATCAGGAAGCTGCCGGTGCCCGGACCGAAGAAGCCGTCATAAAAACCGATCGAGGCACCGACGCCCAGCGCCAGACAACGTTCCTTCATGCCGCTATGGACTGGCGCGTGGACTGAACCAAAATCCTTCTTTTTGAAGGTATACACCGCCACGGCCACCAGGATCAAGGGCAGCAGGCTGCGCACGAAATCGCCGGGGACGCGCGTCACGGTCCAGGCGCCGACGAAGGCCAGCACGAACGCGGCCACCGCCGCCGGCGCCGCCGTGCTCCAGGCCACGTTGACACGACGCGCATATTTTGCCGCTGCCACCGTCGTGCCGCACATCGACGCCAGCTTGTTGGTGCCGAGCAGCGTGGCCGGCACTTCTTTCGGCAGCACCGCGAAGATCGCGGGAATCTGGATCAACCCTCCTCCACCCACGACGGCGTCAACGAGACCGGCAAGAAAGGCCGCGCAGGCCAGCAAGGTGAAATCGAGCATTGGGAAATAGATGGAGGGAAAAGGCACATTTTACGGCAAGCAAGGATGCTCGCCGCAAAGCAGGCCCGTACCGGCGCCGTCATGCACCGGGGGCACGACGGGCGACAGCCACGTCGCACTGGCGATGCCGCGCCGCCATCGGACGCCGGCTCAAGCGGCGGCGCCCTGCCCCGCCCGCACTGCGGCCTGGGCGCTGCCGAGGAACTCGAGCAGCAGGCGATTGACCTGCTCGTGCGCGGTCAGCTGCAGCCAGTGGTCGGCGTCACGGATGCGCTCGAAGCGGAATTCCCCATCGACGTAATGGGCGGAATTCCGCATCTGCTTTTCGCCGAGGGCTGGATCGTGATCGCTCCAGATGCCCATCACCGGGACTTTTACACGCGGCGGGGTTTGCAAATGCGCGTGCGGCAGCCCCAATCCCAGGTTCGCGCGGTAGTAATTCAGCGCGGCAGTGAGCCGGCCCGGCGGCGACAGGTCCCGCTTCCAGTGGTCGGCCTGGCCGGGCTCGCCGGTGAACTGGCGCATCATGAACCAGTCGCCGGCACGCAGCGTGCGCTCGGCGATGCCCGGCAAAATGAATCCGAAGACATAGGTCATGCGTAAGTGCTGCAACAGGCCCGAGCGGGCGATCGCCGTCGGGTGGCCGACAGAGAGCGCAACGAAACGCTCGATGCGCTGCGGCGCCAGCGCCGCCAGTTGCCAGCCGATTAGGGCACCCCAGTCATGGCCGACCAGGCTGACCTTGTCGATCTTCAGGGCGTCGAGCAGGCCCAGCACGTCGGCGCGCAGCTTTTCGAGCGTGTAATCCATGATGCCGCCCGGGGCGTCGGTGCGGCCGTAGCCGCGCAGGTCCGGCGCCAGCACCCGAAAACCCGCGGCTGCCAGCACCCCGACCTGCTTGCGCCAGACGATGTGGGTGTCGGGAAAGCCGTGCAGCAGCAGGACCGTCGGGCCCTGCCCGGTGGTCGTGGCGTGCATGCGGATGCCGTTCACATCGAGCATCAGGGATTCGTCGATCATGGTCTTCTCCTGTGGAGTGCCGCCGTGATTTCGCCGACGACGCCGCGCCGGAACAACAGTACGCAGGTCACGAAGATCAAGCCGGTGATGATACCGACCGACTCGCCCAGTGATGCGAACCATTCTACATGGGTCGCCTCCGCCAGCGCGCTCCCGAGGTCGCCCAGCTTGTTTTCCAGCGCGACGATGAGGAAGGCGCCCAGCACCGGCCCGGCCAGCGTGCCCATGCCGCCGACCAGGGTCATCAGGATGACGAGGCCGGACATGGTCCAGTGCACGTCGGTCAGGGTCTCGAACCCCAGCACCACCGCCTTCAAGGCCCCCGCCAGCCCGGCCAGCGCGGCGGAGAGCACGAAGGCCAGCAACTTGTATTTGTCGACGTCGTAGCCGAGGGAAATGGCGCGCGGCTCGTTGTCCTTGATCGCCTTGAGCACCTGGCCGAAGGGAGAATGCACGGTGCGTACGATCAGGGCAAAGCCGGCGGCGCACACGGCCAGCACCACGTAATACAGCGTCAGGTCCTGGCCCAGGTCCAGCAGGCCCAGCAAGTGCCCGCCGGGCACGCCCTGCAAGCCATCCTCGCCATGCGTGAATGGCGAACGCAGGGCGGCGAAATACACCATCTGCGCCAGCGCCAGCGTGATCATCGAAAAATAGATGCCTTGCCGCCGGATCGCCAGCGCCCCCACGACCAGGCCGAGCAGGCTGGCGGCCAGCACCCCGAGCACGAGACCGGCCTCGAAAGGCAAGCCGAGCGTCGCCAGCGCGTAGCCGGTGACGTAACCGCTCGCGCCGAAAAAGGCGGCGTGGCCGAAGGACAGCAGGCCGGTGTAGCCGATTAACAGGTTGAAGGCGCAGGCGAACAGGCCGAAGCACAGGAGCTTCATCAGGAACACCGGATAGCCGATGAAGGGCGCGATCAGGGCCACCAGCAGGGCGAGCGCGATGCCGATGCGCCGGCTGGTGCGCGGACTCATGCGCGGACTCATGCGCGCTCCTTGCCGAACAGCCCGGCGGGACGCAGCAGCAGCACGATCACCATCACCACGAACACGACGACTTCCGACGCCTCCGGATAGTAGACGCGGGTGAGGCCTTCGATCACGCCCAGCGCCAGCCCGGTGACGATGGCCCCCAGGATCGATCCCATCCCGCCGATCACGACCACGGCGAACACGACGATGATGAGGTTGGACCCCATCAGGGGCGTGACGTTGATGACGGGCGCCGCCAGCACGCCGGCGAAGCCGGCCAGCGCCACGCCGAAGCCATAGGTCAGCGTGACCATGCGCGGCACGTTCACACCGAAGGCTTCGACCAGGCGCGCGTTCTCGGTGCCGGCGCGCAGCAGTGCGCCCAGACGCGTCTTTTCGATCACGAACCAGGTCGCCAGGCAGACCGCGAGCGAGGCGAGCACGACCCAGGCGCGGTAGTTCGGCAGGATCATGAAGCCCAGGTCGGTGGCGCCGGCCAGGCTTTCCGGCACCTCGAGCGTCTGGCCGGACACCCCATAAAAGGAGCGGAACAAGCCTTCCAGCAGCAGCGTGACGCCAAAGGTCAGCAGCAAGCCATACAAATGGTCGAGTCGATACAGGCGGCGCAGCATGCTGGTTTCGACCAATATGCCGAAGGCGCCGACGGCCAGCGGCGCCAGCACCAGCATCAGCCAGTAGTTCAGGCCGAAGCTGCTGACGCCGATGAAGGCGGCAAACGCGCCCGTCATGTACAACGCACCGTGTGAGAAATTGATCACGTTCAGCAGGCCGAAGATGACGGCCAGGCCGAGCGACAGCATCGCATAGAAGGAACCGTTGACCAGGCCCAGCAGCAGCTGGCTCAGCATCGCCTGCAGCGGCACGCCGAAGATGTCCATGGTCTTACTTCCACAAGCTGCACTTGGTTTCCGCCTTGGTCGTGTAGGCCTGGGCGCCGGGAATGGTCGCCACCACCTTGTAGTAGTCCCACGGCCCCTTCGATTCCTTCGGCGTTTTTACCTGCATCAAGACCATGTCGTAGACCATGCGGCCGTCGGGGCGGATCTCGCCGTTCTTCGTGAACATGTCGTTGATGCGGGTCTTCTTGAGTTGGGCCATGACCTTGTCGGCGTCGTCCGTGCCCACGGCCTTGACCGCGTTCAGGTAGTTGCTCGCGGCCGAGTAATCCGCGGCCTGCAGCATCGACGGCTGCTTCTTCATCTTCGCCATATAGCGCTTGGCCCAGGCGCGGGTGGCGTCGTTCATGTCCCAGTACCAGCCGTCGGTCAGGTACAAGCCTTGCGTCGTGTTCAGGCCCAGCGTGTGGATGTCGTTGATGAAGACCAGCAATCCGGCCACCTTCATCTTCTTCGTCAGCCCGAATTCATTGGCCGCCTTGACCGCATTGATGAAGTCGCCGCCGGCGTTCGCCAGGCCCAGCACCTGGGCTTTCGAGGCCTGCGCCTGCAGCAGGAAGGACGAGAAGTCGGAGGCCGACAACGGGTGCTTGACGCTGCCGAGCACGGCGCCGCCATTGGCCTTGATGACGTCGCCCGTATCCTTTTCGAGGGACTGGCCAAAGGCATAGTCGGCGGTCAGGAAATACCAGGACTTGCCGCCCTGCTTCACCATCGTGGCGCCGGTGCCGCGCGCCAGCGCCACGGTATCGTAGGCGTAGTGCACGGTGTATGGGGAACATTGTTCGTTGGTCAGCTGGGCGGTGCCGGAACCGATGGCGATGAACACCTTTTTCTTTTCACGCGCGACCTTGGCCATGGCCAGGCTGGCGCCGGAATTGGTGCCGCCGATCAGCATGTCGACGCCCTGCTGGTCGAACCATTCACGGGCTTTGCTTGCGGCGATGTCCGGCTTGTTCTGGTGGTCGGCGACCACGAACTGGACTTTTTTCCCGGCCACGGCGCCACCCATGTCGGCGATCGCCATGCGCACCGCTTCGGCGCCGCCGTTGCCGTCGATGTCGGCGTAGACGCCGGACAGGTCGGTGATCATGCCGATCTTGATGGTGTCGCCCGATACCTGGGCCGAGGCACCGGTGGCTGCCGACAGGGCGGCGATGGCGATGGCCGTGCGTTTCATTATCATCATGTGTCTCCGTAATCTCCGTAACGAGGATTCATATGCCGAGCAGCTCGGTCAGTTCCGGCATGCCGGCCCGCAGTGCATCCGCCGCGATCGTCTTGACGATACGGCCGTGTTCCATGACATAAAAACGGTCCGCCAGCGGGGCCGCGAAGCGGAAATTCTGTTCGACCATGACGATCGTGTAGCCGCGCGCCTTCAGCGCCACGATCATGCGCGCCAGTGCCTGCACGATCACCGGCGCCAGGCCTTCCGAGATTTCGTCGAGCAAGAGCAGTCGCGCCCCGGTGCGCAGGATGCGCGCGACGGCCAGCATCTGCTGCTCGCCGCCGGACAAGCGCGTGCCCTGGCTGTGGCGGCGCTCGGCCAGGTTCGGGAACATCGCGTAGATCTCGTCGACCGTCATGCCGCCGGGCTGCAGCTTCGGGGGCAGCATCAGGTTTTCCTCGGCCGACAGCGAGGCGAAAATGCCCCGCTCTTCTGGGCAATAGCCGACGCTCAAATGAGCAATCCGGTGCGTCGGCAGTGCGATGGTCTCGGCCCCATTCACCTTGATCGAGCCGCGCCGGGCGCCGACCAGGCCCATGATGGCGCGCAGCGTGGTGGTACGGCCGGCGCCGTTGCGGCCCAGCAGGGTCACGACTTCGCCCGGCATTACCGTCAAGCTGACGTCATGCAGGATGTGCGATTCGCCGTACCAGGCTTCGACATGGCGCAACTCGAGCGCCGGCGTCATGGTTGCGCTCCGAGTTCGGCGCTGGCGCTGCCCATATAGGCTTCCATGACCTGGGGATTCTGCGACACCTCGGCATAGCTGCCTTCGGCCAGCACGGCGCCGCGCTGCAGCACCGTGATGCGGTCGCACAGGCCGGCCACCACGCGCATGTTGTGCTCGACCATGAGCACGGTGCGGCCCTGCGCTACCTTGCGGATCAGTTCCGTCACCCGGTGCACGTCTTCATGTCCCATGCCCTGGGTCGGCTCGTCGAGCAGCATCAATTGCGGCGCCATGGCCAAGGTGGTCGCGATCTCGAGCGCGCGCTTGCGGCCATAGGGCAGGTCGGCGGTGAGGGTGGCGGCCAGGCCGGCCAGGTCGACCTCGTCCAGCAGCGCCATCGCCTGCTCGTCCAGCCGCCCGAGCGAGCGCTCGCTGCGCCAGAAGTGGTAACTGGTGCCGAGCGCGCGCTGCAGGCCGATGCGCACGTTCTGCAACACCGTCAGGTGCGGAAACACGGCCGAGATCTGGAAGGAACGGATGATGCCCATGCGCGCGATGTGGGCCGGTTTCAGGCGCGTGATGTCGTGCCCCTGGTACAGGATACGGCCCGCGCTCGGGTCCAGGAACTTGGTGAGCAGGTTGAAACAGGTGGTCTTGCCGGCACCGTTCGGGCCGATCAGCGCGTGGATGTGGCCACGCCGCACCTGCAGGTTGACGTCCTGCACCGCCGTAAAACCCTTGAAACTCTTGCTCAGACCGCGCGTTTCCAGGACCACTTCGCTCATGGCGCCCTCTCCTCTTCCAGGATGTGCCCCGCCGTCTTTTCCGCAATCATCAGCGTCGGCGAATTCGTGTTGCCCGAGGTTATACAAGGCATGACCGAGGCATCGACCACACGCAATCCGCTTACCCCTTTCACGCGCAGCCGGCTGTCGACCACGGCCAGCGGATCGTGGCCGCCGCCCATGCGGCAGGTGCCGACCGGGTGGAAAATCGTGGTGCCGATCAGGCCGGCGGCTTCGGCCAGCTCTTCCTCGCTGCGGTAATGCGGCCCCGGCTTGAACTCTTCGGGCCGGTATTTCGCCAGCGCCGGTGCGCCCACGATGCGCCGGGTCAGGGCCAGCGCGTCGGCCGCCACCTTGCGGTCTTGCTGCGTGCTGAGGTAATTCGGCGTGATTTTTGGCGGCGCGTGACTGTCGCTGGAGGCGATGCGCACGTGGCCGCGCGAGCTCGGACGCAGGTTGCAGACGCTGGCGGTGAAGGCCGGAAAACCGTGCAGCGGGTCGCCGAATTTTTCCAGGGACAGCGGTTGCACGTGGTATTGCAGGTTGGGCGTGGCTTGATCCGCATCGGAACGGGCGAAGGCGCCCAGCTGCGACGGCGCCATCGACATCGGCCCGCTTTGCGTGAACAGGTATTGCAGCCCGATCCTGGCCTTGCCGTACCAGGTCGCGGCCGTCGTGTTCAGCGAGCGCGCGCCGGTGATGCGGTAGACCATGCGCAGCTGCAAATGATCCTGCAAATTCTCGCCGACGCCGGGCAGGTCGACCCGCGGCGCGATGCCGTGGGCGTGCAACAAGGGCGCCGGCCCGATCCCGGACAACTGCAAAATGTGCGGTGAACCGATGGCGCCGGCGGCCAGCAGTGTTTCGCGGCGCGCCGTGGCCGTGAACGCCTTGCCGCCGCCCGTGAAATGGACGCCGCGGCAAACCACGCCCTGCCCCGTATCCTCGAGCAGCAGACGCTCGACATGGCAGCCGGTCATGATGGTCAAATTCGGCCGCATCGCGGCCGGTTTCAGGAAGGCGCGCGCCGTGTTCAAACGGATGCCGCGGCGCTGGTTGACTTCGAAATAGGCACAGCCGGCATTGTCGCCGCCATTGAAATCGGTGATCGGGGCGATGCCGGTCTGGGCTGCGGCCTGGCGAAACGCGTCCAGGATTTTCCAGGACAGGCGCTGGCGCTCCACGCGCCATTCGCCGCCGCTGCCGTGGATGCCGTTTTCACCGCCATGGTGGTCTTCGCTGCGCTTGAATACCGGCAACACGTTCTCCCAGCGCCAGGATGCATCGCCGCTGAGTTCGGCCCAGCGATCGTAATCGCCGGCCTGGCCGCGCATGTAGATCATGCCGTTGATCGACGAACTTCCGCCGAGCACTTTCCCACGTGGATAAATCAGCGCGCGGCCAGCCAGGCCGGGATCGGCCTCGGTGCGGAACAGCCAGTCGGTGCGCGGATTGCCGATGCAATACAGGTAGCCGACCGGGATGTGGATCCACAGGTAATCGTCGCGGCCGCCGGCTTCGATCAGCAGGACTTGCTTGCCGGGATTGCGGCTCAGGCGGTTGGCCAGCACGCAGCCGGACGTGCCGGCACCGACGATGACGTAATCGTAGTCGCCCGCGGATTCCACGCGCCGGCCCGTCAAAGGCTGGGTGGAAGAGTGGCGTTAACGTGAGCGGGATGCAGCAACGGCAATTTCGACAGCATGCGGAACACCATGGTAGGCCTCACGATCTGTGCAAAGTCGACTTCGGACGTGCTTCGGTTGAGCAAGCTTACCAGATGATCAAGCCTTGAACGAGGGTTCATGCGCTGTGGATAAGCATTTGTATATCCACAGGTATCGAATGTGAGGAAACCGGCTTTTTTCCACCACGCCGATTTTTGTCCAATTTTTCCACCAGGCACATACAGAGTCGGCCCACCGGCTTATGCGACACGTAAACGCCTGATCTTGTGGACAAAACCGGGTTTATCCACAGAAGAGCAGGTACGTTAACTATTACCATCATTCTGTATACAAGCTTTTGGTTGTAAACCTGACGACCCCGCTTTCGAATCCGGCGTCGGGCCAAAAAAAAACCGGCTTCGGCCAGTCCGACGATCGCGGCATCGAACACGGCTTCGATCGCATCGCCTGATCTCGGGTCTGCAAAACCCGGTCTTCAAACCGTATCGGCAAGGTGCAGACATGCTTTTTCGTCAGCGATTGTGGATAAACCCATGCATATCCACAGGATCGAATGTGCGGAACTGCCGGATTTGTGCACTGCCCGCTTTTTGTCCAGTTAACGTCCTCGCCAGACACAAGTCTTGTTCAGCGCCTTCGTTGCTACGTAAACCCTTGAGCCTGTTGAGTAAACCGGCTTTATCCACAACGCGGCCCGCGTTTACTATCACTACCAGTTTTATATATCTATTCAAGTTAACTAATACAGGCAACGCGTACGCGCGTGGACAAACCCGGCTCGCCAGGGCAAAGACCGTCAAGATACGGACTGACGGCAAAGCCTTCGGCCTGCCCGCTTTTTTTGTCTACAGGAAGAACGCGATGCGAACGCATCGCAGGGAAGCTGGCCGCGGGTGTGCATACGGTCCAGCTTGCAAAACAGGGCAGCCCTTTACTGAAAAACAGCGAAAAACCGCTGGAATCCGGCTCGACTGTGGAAAAACACCTGCATATCCACAGGATCGGATGTGCAGAACAGCACTTTTCTGGTTAACGCCGCTTTTTGTCCAGTTAATGTCCTGCTCAGATACAATGTTTTTCCAGCAGATCCGAAGCACCGTAAACCATTGATGCGCTAGGCAAAACCGGCTTTATCCACAGAAGGGATCGCCGTTTACTATCTACTACCAGTTTTTATATACATCCTTGGTTTACTAAAGCAAAGACAGGACAAGTGGCGTGCAAGACGCAGCGCAGGCAGATATACGTCCTGCGTGCCCGTTAACATCGACACCGTTAACGCGTATACATCGTTTCTAAACACCATGTTTAACATCCGGCGTAAACCATGCGTATACGGCTGTTAACGCATCCAGGACAAGGTTAACTATGCGACTCGGCATCATCAGCGCTCTGCACGAAGAACAGCAAGGCCTCGTGGAAGCCATGGAAGGCCCCTACAAGCTCATCCATGGCATGCGTGAGGTCTGGCTAGGTAAACTGTGGGAAATCGACGCTGTGTGCGTTTTATCGCGAATTGGCAAGGTTGCCGCTGCCATGACGGCGACTTTGCTTGTGGAGAAGTTCGGTGTTACCCACATCGTCTTCACCGGCGTGGCCGGCAGCGGCGACCCATCGATCCGTGTCGGCGACGTCGTGGTGGCCGAATCCCTGGTCCAGCACGACATGGATGCCAGTCCCCTGTTCCCGCGCCACGAGGTGCCGCTGACCGGGCAGACCCACTTCCTGTCGGACCGCCAGCTGGCGCTTCAGCTCGGCCACGCCACCCAGGCGTTTCTCGACACCGAGTTCGCGGAAGTCATCGATAGCGAAGAACAGGCCGTATTCGCGCTCCAGGCGCCTCGGCTGCATCGGGGCCTCATCGCCAGCGGTGACCAGTTCGTGAACGGCAGGGAGCGTATAAAGGCCCTTGGCGAGGCTTTGCCGGGTTTGCTGGCGGTGGAGATGGAAGGCGCCGCCGTGGCGCAGGTGTGTTTCGAGCTCGGGATCCCGTTCGGCGTGATCCGCACGATTTCCGACAACGCCAACGAAAACGCGGCCACCGATTTCATGCGCTTCGTGAAATCGGTGGCCGCGCGTTATGCGTTTTATATCGTCAGGCAGTTCTGCCGCGAACTGGCGGCAAGTTCGAATCAGGCCAGCAGGGTGTCGGCCGGCACGTAGTCGTAGCCCAGGTCCCAGGCCACGGCCTGGTGCGTGATCTTGCCCTGGCAGACGTTCAGGCCCGCCTTCAGGTGCGGATCGTCGCGCAGCGCCTGCTGCCAGCCTTTGTTCGCCAGCGCGATGGCGTGGCCGATGGTGGCGTTGTTCAGGGCAAAGGTCGACGTCCTTGCCACCGCGCCCGGCATGTTGGCCACGCAGTAGTGCACGACGCCGTCGACGACGAAGGTCGGATCGGCGTGGGTGGTCGGATGCGAGGTCTCGAAGCAGCCACCCTGGTCGATCGCCACGTCGACCACGACCGACCCCGCCTTCATGCGCGACACCATGGCGCGCGTGACCAGCTTCGGCGCCGCGGCGCCCGGCACCAGCACGCCGCCGATCACCAGGTCGGCCGACAGCACCGCTTCCTCGATCGCGTGGGCATTCGAATACAGAGTGGAAATACGGTTGCCGTAGACCAGGTCGAGCTGGCGCAGGCGGTCGACGTTTTTATCGAGCACGGTAACGCGGGCACCCGTGCCCATGGCCATTTGCAGCGCATTGGTGCCGACCACGCCGGCGCCGAGGATCACCACGTGCCCCGCCGCCACGCCCGGCACGCCGCCCAGCAGCAGGCCCATGCCGCCCTTCGACTTTTCCAGGTGGCTGGCGCCGGCCTGGATCGCCATCCGCCCCGCCACCTCGCTCATCGGCGCCAGCAGCGGCAAGCCGCCGCCGGCACCGGTGATGGTTTCATAGGCGATGCAGACCGCCCCCGATTCGACCAGCGCCGCGGTCTGCTCCGGATCCGGCGCCAGGTGCAGATAGGTGTACAGGATTTGTCCTGGACGCAGCATCGCGCATTCGGCTGGCTGCGGTTCCTTGACCTTCACGATCATGTCGGCCTGCCCGAAGATCTCGGGCGCGGCGTGAATCAGGGTGGCGCCAGCCGCCACGTACTGCTCGTCGGCCAGGCCGATCTCGGCCCCGGCGCCGGCCTGCACGATGACCTGGTGGCCACGCGCCACCAGCTCGTGCACGCTGGGCGGCGTGAGCCCGACCCGGTACTCGTTGTTCTTGATCTCTTTGGGAACGCCAATCAACATGTCTTCCTCCAAGTTTTACGGGATATTGAAAACTACAGGACTACAGCACGACCGGCGTCCCCGTGGATCACACCTCGATCGTCATGAGGCTTGCGTTACCGCCAGCCGCGGTCGTGTTGACGCAGACGGCGCGTTCGGCCACCAGGCGCCACAGGGCGACCGGCGCATCGGCCCGGGTGTCCAGGATGCCGACGATGGCGCCCTGGCGTGCCGCCAGCGTTTGCTGCAGCTGGCCCGGCAGGCCGGCTTCGACCAGCGCCATCGCGAAGTCGAGGCCATCCAGCTCGGCCGCCTTGACGACGCGCAGGCGTGCCGTCGCCTCGGCCGGCAGGCCGGCGGGCAGGCCAGCCTGGGCCAGCACCAGCGCGCGGTTGCCGGTCGCGAATGCCGCCGCCAGCTGGTTCAGCAGGCCGGCGTCCGAATGCGCCGCGCACAGCACGGTGCCGCGCGCCACGAAATCGAGACGGTTGCGCTCGCCGGTCGGGCCCGGCAAGTCGATCTCGACGCCGTCCAGCGTGGTCTGCATGTAGCCGTCGGCCAGCGTGGCGATATGCGCCTGGCCGTTGGCGCGGGCCCAGGCCAGCAGCGCATCTAGCGCGGCATTGCTGCGGCGCTCGTGCGCCAGCAGCGGTGCCGCATCCCGTTGCAGGCGCTTCAGGTAGAGCGGGCCGCCGGCTTTCGGGCCGGTGCCGGACTTGCCTTCGCCGCCGAAGGGCTGGACGCCGACGACGGCGCCGACGATGTTGCGGTTCACGTAGATGTTGCCGACGTGGGCGCGCGCCGTGATGAAATCGATGGTCTCGTCGATGCGCGAATGCACGCCCAGGGTCAGGCCGTAGCCGGTGGCATTGATGGTGTCGACGACCTGCGCCAGGTCCGCGCGGCGGTAGCGCACGATGTGCAGCACTGGACCGAACACTTCACGCTGGAGTTCCGCCATCGAACCGATCTCGAGCACGGTCGGCGGCACGAAGGTGCCCTGCGCCTGCAGTTCGGCCGGCAGCGGCAGCGAAAAATGTTGTTTCGCAGTGCCGCGCATGCGCTCGATGTGGCCCAGCAGGTTGCCCTGCGCCTCGGCGTCGATCACGGGGCCGATGTCGGTGGCCAGGCGGTCCGGCACGCCGACGCGCAGCTCCTGCATCGCACCCTTGAGCATGGTGATGGTTTTATCCGCGATGTCTTCCTGCAGGAACAGCACGCGCAGCGCCGAGCAGCGCTGGCCGGCGCTGTCGAAAGCCGAACTGACCACGTCCTGCACCACCTGCTCCGGCAGCGCCGAGGAATCGACGATCAGCGCGTTCTGGCCGCCGGTTTCCGCGATCAAGGGGATGTCGCAGCCCTCTTCGCTTGCGCGCTTGGCCAGGGTGCGGTTGATCAATTGCGCGACTTCGGTCGAGCCGGTGAAGATGACGGCTTTGACGCGCGCGTCGGATGTCAGCGCGGCGCCGACCGTTTCTCCGCGGCCCGGCAGCAGCTGCAGCACGCCGGCCGGCACGCCGGCGGCATGGAACAGCTGCACGGCGCGCCAGGCGATCAAGGGGGTCTGCTCGGCCGGCTTGGCCAGCACGACGTTGCCGGCGGCCAGCGCGGCCGCCACCTGGCCCGTGAAAATCGCCAGCGGGAAGTTCCAGGGGCTGATGCACGTTACCGGACCCAGTGCCCTGGTATCGCCGCTGGTGCGGACTTCGGCCGCGTAATAGCGCAGGAAGTCGACCGCCTCGCGGATCTCGGCGATTGCGTTCGGCAGCGATTTGCCCGCTTCGCGCACGGCCAGCGCCATCAGCTCCATCTGCTGCTGTTCGAACAAGTCGCCCACGCGCAGCAGGATGTCGGCGCGGGCGCCCGCACCCAGCGCTTCCCAGCTTGGGGCCGCGACGACGGCCGCCTGCAGCGCGGTATCGACGTCGCCGACCGTCGCTTCCGTGACCTGGCCGACGATGTCCGCCGCTTGCGCCGGATTCACGACGTTGATCGCGCCCACGGCGTCCAGCTGGCCATCGACCAGGGGCGCCGCCAGGTACTGGCGCTGCTGGCCGAGTTCACGTCCCAGCTCGGCCAGCACGTTCTCGTTGGCCAGGTCCAGGCCGGCGGAGTTGCGGCGGCCATCCGGATACAGGGCCGCCGGCAGCGGGATGCGCGGGTGCGGCAGGCAGCTGGCGGCGCGCGCGGCCTCGAATGGGTCGGTGAGCAGCTTGTCGATCGCCACGCTCTCGTCGACGATCTGGTTCACGAACGAGGAGTTGGCGCCGTTTTCCAGCAGGCGGCGCACCAGGTAGGCCAGCAGGGTCTCGTGCGAACCGACCGGCGCATAGATGCGGCAGGCCTTACCCAGGTTGCCCGCGCCGACGACCTGGTCGTACAGGGTCTCGCCCATGCCGTGCAGGCACTGGAATTCGTAGTTGGACACGCCGTCGGCCTTGGCCCAGGTATAGATCACGGACAGGGTGTGCGCATTGTGGGTCGCGAACTGGGCATAGATGACATCGGTCGCGCCCAAGAGCTTCTTCGCGCAGGTCAGATAGGACACGTCGGTGTACATCTTGCGCGTGTAGACCGGGTAGCCCGGCAGGCCGTCGACTTGCGCGCGCTTGATCTCGGCATCCCAGTAGGCGCCCTTCACCAGGCGCACCATGAACTTGCGGCCGCTCCGGCGCGCGAGATCCACCACGTAGTCGATCACGAAGGGGCAGCGTTTCTGGTAGGCCTGGATCACCAGGCCGATGCCCTCGAAGCCGGCAAGGTCGGCATCGAATGCCAGCGCTTCCAGCATGTCGAGCGAGATCTCGAGGCGGTCGGCTTCCTCGGCGTCGATGTTGATGCCGATGTTGTACTGCTTGGCCAGCAGCACCAGCCTGCGCACGCGCGGCAGCAGTTCTCCCATCACGCGCGCGTACTGGGCGCGGCTGTAGCGCGGGTGTAGCGCCGACAGTTTGATGGAGATGCCCGGGCCGTCCTTGATGCCGCGGCCGTTCGAAGCCTTGCCGATCGCATGGATCGCGGCTTCGTAGGAGGCGTGGTAGTTTTCCGCATCGCGTTCCGTCAGCGCCGCCTCGCCCAGCATGTCGTAGGAATAGCGGTAGCCGCGGCTTTCATTCTCGCGGCTGTTTTTCAAGGCTTCGTCGATGGTCTGGCCGGTCACGAACTGGTTGCCGAGCATGCGCATGGCCAGGTCGACGCCCTTGCGGATCAGCGGCTCGCCGCCCTTGGCGATCAGGCGCGTCAGCGCGGCGCCCAGGCCCTTCTCGCTGCTGGACGACACCAGCTTGCCGGTCACCAATAAACCCCAGGTGGCGGCGTTCACGAACAGCGACGGCGATTCGCCCAGGTGCTTCTTCCAGTCACCGCGGCTGATCTTGTCGGCGATCAGGCGGTCGGCGGTTTCGCTGTCCGGGATGCGCAGCAGCGCTTCGGCCAGGCACATCAGGGCTACGCCCTCTTCCGACGACAGCGAGAATTCGTGCATCAGCGCGTCCACGCCCGACGAGCGCGTGCGCTTTTGGCGCACTGCGGATACCAGGCGGTGTGCCAGTGCATGGGCGTCGGCGCTGGGGCGGGCACCCTGGGACAGCAGCCATTCCACCGCGGCGGTCTCGTCGCGGCGATAGGCGGCGGTGATCGCTGCGCGCAGCGGGGACTGGTCGCCTTGGGTCTCGGCCTGCAGGGCGTCGAAGGGCACGAAGGTGGTGGCCGGGGAAGCGGCAATGTTCATGGAAACTCGATGAATAAAGGAAAAATCAGGCAGGGCCGCATGGCAAAACGCGCCGGACCGAGAAGGCCGGCCGGCGCGAATGGGAATGCGGGAACATGATTCGATTGTAGTGACAAATCTTCTTGATTAATTCTGTTTTTAAAGAAGACTAGCAATAGATAGTTTTTGGTGAGAGAATTTCACCAAATAAAATTTATACTGGAGAGTGAGACCCATGTTGGACAAGATCAGCAAGAAAATCCTTGCCGAGCTGCAGAGCGACGGGCGGATCAGCAACGTCGAGTTGGCGGCACGCGTCAACCTGTCGCCGGCCGCTTGCCTGGAACGCGTGCGCAAGTTGCACGAGTCAGGCTACATCATGGGTTACACGGCCCAGCTGAACCCGCAGCTGCTGGACGTGTCGCTGCTGGTCTTCATCGAAGTGGTGCTGGACCGCACCACGCCGGAAGTCTTCGACGCCTTCAAGCAAAGCGTGCAATTGATCCCCGAAGTGCTCGAGTGCCACATGGTGGCCGGCGGGTTCGATTACCTGGTCAAGGCGCGGGTCAAGGACATGGCGGCCTACCGCGAATTCCTGGGCAAGACGCTGCTGCAGAAGGGGGTGCGTGAGACGCACACTTATGCGGTGATGGAAGAGGTCAAGAATACGACCAAGCTGCCGATCAAGTGATAACAAGTCGGTCGCTTACAAGCCTCGCCCCCGCGGAGGCGGAATAGCGCCACTGGCGCTATTCCGCCAGGTTGCACGCGTTTCGATAGCGCAAGCAGAACTTGGGCTCCAGCCTGCGCGGGGGCGATGTGTTCAGGCTGACGATTATCCTGCGTCAGGCAATCTTCTCCATTTTGACGCTCGTTTCCGACTGCTGCGGCAGCATCTTCTGCGCCGTCGCCGACATCGCTTCCAGGTTCTTGCGCAGCCAGCGGTGCGCCGGGCTGCGGCCGTCGCGTTCGTGCCACAGCATGTCCAGGTGCACGGCCGGCAGCTGGAACGGCAGTTCGCGCCAGACCAGGGCATCGGCGGCGCCGGTGGAGGCGATCAGGTGCTTCGGCAGCACCGTCACCAGGTCCGAGTTGGCGACCACCCGGCCGGCGGTGAAGAACTGGTTCACGGTCAGGAGGATGCGGCGTTCGCGGCCGATCTGGGCCAGCGCCTCGTCGACCAGGCCGTGGGCGCGGCCCGAGAAGCTCACCAATAAATGGTTCGCCTTGCAGTAATCGTCCAGGTCCAGCTTGCCCTGGGCCAGCGGGTGGTTCTTGCGCATCACCGCCACGTATTCGCCCGAATACAGGCGCTCGTGGCGGATCGGCGAACCGGTTTCATAGGACAGCTGGGCGGCCACGCCCGGGAAGAAGCCGACGGCCAAATCGATATCGCCGCGCAGCAGCATCGGGCGCGGTTCGCGCGTGGTCAGCGGCACCATGCGGATATTCACGCCGGGCGCCTCTTTTTCGATCGAGCGCACCAGGGACGGCAGCCACAGGGCGGCGGTGGCGTCGGCCATCGCCAGGCGGAAGGTGGCCTGCGCTTTCGAGACGTCGAAGGTTTCCGGCATCACGGCCGCTTCCAGCGCGGCCAGCGCCTGGCGCACGGCCGGCCACAGCGCTTCGGCGCGCGGCGTCGGTTTGACACCGTAGGCGGTGCGGATCAGGAGTTCGTCACCGAGACTTTCGCGCAGGCGCTTGATGGCGTTCGACACCGCGGGCTGGGTCATGGCCAGGTGGCCGGCGGCGCGGGTCAGGTTTTGCTCGGTCATGACGGCGTCGAAGACACGGAGCAGGTTCAGGTCTAGCGTAAGAAAGCTCATGGGAATCCGTTCAGACAGGCATTTCAGGCATTGGGGAGTGGAGGACAGTGTACCCGATTTCCATTCACGAACAGCATAAGCACTATCAGCGAACGTAATTAGATTTATATGTTGCGTTGCACTATAGTGACATCGAATAAATCGATGATATTTCTCTAACGCCATGGCATTCGCTGACACCCTGTTTCAAACCCCGATGGTGGCTGTGTCCATCAGCCAGCTGCTGACCGGCATGATCGCACTGACCGTGCTCGCTGCCTTCCTGATGTTCTTCCGTCCGCTGCTGGTCGGCATCGCCCGCGCGCTGGTGCTGGTCGTGCGCCCGCGTCCGACCAAGGATGAGCTGGCCGCGCGCCGCAAGCTGCGCGACGCCAGGGCCCAGCAGCAGGCAGCCAAGGCCGCGCTGCAGGCCGAAAGCCCAGCCGTGCGCGCCTTCGGGGCCGGCTCCTGATAGAATCCACGCGCTTCCTCCAAGAGAACGGCGTCCGGTAACGGGCGCCGTTTTTTTTCGTCCGTTTTACGCCCGCACGTCTCCCTCTTCCCGCCGGCCGCTGTTCGTCTTCGCCGTCGCGCCTTCCCCACCCTGTATTTGAGCCAGTCTCGGCGATTGCCGTCGACTTCCGGTCGTCCGGGTTTTGTGGGGGTTTTTTCGCAGCTTGCATTTAACAATTAGTCGATATGGTATATAGTTTTCATGAATTCGATCATCTCATCCATGAATAGATAGGCTCACATTGTATGACGATAGGGGCAAATTGGTTGTAGTTGAGAAATTTCTCACTCATGGCTACGCCGGCTGCTCGATATTCCATATTTAACCGGAATAGGAATGAATAGCAACATGATGATTCAAATAGACCGTACATCATCACAATTTAGTAGAAGTTCATATAAAGTTATTCAGTATGGATGAGCACAGGTTATTGTCGATAAAATCGATGAGTGAAGCCGCCTGAGGCCTCGACGATGCGGCATGAGGGGTGCCGTCATCCAAAAAAACGGCAGCTGCGCAGTCAAAAAAACGGGACGAAAAAAAACGCGGCCACCGGTTGCCCGGGGCCGCGTTTCTGGTGCGGGTCAGCGTTTATCTAATGCCGAGCAAGGCCGGCTTGAGCGAGCGGTCAACCGGTTTGTCGCCCAGCCAGATACGCAGCAGTGCGTTGTAGAAGGCGATATCGGGCACGTTCTCGATCAATTTTTTGCCGTTCAGTTCGATCTGGGTGCCGGCACCGGGCAGCCAATCGATGTGCAGGACGTCGCCCTTCCTGAGACCGTCGACCTTGGCGAAGATCTCGCCGAACTTGCCGATCTGGGACACGATCTTCGCCTTTTCCGTCTTGTCGACGTTGTCGTTGAGGCCTTCCATGAAAGCGTTACCAAAATCGTCCGACGACACGTCGCGCACCATGACCAGGGTCATGCGGCGCGGGCCGTCCTGCTTCATGACGTCGGCCACCGTGGTCTTCTTTTCCGCCAAATACAGGCCGGCGGCATACACCTTGACCACGAACTTGGTGCGCATGCCGGCGCCGTTCAGCTTCAAGTCTTGGCCGGCGACCTTGTTCGACTCGTCGAACTTGACACCGCCGACCTCGACCGCGGCGGTGGCCGGCAGGGCGATGGCGATGGCCAGGGTGGCCGCGGTGGCCAGGCGTGTGAGGGTGGTGTGATGGGTAAGCATGGAAGTGTCTCCTTAAGTTTAGACAAATGTCTTCCAAATACTTTATCCACAGAATAACCAGTGGGCAATCTATTTTGCCGGCGGGCTCATGTGTTTACTGCTGGCTGGCGCGCTTCCCTGCCTCGCCATAGGGCTCGTCCTCTTCCTCTTCGATCGCCTCCAGCACGGCTTTCGGATCGGCGGGCTTGGCCAGTTCCTCCGCCTCCACATCGTGCTGCGCCTGTGCGCCGGGCAGCTCGCGCCGCATCGCCTCCAGCATCTCGATGATCTTGCTGGTCTTTTCCTCGGTCAGCAGGTTGACTTGCAAGTCCAGGTGGGCGTGGTGGTCGGCCAGGCGCGACATGCGGTTCTGGCGGATCAGCACCGTGGTCGAAATGATGAAGGCGTTCAGGCCGATGATGCCCTGCAGCCAGAAGAATGGCGGTTCGTCGATCTGTTCCCAATCGAAGTCGGGCGCGAGTACGTTGCCTGCGATCCAGCAGACGATGAAGATGATGTTGGCCGCGACATAACCCGGACTGCCCAGGAACAGCGCCACTTTCTCGACCACGCGCTGGGTGGCCGTGACGTGGTCCTCATGGCGTGCGTAGAACTCGGAAATGGTACCGATGTTCTCGCTGACCGATTGCGGCAGCGGCTCGTCCGGATTCGGCTTGTCGCTCATGGAACCAGCATAGCATGCGGCTGGAAAGGGGTACGGGTGCTTTGATTGCGTATGCAATCTGCATAAGATTGCGATCGAAATCAAATGCGGGAAGGCTGGGTTTGGCGCAGGTAAAAAAATGCCGGCCATCGATGGGCCGGCATGTCGGGAGGGTCAGGCCGCTTTGGCGGCTGTCAGGCGTTCGTACTTGGCCTGGAGTTCTTCGCGGCTTTCGCGCCACTCGGGATTGAAGGGGATGCAGGAGACGGGACAGAGCAGCTGGCACTGCGGTTCGTCGAAGTGGCCGACGCATTCCGTGCATTTGTGCGGGTCGATCTGGTAGAACTCCGCGCCCATCGAGATCGCGTCGTTCGGGCACTCGGGCTCGCACACGTCGCAATTGATACAGTCGTCGGTAATCAGCAAAGCCATGGCGGAACACTCAATGCGTTATGCCTTCGGCGCGGTCGCTGCGGCGGCAGCGGCGTTGGCGGCGATTTTCTTTTGCAGCCAGCGGTCGACCGAGGGGAAGACGAATTTGGAGACGTCGCCGCCCAGCATCGCGATCTCGCGCACGATGGTGCCCGAGATGAACTGGTACTGGTCGGACGGAGTCAGGAACAGGGTTTCGACGTCGGGCAGCAAATAGCGGTTCATGCCCGCCATCTGGAACTCGTACTCGAAGTCGGACACGGCGCGCAGGCCGCGCACGATCACCCGGGCGTCGTGCTTGCGCACGAAATCCTTGAGCAGGCCGGAAAAGCTCTCGACCTTCACGTTCGGATAATGGCCCAGCACTTCGTTGGCGATTTCCAGGCGCTCGTCCAGCGCAAAGAACGGTTTCTTGTTCTTGCTGTCGGCAACGCCCACGACCAAGGTGTCGAACAGGCCCGAGGCGCGGCGCACCAAATCCTCATGGCCGCGGGTCAGCGGATCGAACGTACCTGGATAAACGGCTACAACCATTGCGGCTCCCTGAGAATAATGCACCTGAATAGACGCGCATTATGCCTGAAATTTCGGCAGCTGCCCCGCCCTGGGGCGGGTTTCCACTGTTTTAGTGCAACTTCAACAGGTGAAAGTGGACCATGCCGGCCTTGTCTGCGCGCACCAGTTCCCATTGTGCCAGCCATTCGGGCGCCGCGTCATCGGCCTCTTGCGCGAACGGCAGGGGTTCGCCCGATTCGGCGTAGACCAGGCCGCCCTCGTTCAGCAGCGCCGCGCACAGCGGCAGCGCCTGGGTCAGGAAATCCTGCTGGTAGGGCGGATCCAGGAAGATGACATCAAAACGCTGGCCGCGCCGGGCCAGGTCGCGCGCCACGGCGAGCGCATCGGCGCGCAGCACGGTCACCTTGTCCGCCTTCAGCTTGTCCTTGATGGTCTCCAGCTGGCGCACGACGGCGCCGACGCTATCGATCATCGTGACCGACCTGGCGCCGCGGCTGGCCGCTTCGAAGCCGAGGGCGCCGCTGCCGGCGAACAGGTCGAGCACCTCGGCCGTGTCCCAGTCGCCTTTCATCTGGTGGTTGATCCAGTTGAACACGGTTTCGCGCACGCGGTCGGGCGTGGGGCGCAGGCCAAGGGCGTCGAGGACGGGGAGCGGGGTGCGTTTCCAGGCGCCGCCGATGATGCGGACTTGCTGCGGCGGGCCGGGACGGCGGGGATAGGAGGGTGGGGAGGACTTCTTCTTTTGCATGGCGGGACTATAGCATGCAGGTTGGCGGCTTCGTGCCGGGTTGCGATGACCGGGCCGCCAACGATCGCCGGGTGGGTAGCGGAGCTGACTCGCCGTCCGCGTCCACCCGGCCCGCCGGCTATTTGCCGGCGGCCAGCGCGTTGAAATCGTTGATCCAGCCCTGCATGCGTTGCTGCGCATGGGTTTTCTGTTCCGGCGTGGTCAGGCGCACCGCGGTGATGATGAACTTCGCAGTGTTGTCCACGTAGGCATCGAAGAACGCTTTACGCTCCGGCGCTTCCATGCGGTCGAGCATATCGCGCAGCAGGTTGTGGATGGCCGACATCGTCTGTTCCTTGCTCAGCTTTTCCTGCTGGATGCGGCGCAACAGGGCGACGATCTTCTTCTGGCGCAGCATGCGTTCCTGCAGCCAGATCTCGTTGTCCAGCGGACGCGCATCCGAGGCCTTGCGCAGCTGGGCTTCCTGGTCGCGGCTGAAGCTGCCGAACCACAGGTTCAATTGCTCCATCGCCTTCTTGAAACGGGCATCCTGCTGGTCCTGCACGCTGCCGCTCATGAATTTCTTGCGGAAGTCGGCGTTGTTCTTCGCGAACTTCTTTTCGAGCTGGGCGACCTGCTCCGGCTTGATCGACATCGCCAGGTCGGCCAGTTGCGGCAGCGCCTTGAACGCCAGCAGTTCGGTGCGCGCCTTGATGTCGCGGTAGTCGGCCAGCAGTTCGTCCTGGGTCACGTTGCCGTCGGCGAGCTGGCGCTGCATCTTGGTGAGCAGGCCGGCATAGTCGCGCAGCTGGGTGGTGCGGTGCCACTGGAACAGGTTGTCGATATCCTTCTTGACCCAGTCGGACTGGTCGCTGTCGATATCGATGTAGGCATTCAACCACCAGTACAGCAGGGTATCGCCGTGGTTGTAGGTGAAGCGGATCGTGCTGCAGCCGGCCGCCAGCACCATGACAAAGGCCAGGAACACGAATTGGGCACGTTTTAGGAGAGAAGTGTGCGTGTTAAACTTTTTCATCTTATTCAATCATTTGAGAACGGCTTATGAACGTAGTCATCCTCGCCGCCGGCATGGGAAAACGCATGCAGTCCGCGCTGCCGAAAGTCTTGCATCCACTGGCTGACAAGCCGTTGTTGCAGCATGTTATCAATACGGCACGCAGCCTGAAACCGAAGAAATTATGCGTGATTTACGGGCATGGCGGCGCAGCGGTGCCGAGTGCGGTTCAAGCCTGGGGCGAGGATGGCGGCGTCGCCATCGACACCGCTCTGCAGCAGCCGCAGCTGGGCACCGGCCACGCCGTGATGCAGGCGCTGCCGCACATCGATGCAGCCGCGCCGACGCTGGTGCTGTATGGCGACGTGCCGCTGACCACGGGCGCATCGCTGCAGCGCCTGGTCGAGGCGGCGGGCGACGATAAACTGGCCATTCTCACCGTCGAGCAGGCCAATCCCTTCGGCCTGGGCCGCATCATCCGCGAGGATGGCAAGATCGTGCGCATCGTCGAAGAAAAGGATGCCACCGAGGCCGAGCGCGCCGTCAAGGAAATCAACAGCGGCATCATGGTGATCCCGACCCGATACCTCACGGGCTGGCTGGACGCGCTGCAGAACAACAATGCGCAAGGCGAATACTACCTGACCGACATCGTGGCCCAGGCCGTGGCCGCCGGCGTGCCGGTGGTGTCGGCCCAGCCGTCCGCCGAGTGGGAAGTGGCGGGCGTGAACAGCAAGGTCCAACTGGCCGAACTCGAGCGCCGCCACCAGCTGAACATCGCCCATGCCCTGCTGGAAAAAGGGGTGACGCTGATGGACCCGGCGCGCATCGACGTGCGTGGCGAACTCATCTGCGGACGCGACGTCACCATCGACGTCGGCTGCGTGTTCGAAGGCCGTGTCGAACTGGGCGACGGCGTCACCATCGGCGCCCATTCGGTGCTGGTGAACGCCAGGGTGGCCGCCGGCGCGAAAATCAAGCCGTTCTGCCACATCGAAGACGCGCTGGTCGGCGAGCAATCGGTCATCGGCCCCTACGCGCGCCTGCGCCCGGGTACCGAGCTGGGCCAGGATGTCCACATCGGCAACTTCGTCGAAATCAAAAACAGCAAGGTCGCGGCGCACAGCAAGGCGAACCACCTGGCCTATGTCGGCGACGCCGACATCGGCTCGCGCGTCAACATCGGCGCCGGGGTCATCACCTGCAACTACGATGGTGTCAATAAATTCCGCACCACGATCGAGGACGAAGCCTTCATCGGCAGCGACAGCCAGCTGGTGGCCCCGGTCACCGTCGGCAAGGGCGCGACGCTGGGCGCCGGTACCACGCTGACCAAGGATGCGCCGGCTGGCAAGCTGACCATTTCTCGTCCGAAGCAGCTCACGATCGAAGGCTGGAAGCGTCCGGTGAAGATCAAGAAGTAAAGTTCTGCACCGCCTGTGCACAGCGGATCCACAGTCAAATCACCGGATCCGCACAGGCTTATACGGTGGCTGTGCACAGGGATGTAGAAAGGTCTTCCACAGGCTTGTCCACAGCCTGCTAGCCGTCCTGGTGGGGCGGCAGCAGCGCCAGCGCAAGCGCCACGTCCCGGCGTGCGGCGTGGAGGGCCGGCAGCAGCGCGGCCAGGACAGTCACGCCGGCAATGCTGCAGATACCAGCCAGCAAGGGTATTCCGGAACCCGCACCGATCAGTGCGGCAGGCTCGCCCGGCCTGGCCGGCCAGAGCGCGGCGATGCGTTCGGCGGCGCCACTGCCGAGCAGTCCCAGCAATGTGCCGATTCCACTTATCCACAGCGCTTCCAGTTCCAGCATCAGCACCAGACAGCAGCGTGACATGCCGAGCACGCGCAAGGTCGCCAGCTCGCGCCGCCGCGCCTGCGCCCGCAGCGACATGCTGGCCGCCACGACACAGCCGGCCAGCGCCAGGCCCATGGCCGCCACCATCTGCCACGCTTGACAACGCCCGGCACCGAACGCGAGCGCGCCGACGTCGATCCCCAGCGCCAGCACCGCCACGCGCGCACCTGGACGGCCGGCCAGCGCCATGCGCAGCGCCAGGCAGGCCGGATGGCCCGGATTCACGCCCGCAACTCCGGCAGCCGGCGCGGCTGGTCGGCCGGGCGCGGGCCGATCCGTCCCTCGTTCAGTTGCAGCGTGCGCGAGGCGCGATGCAGCTGGCGCTGGTCGCGGGTGGAAATCAGGAAGGCCGTGCCCTGTTCGCGCTGGCAGGCGCAGAACAGGTCCAGCACCATGCGCAGCGCGCTGGCGTCCAGGCGCGAAGTCGGTTCGTCGGCCACCACCAGGCGCGGCCGCGTCATGAGGGCGCGCGCGATCGCCACGCGCTGGCACTGGCCGGCATCCAGGCGCGCCGGATAGTGGTGGACGTGGGCGGCCAAGCCGAGCCGAGCCAGCAATTCGGTGGCATAGGCGCAGGCTTCCCGCCATGCCGGGCGCGCCAGGCGGCGCTGCAACAGCAGCGGCAGCATGACGTTCTCCTGGGCCGTCATGACCGGCATCAAAGTAAAAGATTGGAAGACGCGGCCGATCAGGCGCTCGTGCAGGGCGCTGCGCGCGCGCTCGCCCAGGCGGGCGACCTCGATGCCGTCCAGGCGAACACTGCCCTCGCTGGCCGGCTCGAGCAGGCCGGCCAGGTTCAGCAGCGTGGTCTTGCCGTGGCCGGAGGGACCGCACACGGCGACCATCTCGCCGGCCTCGACCCGCATATCGATGTCGCACAGCGCGTGCACATGGGTGCCGAAACGCTCGTTGCGGTAGTGCTTGTGCACACCGGACAGCGTCAGCAACGCCGCCTCTTGCCGTATCGCTTCCACGTGCACGTTCGCCTCGCTGGCATCGAAAAGAATTGCCAGTAGACACTTTTTGCAGCGTGCGCCGGTTGAGCTTACTCAGCGGAAATTTATACCGTGATGCGGGTCTCGAACTTGCTCCTGAAGGTCGAGAAATAGGCCTTCACGTTGCGCACATTGCTGTGCGTGGTGAACAGGCGATGCGCCAGTGCGTGATAGGCCGGCATGTCGGCCACCTGCACCACCAGCACGAAATCCGGCCCCGGCGACACGCGGTAGCACTGCAGCACCGCCGCTTCATCCGCGACCACATGTTCGAACTCGTCCATGCGATCGGCCGCCTGCACGTCCAGCGTGATCTCGACGATGGCGGTCAGGCGCGCCCCCACCCGCTCCGGCGCGACGATGGCAACTTGCCGCTCGATAACACCGTTCTCCATGAGCTGTTTGACGCGGCGCAGGCAAGTTGGCGCTGACACGTGTACCAATTCCGCCAACTCGGCATTGGTGTGAGAGGCGTCAACCTGCAAGGTGTTCAGGATGCGACGATCGATATCGTCCAGTTCTTGGGATTCATTCGACATTTTTATAAAATATTCCGTCAAAAATGAAAGGAAATTTCATGTCAAGCATAGCATGAAATATTCTTTCAAAAATTGAAGAAGTACGAAAGCATATTTCACGGCCTCTGACTTAGAGTAGTGACATTAGACAACTTTTCGGAGAAGTACCATGTGCGGTATCGTCGGGGCAGTGGCCCAGCGTAATATCACCCCCATCCTGCTCGAAGGCCTGAAACGCCTCGAATACCGTGGCTACGATTCCTGCGGCATCGCCCTGCACGTCGACGGCCACCTGGCCCGCTCGCGCAGCACCTCGCGCGTGGCCGACCTCGAAACGCAGATTGCCGAAACCCAGCTGCAAGGTTTTACGGGCATCGCCCACACCCGCTGGGCCACCCATGGCGCCCCGGCCACCCGCAACGCCCACCCGCATTTTTCGCCGAGCGAAGACAATGCCCGCATCGCGCTGGTCCACAACGGCATCATCGAAAACCATGACGAGCTGCGCGCCGAACTGACCGGCCTCGGCTACGTCTTCCAGAGCCAGACCGACACCGAAGTCATCGCCCACCTGGTCGATCACATGTACGATGGCGATTTGTTCGCCACCGTGCAGCAGGCCGTGAAACGCCTGCACGGCGCCTACGCGATCGCCGTGTTCTGCCGCGAAGAGCCGCACCGCGTGGTGGCCGCGCGCCAGGGTTCGCCGCTGATCGTCGGCCTGGGCAAAGGTGAAAACTTCGTCGCCTCGGATGCGATGGCGCTGGCCGGCACCACCGACCAGATCATCTACCTGGAAGAAGGCGACGTGGTCGACCTGCAACTGGCACGCTACTGGATCGTCGACGTCGACGGCCGCCCGGTCGAGCGCGACGTGAAAACCGTGCACGCCCACACCGGCGCCGCCGAGCTGGGCCCGTACCGCCACTACATGCAGAAGGAAATCTTCGAGCAGCCGCGCGTGGTCGGCGACACCCTGGAAGGCGTCACCGGCATCATGCCGGAACTGTTCGGCGACGAAGCCTACCGCGTGTTCAAGGAGATCGACCGCGTGCTGATCCTGGCCTGCGGCACCAGCTACTACGCCGGCCTGACGGCGAAGTACTGGATCGAATCGGTGGCCAAGCTGCCGGTGAACGTCGAGATCGCCAGCGAATACCGTTACCGCGACAGCGTGCCGCACCCGTCGACCCTGGTCGTCACCATCTCGCAATCGGGCGAAACCGCCGACACGCTGGCCGCGCTGAAGCACGCGCGCAGCCTGGGCATGGAGCACACGCTGACCATCTGCAACGTCTCGACCAGCGCCATGGTACGCGAGTGCAAGCTGGCCTACATCACGCGCGCCGGCGTCGAAGTCGGCGTCGCCTCGACCAAGGCGTTCACCACGCAGCTGGCCGCCCTCTTCCTGCTGACGCTGACGCTGGCGCAGGTGAATGGCCGCCTGAGCGACGACGAGGAAGCGAACTATCTGAAACAGATGCGCCACCTGCCGGTCGCCCTGTCCTCGGTGCTGGCGCTGGAACCGCAAGTCATCGCCTGGGCCGAGGAATTCGCGAGAAAAGAAAACGCCCTGTTCCTGGGCCGCGGCATCCACTACCCGATCGCGCTGGAAGGTGCCTTGAAACTGAAGGAAATCTCGTACATCCACGCGGAAGCCTACCCGGCAGGCGAGCTGAAGCACGGCCCGCTGGCGCTGGTGACCGAAGAGATGCCGGTGGTGACCATCGCCCCGAACGACGCGCTGCTGGAAAAGCTGAAGTCGAACATGCAGGAAGTGCGCGCGCGCGGCGGCCAGCTGTACGTGTTCGCCGACGTCGACACCCACATCACCTCGAGCGAGGGCTTGCATGTGATCCGTTTGCCTGAGCACTATGGTTTGTTGTCGCCGATTTTGCACGTGGCGGCGTTGCAGCTGCTGGCTTATCACACGGCGCTGGCGCGTGGGACTGACGTCGACAAGCCGCGGAATCTGGCGAAGTCGGTGACGGTGGAATAAGGGAAGCGCCGCCTCATCTCAACAAACTCATCCCTGCCTGAGTGTCGTAAGACGCGCCACCCAGGCCGTAGCCGATCAGTCTTGCTGATCAGTCCCACACCGGCGCCAGCCCCTCGGGACTGACTTCGCGGCCGTTGCGGTCCAGCGCGGCGATCAGGGCCATGTCGTCGGCGTCCAGCACCAGTTCACGCGCCAGCAGGTTGCTGGCCAGGTTCTCGCGCTTCGTCGACGATGGAATCACCGCATGGCCCAACTGCAGCGCCCAGGCCAGCGCCACCTGCGCCACCGTGGCCTGGTGCTTGTCGGCGATCCTGGCCAGCACCGGATCCTTCAGCACCTTGCCATAGGCCAGGGTCATGTAGGAGGTCACGGCAATCCCCTGCGCCTCGAGGAAGGCGGTCAGCTTGCGGCCCTGCAGGTAAGGGCTCAGCTCGATCTGGTTGGTGGCGATCTCATCCTTGCCGACGGCGGCGATGGCCTGCCTGGTCAGCTCGATGTTGAAGTTGGAGATACCGATCCGGCGCGCCAGGCCGAGGGTCTTGGCTTCGGCCAGCGCTTCCATGTACTCGGGCAGCTCGACGCCGTTGCCGGGCGCCGGCCAGTGGATCAGCACCAGGTCCGCATAGTCGGTGCGCAGCTTGTCCAGGCTCTCGCGCAGGCTGGGAACGAGCTTGTCCCTGGCGTAGTTGGCAGTCCAGATCTTGGTGGTCAGGAACAGCTCGGAACGCTTCACGCCGCTCTCGGCAACGGCCTGCCCGACTTCGGCCTCGTTGCCATAGATTTGCGCCGTGTCGACTGCGCGGTAGCCCAGGTCCAGCGCGTTACGCACCGAGTCGATGACGGTCTGGCCGGTCAGGCGGAAGGTGCCGACGCCAAACGAAGGAATGCTACTCATGGTGAAACCCCTTGTTGGAAATTAGATGGAAGAAGAACGCACCGCGCCGCGCCGGCGACCGGCGTTGCCAAGCCAGACCAGCCCCAGGCCGCCGACAGCGAGCGCTGCGCCGACAAACGGTACGGCGGCATAACCCAGGCCCTGGCCGATGACCACACCGCCGAGGGCGGCGCCAACGGCATTGCCAAGGTTGAAGGCGCCGACGTTGACCGACGACGCCAGGCCAGGCGCCTGGGCCGCAGCCTGCATGACGCGCATCTGCACCGGCGGCACGATGCCAAAGGCGGCCGCACCCCAGGCGATCAGGCCGATGGCCGCGCCGACATGGGTTTTCAGCAGCAGCGGCAGCAGGACCATGACGACCGCCAGCGCAGCCAGGATCAGCTTGGTGGCGCCGTCCAGCGACCAGTCGGCCAGGCGCCCGCCCAGGCTGTTACCCAGCGTGAAGCCGATACCGATCAACACCAGGGCGAAGGCCACGAAGCCCGGGCTGGCATGAGTGATGTCGGTCAGCATCGGCGCCACGTAGGTATAGAGCGCGAACATGGCGCCCGAGCCCAGCACGGTGGTGCCCATGGCCAGCAGCACCTCGCGGCTGGTCAGCACCTTCAGCTCGCGGCGCACGTCCGGCGGCGTACCCGGCTCGCCCCTGGGCAGCGCCAGCCACAGCGCGCCCATGGTGATCAGGCCCAGCGCGGCGGTCCCGCCGAAGGCCAGGCGCCAGCCGACCTGCTGGCCGATCCAGGTGGCGGCTGGCACGCCGCCGATGTTGGCGACCGTCAGGCCCATGAACATGGCCGCGATGGCACTGGCCTGCTTTTCTTTCGGCACCACGCTGGCGGCAACGACGGCGCCCAGGCCGAAGAAGGCGCCATGGTTGAGGCTGGTGACCAGGCGCGACAGCAGCAAGGTGGTATAGCCTGGTGCGAACGCCGACAGCAGGTTGCCGACCGTGAAGATCAGCATCAGCGACATCAGCGCGGCCCGTTTGCCGAAGCGGCTGAACAGCAGGGTCATGATCGGGGCGCCGACCATCACGCCGATCGCGTAGGCGGACACGAGCATGCCGGCGGTGGGGATGCTGACCTTGACGCCGTCGGCGATCACCGGCAACAGCCCCATGGGCGCAAATTCGGTGGTGCCGATGGCAAAGGCGCCGGTTGCCAGGGCCAGTAATGCGGTGGAGGATTTCATTGCAACTCCTTGAAGACGAATCCGTCGGTTTTTTCGATGAAGGTATTGTCCATGGTTTATATTTGCGGATTAAGACCAGTATCGGCCAAAGACTTTTGCGTTTGATTCAAAAATGAAGACAAGCCTCGATGAAATGCAGGCCTTCGTGGCCGTGGTGGATATGGGCTCGCTCACCGGCGCCGCGGAACTGCTGGGGCTGACGGTATCCGCGACCAGTCGGGCGCTGGGACGGCTGGAGGAAAAGCTGCAGACGACCCTGCTGCGCCGGACGACGCGGCGGCTGGAATTGACGGAGGAAGGCGCGGCTTTCCTGGAGCATGCGCGCACTATCCTGGCTTCGGTCGACGCGGCGGAAGAGCAGATGGCGGCGCGGCGGATGCGCCCGGCCGGACAGCTGCGGGTGGATGCGGCCACGCCCTTCATGCTGCATGTGCTGGTGCCGCTGCTGGAAGGCTTCCGCGTCCGCTATCCCGACGTGGAGCTGGAACTGAACTCGAACGAGGGCATCACCGACCTGATCGAGAGACGCACCGATGTGGCGTTTCGTATTGGCGTGCTGAAGGACTCCACGCTCCACGCACGCCACATCGGTACAAGCCGGATCCGGGTGCTCGCGAGCCCGGACTATCTCGAGCGTCACGGCACGCCGGACAACGTGGCGCAGCTCCAACAGCATCCCCTGCTGGGCTTCAAACAGCCCGAGACACTGAAGGACTGGCCGCTGCGTGATGCGGATGGCAATGTGCTGCGCATCGAGCCCAGCATTGCATCCTCCAGCGGCGAAACGCTGCGCCGCATTGCCCTTTCGGGACTGGGAATCGTCTGCCTGTCCGACTTCATGACGCGCGAAGACCGGCGTCGTGGGCGACTGGTTCAGTTATTTCCCGAGCACACGCTGGACATGCGCCAATCGATCAACGCGGTCTACTACCGCAATACAGCCCTGGCTGCACGGATCACGTGTTTCGTGGACCACGTGATCGAAGTCCTGGGCAAGAGACCGTTCGACGCTTAGGCCGCCGCGCGACACACCGCTTCCCATCCGATCGGCAAGACCGTGGCCGCTCACGAGGTCCCGGACGAGCCCGCGTCGAACACCACTTCGCTGACCTGCTGCACCGGCGTCACATTGGTGAAGTTGACGATGTCGGCAGCCAGTTCCGCGGCATGCGGCCCGATCCCGGTCATCAGCGCTTCGACCGACTCGCAATACACATGGCACATGGCGATGTACACCGGCGCACTGCCGGGCGTGACGCCGCCGAGCCCCTTGTCGATCGTGTAGAACTTGCAATAGTCGCCCATGCGTTCCTTGAGCAGGGCCATGTGCACGTCGCGGTAATAGTCATGGTCGAACCGGGCTTCCGGGCTGTAGGGGTACATCACACTGAGTTTGATCATTTTGCTTTCTCACTAAAAACGAACTGCAATATCGCCTCGATACGCCGGTCCAGCTGCTCCGGCGTGAAAGGCTCGTCGATGCCGAGCGCGAGGATGCGCTGGCGTTCGGCCGCGGCCATGGTCAGCGCCAGGTCGGCCGTCATCATCGGATCGCCGGCTGCGGCAAAGTTCTTGTTCTGCATGCGCTCCATCCAGGCGGCCAGTTGCTGCAGACCCTGCTCGTTGCGGGCGCGGTAGTAGGCGGCGCCGAGCGCCGGATAGCGGCTACGTTCCCGGATCGCCATCACGTAGATGCCCACGGCCTGGGGGCCACAGGCCAGGGCCACCCATTCCCTCAGGAAGCGCGCCAGCACGGCGCGCGCGTCGGCCACGTCCGCCACCGGCATCTCGAGCACGTTCGTGGCCACCCGGGCGCCGCATCGGATGATGTGGCCGATCAATTCCTCCTTGCTGGCGACCACCGTGTACACGGTTTTTTTCGAGACCTTGGCGCGCTGGGCCACCTCGGTCACGCTGAAATCGGCATCCGCGGCGCGCTCGTCGAGGATGTCGATGGCGGCCTGGATCAAGCGATCCAATAGTTGTTCCGGGGTATGGACTACTGGCCGGCCAACCTTGGTTTGTTGTTGTTCTGTCTTCGCCATGGTGTCTCCTGAAGGCGTTAATACAAGTCAATGCTTCACATGCTTAGGAAACCATACAGTTTACAAACGAATCCGGCAAGCATATGATAGCGCTATCATCAAAATTAAGAAGGATTAACGTGTCTACCTCTACAAGATCCGGTGCATTGTTGGCAACGACTGGATCGATTTTCATCCTGCTTGGTCTCGCCCTGCTGGGCGGCGGCATCTATCTCGCGAGCCTGGGTGGCTCGTTCTACTATCTGGTGGCCGGACTCGGCCTGATCGTCACGGGCGCGCTCGTGTTCAAGGGACGGCGCGCGGCGCTGGCCCTGATGTCCCTGATCCTGATCGTCACCGTCGTCTGGTCGCTGGTCGAAGTCAAGTTCGACTGGTGGCAGCTGCTGCCGCGCCTGGACATCTGGTTCGCCGCCGCCGTCTGGCTGCTGCTGCCCTTCGTCGACCGCCGTCTCGGCAAGGAGCAAGCCGGCGCCGACGCCGGCCGCAAGGCCCTGGTCGGTTCGGTCGCCGTCACGCTGCTGGTCGGCGTGGTCGCACTGTTCCAGGACTACCACGACCTGCACGGCATCGTGCCGCAGGAAAACATGGCCGCCAGCGGCGAGCACGACGCCGCCGGCGTGGCGCACAACGACTGGTCGGCTTACGGCCGTTCCGGTTATGGCGACCGCTACGCGCCGGCCGCGCAGATCACCCCGGCCAATGCGGGCCAGCTGCAGCAGGTGTGGAGCTACCACACCGGCGACTTCAAGGGTCCGGGCGACCCGGGCGAAATCGCCAACGAAGTCACGCCGCTGAAAGTCAACGGCATGCTCTACATGTGCACGCCGCACAATATCGTCATCGCCCTGGATCCGGATACCGGCAAGGAAATCTGGCGCCACGATCCGAAGATCAACCGCGATGCCGCCACCTACCAGCACATGATCTGCCGCGGCGTGTCGTACTGGGATGCCAACGCGGCGTCGCTGGCCGCCACCCCGGCCCCGGCGCGCGCCGCCGCCGCCACCATGGAATGCCCGCGCCGCATCCTCGCGCCGACCATGGACGGTACCCTGATCGCCGTCAACGCCGATACCGGCGAGTCGTGCAAATCGTTCGGCGACAACGGTGTCGTCGACCTGTACAAGGGCCACCCGGTCAAGAAACGCGGCATGCTGATGCCGACCTCGCCGCCGGCCGTGTCGCAGAACATGGTGGTGATGGCGGCCAGCGTGACCGACAACGACTCGATCGATGAACCGTCGGGCGTGATCCGCGGCTACGATCCGGTTACCGGCAAGCTGGTGTGGAACTGGGATCCGGCCCGTCCGGACGAGACCAATCCGCTGACCGAAGGCCAGACCTATGTCCGCAACTCGCCCAACTCGTGGGGCGTGTCGAGCATCGACGAAAAGCTGGGCATGGTGTACATCCCGATGGGCAATGAAACCCCGGATACCTGGGGCGGCCGCCGCAACAAGAACGGCGAACGCTTCAACAGCGCCATCGTCGCCCTCGACCTGGCCACCGGCAAGCTGCGCTGGGTATACCAGACCGTGCACCACGATATCTGGGACATGGACATCGGCGGCCAGCCGACCCTGGTCGACATCGATACGCCGAAGGGCAAGGTGCCGTCCGTCGTGGCCACGACCAAGCGCGGCGACATTTATGTGATCGACCGCCGCGACGGTTCGCTGGTGGTACCGGCCCCGGAAAAACCGGTGCCGACCGACAACGTCGCCGCCGGCGACCACCTCTCGCCGACCCAGCCGTTCTCGGCCCTGAGCTTCCTGCCTGAACACAACATCAGCGAAGCCGACATGTGGGGCACCACGCCGTTCGACCAGCTGGCTTGCCGCATCATCTTCAAGAATCATCGTTACGAAGGGCCGTTCACGCCGCAGACCGTGGGCGAGCCGGGCAAGGGCGCCATCATTTCGCCGGGCCCGCTGGGCATCTTCGAATGGGGCGGCGCGACCATCGACCCGGTGCGCCAGCTGTTGATCGTCAACCCGGACTTCATGGGCTTCCTGGAACGCCTGGTGCCGCGCGCCCAGGCCAACGTCAAGGGCGGTTCCGGCACCGAAATGGGCCTGCAGCCGCAGACCGGCCTGCCGTTCGCGGTCGAGATCAAGCCTTTCCTGTCGCCGCTGGGCTTCCCGTGCCAGGCACCGCCCTGGGGCTATGTGGCCGCGGTCGACCTGAAGACCATGAAGAAAGTGTGGATGCACAAGAACGGCACCACCCGCGACAGCGCGCCGGTACCGATCGCCCTGCCGCTGGGCGTGCCCAGCCTGGGCGGCATGATGACCACCGGCGGCGGCGTGACCTTCCTCAGCAGCACGCTGGACTACTACATCCGCGGCTATGACGTGAGCAACGGCAAAGAAGTGTTCAAAGGCCGCCTGCCGGCCGGCGGCCAGGCCACCCCGATGAGCTACGTGTCCGACAAGACCGGCAGGCAATACGTCGTGGTGATGGCCGGCGGTCACGGTTCGCTCGGCACGAAGATGGCCGACGAAGTGGTGGCCTTCGCCTTGCCGGACGGCGCCGCAGCCAAGCCAGCCAAGGCGAAATAAGCGGCAGCGCGCGACGGCCCGGTCCGTTGCGCGCCTCCCTCCTCTTTACAGCGCAACACGATTGAATGGCGGCCCCGGCACAGCATACGCGGGGCCGCCGCATTTTTATAAAAGCACAAGAACCATGAACACCTTCCCTCGCACCACCCCGATCGCAGCGGCCATCCTCAGCGCCGCGTTTGGCCTGCTCGGCCCGCAGCTTTCCTCCGCCGCCGACCTCGGCACCAGCCCCACCCTGTTCGGCGACTGGAACGGCCAACGGTCCCGCCTGGCCGAACAGGGCGTGGCATTCAACCTGGGCTATGTCTCCGAAATCGCCAGCAACACCTCGGGCGGCACCGACCACAAGACGCGCAACAGCGATCAATGGCGTCTGGGCACCGAACTCGACCTGGACAAGCTGTGGGGCTGGTCCGGCGGCAAGTTTTATATCGATATCACCAACCGCAACGGCCACAACCTGAGCAGCGACGCCGGCCTCGGCACCTTCCAGCAGGTGCAGGAAGTCTACGGCCGCGGCCAGACCTGGCGCCTGACCAATTTTTACCTGCAACAGTCGCTGCTGAACGGCGGCCTGACGCTGAAGTTCGGCCGCATGGCCATCGGTGGCGACTTCGCCGCCTTTTCCTGCGACTTCCAGAACCTGACCTTCTGCGGCGCGCAGCCCGGCAACATCGCCGGCAACTATTGGGGCAACTGGCCGGTCAGCGTCTGGGCCGGCGTCGCCAGGCTGAACACCTCGGCGCAGACTTACCTGCAGGCCGGCGTGTACCAGGTCAACCCGACCTATCTCGACGATGACTACAACACGCACCGCGGCCTGTACCCGAACAACCCGCACGGCACCACCGGCGCACTGGTGCCGGTCGAATTCGGCTGGCTGCCGGTCGTAAAAGGCCTGCCCGGCAGCTACAAGATCGGCGCCTGGTACAACACCTCGGATAGCGCCGACCTGTTCCTCGACCAGAACCGCCAGCCGCTGGGCAGCACCAGCGTCGGCGCCCTGCAGCGCGACGGCGCCTATGGTGCCTACATCAATATCCAGCAGCAGGTGACGGGGACCGCCGGCGGCAAGGGCGCGATCGTTTTCCTGAACGCGTCGCAGGCGGATAAATTCACGGCCGCCACCGACAACCAGGTGGCCCTGGGCATGGAATACAGGGGCGTGTTCGACCGCGCGCGCGACACGCTCGGCCTGGCCATCGGCGCCACCCACGGCAACGGCCGCTACGCCAACCACCAGCGCGTCGTGAACGGGCTGAACCCGGGCGCGCAGACGGTCGTCAACGACGGCTACGAATACGCGGCCGAAGTCTTCTACAACTGGTCGCCGATCCCGGCGCTGAGCCTGCGTCCGAACCTGCAGTTCATCAAGCACCCGGGCGGCACCTCGCAGAATTCGGACGCCGTGGTGCTCGGCCTGAAGAGCGTGGTGGCATTCTGATGCGCCGGCCACGTCAACATGCGATCGCGCTGGCGATCGCGGCGCTGGCGGGCGCAGGCAGCGCAGGCAGCGCGCCGCTGGCCGCCGACGGCGCGGCGCCGATGCCGGTCGTGGTGGTCAGCGCCAGCCGCTTCGAACGCGACAGCTTCGACCAGCCGGCCGCCATCGGCGTGGTCGATGCGGCCCGCATCAATGCCGCCCAGCCGCGCGTGAACGCGTCCGAGGCACTGGCCGCGGTGCCCGGGGTCGTGGTGCAGAACCGCCAGAACTATGCCCAGGATTTGCAGATCTCCTCGCGCGGCTTCGGCGCCCGCTCGGCCTTCGGCGTGCGCGGCGTGCGCTTGATTGCCGACGGCATTCCCGCGACCATGCCCGACGGCCAGGGCCAGGCTGCCACCTTCAACCTCGACATGGCCGAGCGCATCGAAGTGCTGCGCGGGCCGTTTTCCGCGCTGTACGGCAACCACGCGGGCGGCGTGATCCAGATGTTCACGCGCGACGGCGAAGGCGCGCCCTCGATCGACAGCACCTTCACGGCCGGCAGTTACGGCAGCAAGAAGCTCGACGTCAACGCCCAGGGCAAGACCGCCGGTGTCGGCTACGTGGTCGACGTCTCCCGCTTCGACACCGACGGCTACCGTGCCCACAGCGCGGCGCGGCGCGACCAGTCCTTCGCCAAGCTGACCTTCCAGCCCGGCGCCGGCAGCAAGCTGACGCTGGTGGCCAACACCATGAGCGAAAGCAATGCCCAGGACCCGCTCGGCGTCAAATGGGCAACGTACCAGCGCGATCCGCGCGCCGGCGAGATCGACCTCAACGACACCGCCAATCCGAAGCGCACGCTGGCCGAGCGCTACGACACGCGCAAGAACATCAACCACCAGCAGGCCGGCCTGACCTGGGAACAGCGCCTGGGCGAGGACGACCGCCTGCAAGTGACGCTCTACGGCGGCAACCGCCACGTGGTGCAATACCAGTCCTTCCCGAAGACGATGCAGGCCCCGGCGAGCCAGTCGGGCGGCGTGGTCGACTTCGACCGCGATTTCTACGGTGCCAATTTCAGCTGGCAGCACGTGCGCGCGCTGGCGGGCGGCAAGCTGACCACCACCGCCGGCCTCGAATATGGCCGCTCGAGCGACGACCGCCAGGGTTATGAGAACTATGTCGGCAGCGTGGTCGGCGTGCGTGGCGCGCTGCGCCGCGACGAGGAAGATGTCGTCTCCAGCCTCGACCCCTACGTGCAGGGCGAATGGGCCTACGGCCGCTGGCAGTTCACGGGCGGCCTGCGCTACAGCCGCATGCGGGTGGGCGTGCAGGACCGTTTCCTCGGCAATGGCGACGACAGCGGCAGCGTGCGCTACAGCCACACGACGCCGCTGCTGGGCGCCTTGTTCAAGCTGACGCCGACGCTCGACCTGTACGCGAGCGCGGCGCGCGGCTTCGAAGCGCCGACCCTGAACGAACTGTTCTATTCCGGCGCCGGCGGCGGTTTCAATTACCGCCTGGCGCCGGCCGAGAGCACCCACCTGGAGCTGGGCGCCAAGGCGATCCTGGCGCACCATACCCGCGCCGAACTGGCGGTGTTCCAGGTGCGCACCCGCGACGAACTGGTGGTCGACGTGTCGACCGGCGGACGCAGCAGCTACCGGAACGCCGGCGACACGCTGCGCCAGGGCATCGAACTCTCCGTCGATTCGCAGTGGGCGCACGGCTTCAGCACGCGCCTGGCGGCCACTCAGTTGCGCGCGATCTACGATTCGACGGTCGGCGCGGTCCCCGAGGGCAGCCGCCTGCCGGGCGTGCCGAACGCGAACCTGTTCGGCGAGCTGGCCTGGAACGATCCGGCCGGCAGCTTGGGCGGCGCGCTGGAAGCGCAGGCCAGCGGCAAGGTCCGCGTCGACGACGCCAACGCGGACAAGGCCGCGCCCGGCTATGGCGTGCTGAACCTGCGGGTGCAGGCGCAGCAGCAGGCCGGCGGCTGGCGCATCAAGGAATTCGCCCGCCTGAACAACGTGCTGGACCGCCAGTACGTCGGCTCGGTGATCGTCGGCGACAGCAGCAAGCGCTATTACGAGGCGGCGCTGGGACGCAACTGGCTGCTGGGGCTGAGCGCGCGCTACCAGTTCTAGCGGTCCTGGGTGGTCAGGGCGAAGTGCAAGCCGTAATTGTTCAGGGTCCCCGGCAACCTGATCGGGTTCATCGGCGACCCCGATACCAGCCGTGGCAAGCCGCCCTCGATCAATTTCGCCAGCATCGCACTGGCCAGCATCAAGACCAGGTTCCGGGCCGGGCAAGTCGCCGGCCCGCCACTGAACGGGATCAGGGGCCACTCGTCCTGGCGCCCTTCCAGCCAGACTTCCGGCGCGAAGCGGTTGGCATACGGCAGGCGCTGGTCGTCGCGGTGGAAGAAAGGCGTGTACAGCAGCACGCCGGTCTGCGCCGGCATCCTGCCGTTGTACCAGCGCGTCTCGCGCGTGGTCTGGCGCAGGATCGCCGGGGTGGTCGGCCACAGGCGCACCGCTTCCAGCACGGTGGCGCGGAGAAAAGGCAGCAACTGCCGCTCCGGACCCTGGTGGGCGCGGACTTCTTCCTCGGCCTGCGCCGCCTGTTCCGGGTGGGTGGCCAGCAGGGCCAGCGCGCGGAAGGTGGTCATGCCGGCGGCATCGAAGGCGAACAGCCATTGCGGCACCTGCTGTTCCGGTGCGGTGTCGGCGGTGTTCGGGCGGCGCGCGATGACGGCGGCCAGGCTGCCCGCTTCGGCGCGGTCCAGGTAGGCCTGGATGCGCGCGAAAAACTTCGCCTGCACCCGTTTCTTTTTCGGATGCAGGAAGGCCCAGTTGGCGGCCTGGCGCAGCTGCACGGTCCAGTCGTTGAGTTCCTGGTCGTCGCTGGCGGCATCGCCGAACACCACGCGCCGCACCAGCCGGTACCAGCCCTGCGCAAAGGCATCCCAGTCGAGTTCGCCGCGTTCGCGCGCGATGGCGAGGATGCGTCCGGCTTCCTCGTCGACGACCGGCAGGAAGCGTTGCGCCAGGTGGTGGCTGGCGCGCCGGGTGTCGAGCACGTCCTCGTTGAAACGGCGGCGCTCGGCACGTTCGGCGCCGTTCGAGATGAGCACGCCCTTCGGTTCGAAATGCGACAGCGCGGCACGCTTCTCGCTGCTGGCGGTGGCGAACGGTTCCGGCGACTGGTCGAGCACGCGGCGCACGTGTTCCGGCGCGAACACGACCGCCTGCTTGCGCAGGGGCAGCGGCAACATCACCGGGCCGTGGCCGTATTTGTTGCGCAGCGTTTGCATGCGCTCGACGGCGCGCCGGTCGAGGTCCAGCTTTTCGGCCAGTGCGACCACGGCGGGACGGCGGATGATCACCCCCTTGGCGAGGGTCGGCGCCAGCACGTCCATGGCGAGGGCCGCCGTATCGAGGATGCTGGCCCGGGGCAGCGCACCGGTCGCCGGATCGGCCTTGGTGGATTTGGAGATCAGTTTTCCCAGCGCGAAACCGCCGAGCAGGCCCAGCGCGCCCGCGGCGAGCCGCAGATTGTCATTGCGTTTGTTCATGGCAGCCTATCTTCATGAAAGTCTTTACCTGTCCAGTTTGGCATAGGCGCCCAAACCGGAACGCCACCAATCGTGCGCATGCACAAAAGAAAGATGTGCTGGTTCAATATCCGAGCAAGACGGTACGTATTAATACCAATAAGTTCAGTGGAATATCGGATATTCAGAAAGAGAATTTACGTTTGCCATATTTAAGCGAATATAATTCGGTGTCCCCCTTGGACATTTGTCCCGCTCAATGGACGCCAAAGGATAGCTACTGTGCAAAGGCACACAATGCCGAACCGGTGCTTCCTTTTTCTCGTTCGCCTCTGTCGGGCCTGGTATGGCACATCATCCGGCCCGCGCTGTTGCCCTCGTACGCGTCGTGCCGCAGAGCCTTGCTTTCGCCTTGACGGAAGCAATTCTCAGCCGCATGCTCCGTGTCGCTATCGCGCCGGAGCCATTGAAGGTTGTTACTCCTTTCAGTGAACCTCGTATGCGTAAGTCAACTATTGCCGTTCTTATTTCCTGCCTGGCGCTTGCTTCCTGCAGCAAGACGCCGCCCGCTTCCTCGGACAAGCCTGTCGACGTGCTCCTGATCGGCGGCGGCGTCATGAGCGCCACCCTCGGCACCCTGCTCGAGGAGCTGCAGCCGAATCTCACCATGCAGATGGTCGAGCGTCTCGATTCGGTCGGCGCCGAAAGCTCGGACACGATGAACAATGCCGGTACCGGCCATTCCGGTTTCGCCGAAATGAACTACACGCCGGAAAACCCGGACGGTACCGTTGGCGCCAGCAAGGCGGTCGAGATCAACGAACAGTTCGAGATCTCGAAGCAGTTCTGGGCCTACCAGGTGCAGAAGAACTACCTGGGCAACCCGCGCACCTTCATCAACAACGTGCCGCACATGGCTTTCGTCTGGGGCGACAACGTCGACTTCCTGCGCAAGCGTTACGCCGCGCTGACCCATGAAAACCTGTTCAAGGGCATGCTGTACAGCGAAGACCCGGCGCAGATCCGCCAGTGGGCGCCGCTGGTCATGAATGGCCGCGACAAGAACCAGCGCATCGCCGCGACCCGCATGGACATCGGCACCGACGTCAACTACGGCGTGCTGACCCGCAGCATGGTCAAGCACCTGCTTGATACCGGCATGGAGCTGAAACTGCGCCACCAGGTCGAAGACATCAAGCGCGGTGACGACGGCATCTGGAACGTCACCATCAAGAACCTGGCCGACGGCACGAGCAAGACCGTGCGTTCGAAGTTCGTCTTCATCGGCGCCGGCGGCGCGGCGCTGCCGCTGCTCGAGAAAACCGAGATTCCCGAGTCGAAGGGCTACGGCGGCTTCCCGGTCGGCGGCCAGTGGCTGGTGACCACCAATCCGGAAGTCATCAAGCAGCACTGGGCGAAAGTCTACGGCAAGGCTTCGGTCGGTTCGCCGCCGATGTCGGTGCCGCACCTGGACACCCGCCTGGTCAACGGCAAGCCGGCCCTGCTGTTCGGCCCGTTCGCGACCTTCTCGACCAAGTACCTCAAGAATGGTTCGTGGATCGACATGCCGGCCTCGATCAACACCGGCAACGTGCGTCCGATGATGCAGGCCGGCTGGGATAACATGCCGCTGACCAAGTACCTGATCCAGCAGGTGCGCCTGACCCCGGAAGAGCGCCTGGCCACCCTGCGCGAATACCTGCCGGAAGCGAAGATGGAAGACTGGACCCTGCAGAACGCCGGCCAGCGCGTGCAGATCATCAAGGACGACCCGAAGAAGGGCGGCATCCTGCAGTTCGGTACCGAAGTCGTGGCATCGAGCGACGGTTCCGTGACCGCCCTGCTGGGCGCCTCGCCGGGCGCATCGACGGCCGCGCCGATCATGATGAAGGTGCTCGAGAAGTCAGCCTTCCGCGACCAGCTCAAGACCCCGGAGTGGCAGGCCAGGATGCATGAAATGGTCCCGTCCTACGGCCGCAAGCTGAATCCCGACGCGGCCTTCGCCAACCAGGTCCGCCGCTACAGCAGCAGCGTGCTGGGCCTGAAGGCCTTCACGCTGAACGAGACCGACCCGGCCCAGGCACCGGGCGCCGCCGACGTCCCGGCCGCCACCCCGGCACCGGTGTTCACCCCGGCGGCCGCTGTCGCGCAGCACTGAGTCCTGCCCGCTTCACATGCCGCGGCAGCCTCGCCGCGGCATGCCTTCCCGGCAGCCGCTCCGGCTGCCGAGCTTTCTTCCTTGCACCGCGATCGAGTTGTACCCATTTTGTATCACCAGAGCAAGATTTTTCTGGCCGTCTACCGAATGTTGTGCGAGACTCTTGACCTGTATTACCGCATCCGCAGACGTATTCCCGATCCAGGTTCAAGTTATCCATGCACGCCATTTCGCCATCCGACAACGAGGCAGCCCCCGCTGCGGAGCGCTTCCGGCACTACCGCCTGGACCAGCGCCTGGGCACGGGCGGCTTCGGCGAAGTGCGCGAAGCCTGGGACGAGCAGTTGCAGCGCCGGGTGGCGATCAAGCGCCTGACCAGCACCACCACGGCCGGACACCCGGCCAGCCTGCTGCGCGAGGCGCGCCTGGCGGCGTCGCTCGAGCATCCGGCCTTCGTGAAAATCCATTCGATCGAGGAAGACGGCAGCGGCCATGCGATCGTCATGGAGCTGATTTCCGGCATCACCCTGCGCGAACTGATCGCGCGCGGCCCGGTCGACCTGCCGGCCGTGTTCGACCTGGTCGGCCAGGTGGCCGCGGCGATGCAGGCGGCGCATGCGCGCGGCCTCGTCCACGGCGACCTGAAGCCGTCGAACCTGATGGTCGACGACGCCGGCTGGCTGCGCATCCTCGACCTCGGCCTGGCCTTCCACGACGACGCCCAGGCCACCACCTCCGTCATGCAGCTCGACCAGCAGGGCACGATCGCCTACATGGCGCCCGAATGCCTGCTGGGCCAGCCGCCGGGGCGCCTGTCCGACGTCTATGCGCTGGGCGTGGTGTGCTACGAGATGATCTGCGGGCAGCGCCCCTTCGCCCACCTGTCCGGGCTGGCGCTGGCGGCCGCGCAGATGCAGACCAGTTCGACGACCTGGGCGTTTCCGGCGTCGACGCCGGCGCCGTTGATCGAACTGGTGCAGCGGATGACGGCGCGGCAGCCGGAGCAGCGGCTGGCGGGGATGCGTGAAGTGTGTGCCGGGCTGGCGGCTTGCCGGGCCGGCGTGCAGGCGCCCGTATCCGCGCCAGCAACAGAGACTGCGGTTGCCGCCCCGGCGGCGGCGCGCCGATCAAGGTGGTACAAGGCCGGCTTGGGCGCCGCGCTGGTCCTGCTGCTGGGTGCCGGCGGTTGGTATGCGGTGGATCAGGGGCGGATGCCTGTCCCGTTTTCGCGTTCGGCCACCATCGCCCGTGCTTTGACGGCACTCCAATCTTATGATCAACCGGAGCGGCTGGAAGCTGCGCGCGCCGATTTCGAAGCTTTGTTGGCAAAGGACCCGAACAATGCCGCCGCAGTTGCGGGTATGTCCCTGGTCTCCAGTTTCCGCTACGCGGCTGACACACAAGACGAAACCTGGCTACGCCGCGCGGATGCCGCGGCCCAGCAGGCGCTGCGACTGGAACCAACACTGGCGCTGAGCCATGTCGCCCATGCTTGGGTGCTGAATCAGAGCAATCGCGAACAAGCCTTGGCCGAAGTAGAGCGAGCTCTTGAACTCGATCCGAACAACTTTTTCGCATGCGTCGGCAAACTGAATTTCTTGGCCGAGATGCACCGCACTGACGAGGCACGAGCCTGGGGGGAAGCAATGCTGCGCCGTTTTCCGACGCAGCGCGCCTTTTCCGATGGGCTGGGGGCGTTGTATTACCAGCTTGGAGATAATATAGCTGCGGAAAATGCATTTCGGCTTAGTATCAAGTTGCAGCCCGACTCGAGTCTTGCCTACGCGAACTTGAACGCAGCATTATTGCGCCAGGGGCGCGACGAGGAAGCCTTACAGGTCGTGCAGCAGGGTCTCCAGATACGTCCGACCGGAGCCTTATATTCTAATCTTGGACTAGCCCTGTTCCAGCGCGGCGATTATGTGGGCGCTGCAAAGGCTTACGAGCGTGCAGTTACGCCACCAGCAGGCAACCCGAACAGATACCTGAGCTGGGCCAATTTGGGCGATACGCTGCTGTGGATACCTGGCCGCGAAGCACAAGCGCGCGAAGCGTATGGGAAAGCGAGACAGCTCCTCGCGCTCAGATTATCGCGTGCACCCAACGATCCGACGCTGCTGTCACGTATGGGTCTTTACGCCGCCCGTAGCGCCGATACGGATGGCGCTCTGTCTTTGACCGCCAAGGCCGTTGCAGCTGCACCTAAAAGTCCAGATATCCATTTCCGTGCAGCGCTCGTGTATGAGCTGTTGCATCGTCGCGAATTGGCCTTGAAAGAGCTGGCTCAAGCGAAACACTTCGGTTACCCGGTCAGTGCCATCGACACTGAACCGGATTTCGTCGCATTGCGGCGCGACCCGCGTTACCAACCCCACTAAAAAACCAAAGGGATACTGAAATGTCGGACAATAATTACTATCTGATGGTCAGTTTTGACATCTGCCAGGAAAGCGAAAAGCTGAACTGGGCCTTCCTCGATTCTGAACATCAACCGGTCGAAAAATCGAAAGGTGTTGAAACCGGCCTCTTCGTCTTTGAGGCGGGTGAAAAAATGCGTCTGAATGTGGTCGCGAATAGTTACCTTGAAGAGCTGGTTGGCGTGCGTATCATCGATTGCCATCTGATCAACCGGCCGATTCTGTTCTCGCGGAGCGTCACGCCTCACCATGCCGGCGAGTATCCATATCCATCTCCGTTCTTCGATCCGGCCGAGCCGCTCAACGGCCAAGGTGCTACTTCCAGCTTTGGTCATGGAGAAGCCCAAGGTTCCCGTATGAAAATGACGTGGGACTCGGATCTTGAACTGATCTACCGTAACAAGGGACGCTGGCAGATGTCATTCATTATGACAGTGGCGATCGAGCGTGCGAATGGTCGGCTCGAGTATCGCGTGTTCTCTTTCGATCCGGAAGCGCAAGTTGGCAATGGCGCTACGCCGGACGGCACTTCACGCAAGGAGGCCGCATGATGACCGCGGCTACCCGACGTGCAGACGGTTTCCGCCATTACACGTTCTACTTCAATCCGGAAGCCCAAGTCGGTAATGGTGCTACTCCAGATGATGATACTACCTCGAAACCTGAAGCTCGCCGCGCTCCTCTACCGGAGGACGAAACGGCCTCGACCACCCAGACCAGCACGGAAACCACCCCGCCCAGCACCACCCACTGAGCCCTAACCCAGCAGGCCCAGCCCGCGCAACTGCCGGCGCAGGGCCTCTGCCGGCGTCAGCAGCAAGGCGGCGCAGCGTTCCACGTCGCCGCCCGCTTCCTCCAGTTTCCCCTTCAATTCCTCCAGCCCGATCTGCTCCGGACGCCGGATCGCCGGGTGCGCCTCGATCAGCTTGTACATCGATGGCCTCGAAATCCCGAGTTCGCCTGCCGCGCCCTGGATCTGCCAGCCGTTGTTGTGCAGGGCCACCAGCACGTCCTCGTCGTCGAATTCCCCGAGCGCTCGCCGTTTCTGCGGCACCGCGGCTGCCGTTGCCGGGGCCTGGCGCGGCGCCCCGCGCGTGTTCACCAGCGCCTCGAACACCGGTTCCTGCCCTGCCTGCGCCAGCAGCAGCGCGCGTCCCAGCACATGGGCCAGCTGGCGCACGTTGCCCGGCCAGTCGTAGTTGGCGCAGGCGCTGACGAAGGCGTAAGGGAGCGCCAGGCCGCCGCTGGGGCCGGCGCCGGCCTGCGTGAGGGTATGCACCAGCAACACGCCGATGTCTTCGCGCCGCGCGCGCAGCGGCGGCAGCGTGATCACGAAGCGTTCCAGCCTGCGCAGCAGGGCCTGGTTGAAGTCGCGGCCGGACAAATCCTGGTCGGTGGCGGCGATCACGCGCGCGGTGCTGCGGCGGTCGGTGTCGCCGCCGACCACGCGGTACTGGCCGCTGTCGAGCACGCGCAGCAGCATCGGCTGCACGTTGGCCGGCGTATTGCCGATCTCGTCGAGGAACAGGGTGGCGCCGTCGGCCTCGGCGAACAGGCCGGTGCGTGCCGACTGGGCGCCGGTGTAGGCGCCGCGCGCGGTGCCGAACAGCTCGGCCGCGGCCAGGCCCTCGTTCAGCACCGCCATGTTGACCGCGACCAGGGGCGCGCCGGCGCGCCGGCCGAGGGCGTGGATGGCGCGCGCAGCCACTTCCTTGCCGGTGCCGGTCTCGCCCAGCAGCAGCACCGGCAGCTCGGTCGCGGCCACGGTGCGGATCAGTTCACGTGCCTGGATGGCGGCGCTGCTCACGCCGATCAGGCCCGGCACCGGGTTGGCGCGCGGCAGGCGATCGGTCCAGTGCACGCACAGCAGGATCGCGCGGCCCAGGCCCAGCACCACGCCACGCTCCAGTTCGCCCGCGTCGAGCGCGACCGGCGTGTGGATGCCGACGCCGTTCACGTCGACCACCATGCGGCTGTCCGGCGGCGTCACCAGCAAGCCGCCGTCGGCCCCGTGCGCGATGCGCAGCGGCTGGCGCGAGATGCCGCCGTGGCCGAGGCCGAGACCCTCGGCGCCGGGATGGGCGAACAGCGGCAGGAAGCGGCTCACCTCGATCACGCCGCGGGTATCCGGCTCGAGATACTGCTCGCCGACCCGCTGCACATCGGGATGCCAGAGCACGGTCAGGGCCAGGATCGGCGGACCGGCATTGGTGCTGCCGGCCAGCGGCGAGGTCAGGGTGTTATCCGCATCGAACATCGAGTGGTTTCGCAATTACAAGTAAAAATCAATGTAAAGGGTGGCTGTTGACATGTCAAATTGGCGATATTGACAGTGTAAAACCGGTCACCTGCCCTGTACGGACGCGATCCGGCGTGGCACACGAATTGCAAACAGGTATGAAGTGTACTCTTTAGCAACCCGTGCAACCATGCCCAACCTTCTGCAAGCCGGCGACCAGCCGCTGGAATTCAAGTTCGACGCCAGGCAAACCGATGCCGGCGCCGCGCTGCTGTTTTCCATTGCGGATGGGATCTTGTACATGACCAGGGAAATTCCCGGCCTGGTGACCGAATGGCAGCACCACGACCTGAGCAGCGCACGTATCCGACGCGACTTGCCGAATGGCCGCTGCACGGATTTCGCCACCGCGCAGGCGGTGCCGCTGGGCGGCGAGGCCGGCGCGCTGCACCTGGCGATGGTCGTCAGCGACGGCGGCACCGACCATTTGTACCTGAGCCTGTCGAACCCGGCGTACGCGCTGGGCTGGCGCGCGGCGCCGACCTGGATCGCCTGTCCCTTCAATGCGGGCCCGCAACCGGCAGGCATGCTCATCACCCGGGTGCAGATCGGCGACGCCAACGACCATGCCTTCGTGGTCGTCGATGCCGTGGTCGATGCCGGCATGCCGCGTGCGCGCGCCGTGCGCTACTACATCGAGGCCGGGCGCGGCACGGCGCCGCGCTGGGTCGAGCACAAGGTGCCGGGCGATATCGGCGTGCGCATGATTCCGTCCTGCCTGGGGCGCTGCCGCGGCGGCTGGGACGTGGACGGGCTGTACCTGACGGGCCAGGCGGGGGAACGCGTGTACATGCTGTATGCGCCGCTGTACAACCCGTTCAACCTGCGCCAGCCGCCTTGGTCGCGCCACCTCGAGATGCCGGGCAAGCTGGCGCCGGAAGCGGTCGCCGCCTGCCGCCATCCGGACAACACGTCGGACCTGTACGTCACGGCCGGCGGCGGTCTGTATTACTTTTCGGCCGCCAACCAGAACGAGGGTGCGCAGGGGCTGCAGATCGTCGCCGCGCCCGCCTTCGAGGGCGTAAGACAATTGTTCGTGGCACGTGCGGACGGCCACGTCACGGTATGGGGACTGACGCAGGCCGGCCGGGTAGTGCACACGCGGGCGGACGTGGCCTACGTGGCCGACCCGGGCGCATGGAGCGCGCCCGGCGTGATCCTGACCGATGTGGATGCGATCGCGCCTTTCCCGCAGCGCGGCCATGCGGACGACACGCTGTTCGCGCACACGGCCGCCGGCCTGGTCGAAGTGGTGCGATCGTCCGGCAACAGCGTGTGGATCGGCCACGACGTCGTCCTGCCGCGGCAGGACGGGCGCGGCATCAGCCCGCCGGATTAACCCTGGCGCGAGCCGTTGCCCGCCGGCGCGCCGCCATCCGGCCCGGCGCCGTGGATGCCCTTGTCGGAAGCATCCGGATTGCCCATCGTCGTGCCCGGGTTACCGCCGGCGGCTGATGCCCCCATGCCGGCCTGCGCATTCTGGCTGGCCTGGTACTGGCCTTCCACGCCGCCCGGCAAGGGACCGGTTGCGCTGCCATGGCTGTTCTGCGGGGCGCCCGGCGGGTTCACATTGCTTTCCGGATTGGCGTGCTGGAAGTTGGTGTTGATGCCGGCGCTCGAGGTGCTGCCGCTGCTGTCCTCGCTGTCGCGCTTGTTCTGCCCAACGTCGCTGTGACCCCAGTCATTGTGTTGATTTCCAGCCATTATGATCTCCTTTGCATGCATTACAGGTAGATCTCGATGGTAGCCCTCTGCGCCCATGCTTCAATCGGCGCGAGCGCTGAACGGTTGTAGGAATTGTCGCAGGGCGTGCTTCAGCTGCCGTGCTGAGGGGACGCTGCGGATTGCTCGGCCAGCGATTGCAGCGGCAGGACGGCAGGCGCCGGCGTGATCCCGGCCGGCAGCGGCATGCGCACCGGCTTGCTGTGCATGTTGCTGGACGAGAGCACGTTGTCGGCGACCTGGGGCGCCGCATCCCAGGCCGGCGGTTCCATGTTCTCGAAGATGCTCTTCAGTTGCTGGCCCCAGCTGTTGCGCAGCATCTGGAAATACTGGTTCTGTTCGTCGATGGTGACGAAGCGCGTGACGGCCAGCTTGCCCTCTTCATACACCAGCAGGTCGAGCGGCAGGCCGACCGAGATGTTCGAACGCAGCGTGGAATCCATCGAGATCAGCGCGCACTTGGCGGCATCGTCGAGCGCGGTCTGGGGCGTGACCACGCGGTCGATGATCGGCTTGCCATATTTCGCTTCGCCGATCTGGAAATACGGGTTTTCATCGTGCGCTTCGATGAAGTTGCCGGCCGAGTAGATGTAGAACAGGCGGCAGCGTTCGCCCTTGACCTGGCCGCCGAAGATCATGCTGATGTTGAAATCGACGCCGAACTCGGCCAGCTTGCCGCCATCGCCTTTATGGACGGCACGCACGACATCGCCGACCACGCGCACCGCTTCGTACATGTTCGGCGCGTTCCAGATCGTCATGCCATCGGCACTGGTGTAGTTCGACAGCGCCTGGCGCACGGCTTGCGAGATCGACAGGTTGCCGGCGGTCATGAGGACCATCATGCGGTCGCCCGGATTCTCGAACACGCTCAGCTTGCGGGTGGTGCTGACCTGGTCGACGCCGGCATTGGTGCGCGAATCTGCCAGGAAGACCAGGCCGGCATCCAGGCGCATGCCTACACAGTATGTCATGGCAGAGCTTTCTTAACGGAAAATTTTATTTTACACGGGCATGTTCAGGCCTTCGAGAGGCATCGCTTGTCGACCCTTGCCGTGTCGCATTTCACGCACAGTGAGGCCGATTCATCGATGCACCACTGCGATACCCGCCGCACCGAAGATGTGCGCGGCAGGCGCCGCATCTCATCCGCCCAGGGGTACCAGGAAGTCGCGGCTGATGCCGTTGCCCAACTTGTAAATGTTCTCCATGAATTTGCCCAAGGTGCGGTCGAGTCCCGCGTCGAGGATGTCTTCGATACGCGCGAACTGCAGTTCCGCATGCATCTTGCCGGCCAGCCTTTCCGTTTCCATCGACACGTCGTTGCGCACCATCTTGAGGTTGGTGACGACCTGTTCCATGCAGGCCAGCAGCGAACGCGGCATGTCGGCGCGCAGCATCAGGAGTTCGGCCACGCGTGCAGGCGTGATCGAATCCCGGTACACCTTGCGGTAGATCTCGAAGCCGGCCACCGAGCGCAGCAGCGCCGCCCAGTAATAGAACTCGCGCTGGGTCATCATCTCGTGGGGGACTTTGTCCTGGGCATCGTGGTATTTCACGTCCAGGATGCGCGCCGTGCTGTCGGCCCGTTCCAGGAAGGTGCCGAGGCGGATGAACACCATCGCTTCGTCGGTCAGCATGGTACCCAGCGTGACGCCGCGCGACAGGTGGCAGCGGTGCTTGACCCATTCGAAGAATTCACCGGGGTCGCAGTCGCGCGCGACCCGTTCGCGCAATTCGATCCAGGTGGCATTCTGCGTTTCCCAGACCTCGGTGGTGAGCACGCCGCGCACGGCGCGGGCATTCTCGCGCGCCGCCGTCAGGCAGGACACGATCGACGACGGGTTGGCCGGATCGCTGACCATGAAGGCCAGTACGTTTTTCGCATCCAGCGTGTCGTAGCGGGCGTCGAAGGCGGCCTGCAATTCAGAGATGCCGAGCATGGCGCGCCAGGCTCGCTCGGCATCGACCTGCGATTGCGGCAGCATCGAGGTCTGCAGCGCAACGTCGAGCATGCGCGCGGTGTTTTCGGCGCGCTCGGTGTAGCGCGCCATCCAATATAAATGGTCTGCTGTTCGGCTTAACATTATTGCTCCAGTATCCAGGTGTCCTTGGTGCCGCCGCCCTGCGACGAGTTCACCACCAGCGAGCCTTCCTGCAGCGCCACCCGCGTCAGGCCGCCCGGCACCATCGAGATCGTCTTGCCGGACAAGACGAAGGGCCGCAAGTCGATGTGACGCGGCGCGATGCCGTTTTCCACATAGGTCGGGCAGGCCGACAGAGAGAGCGTCGGCTGGGCGATGTAGCCGTCCGGCTTGGCGATGAGACGGCGCCGGAAATCCTCGATCTGCTGGCGGCTCGATGCCGGGCCGATCAGCATGCCGTAGCCCCCTGCCCCGTGCACTTCCTTGACCACCAGCTCGTCGAGGTGGGCCAGCGTGTAGGCCAGGTCTTCCGGCTTGCGGCATTGCCAGGTCGGCACGTTGTTCAGCAGCGGTTGCTCGGACAGGTAGAACTTGATCATGTCGGGAACGAACGGGTAGATCGACTTGTCGTCGGCGACGCCGGTGCCGATCGCATTCGCCAGCGTGACCCTGCCCGCGCGGTAGACCGACAGCAGGCCGGGCACCCCGAGGGTGGAATCGGCGCGGAAGGCGAGCGGATCGAGGAAATCGTCGTCCAGGCGGCGGTAGATCACGTCCACGCGCTTCGGGCCGCGGATGGTACGCATCCACACCTGGTCGGCGTTGACGAACAAGTCCTTCCCTTCGACCAGCTCGACGCCCATCTGCTGGGCCAGGAAGGCGTGCTCGAAATAGGCCGAGTTGTACATGCCCGGGGTCATGACGACCACGGTCGGGTCATTGACGCCGGTCGGCGCCACCGAGCGCAGGTTTTCGAGCAGCATGTCCGGATAGTGCTCGACCGGCGCGATGCGGTGGCGCGCGAACAGTTCCGGGAACAGACGCATCATCATCTTGCGGTCTTCCAGCATGTAGGACACGCCGGAGGGCACGCGCAGGTTGTCTTCCAGCACGTAGAACTCGCCCGCGCCGGCACGCACGATGTCGACACCGGCGATGTGGGCGTAGATATCGGAAGCCACTTTGACCCCCTGCATCTCCGGGCGGTACTGGGCGTTCTGGACAATCTGCTGGGCCGGGATGATGCCGGCCTTGATGATGTGTTGCTCGTGATAGATGTCGTGCACGAACATGTTCAGCGCTTTTACGCGCTGCACGAGCCCGGCCTGCAGCGCGGTCCACTCGTGGGCCGGGATGATGCGCGGGATGGTGTCGAAGGGGATCAGGCGTTCGGTGCCGGCGCCGTCGCCATACACGGCAAAAGTGATGCCGACGCGGCGGAAGGTCAGGTCGGCTTCGGCGCGCTTGCGTTCGATGCGCTCGGGCGGTTGGCGCTGCAGCCAGGCGTCGAATTCGCGGTAGTGCTCGCGCACCGCGCCGGCATCGCCGCCGGCCATCATCTCGTTGAAAAACCTGCCCATGGTCTTGTTCCTGAGTTATCGACAGTTTTCTAAGTAACAAGAAACGTGCCAAGCAAACGGACAAACAAACGCACCTTGCTGGTGCAAGTTTTTACGTAACCAACGGTTAATGGTTACTGAAAAGGTGGTGTCCGCCTGAAAGGTCGTGCATAATATGGCGCCTGTCTTCTGTCTTATATAAGACCTGGCCAAGCAGCAAGGACTGTGTGACCTCCGGTGCCGGCTATGTTTGCGGTCCTGGATCGGTTAGGATCGTCGTCTGGCTAGCAGGCCATGATTTTTGAGTATCAGGATTCCAAAAGGAAAAGCGCATGAGCAGCGATCAGACCATCATCTACACCTTGACCGACGAGGCGCCCCTGCTGGCGACCCACGCATTCCTGCCGGTCATCGAAACCTTCACCAAGCCGGCCGGCATCACCGTCGAGCAGAGCGACATCTCGGTCGCGGCGCGCATCCTGGCCCAATTCCCCGAGCGCCTGACCCCGGAACAGCGCGTCGTCGACGCCCTGAGCGACCTGGGCAAGAAGACGCTGACCCCGGAAGCCAACATCATCAAGCTGCCGAACATCAGCGCGTCGGTGGCCCAGCTGCTGGCCGCGATCAAGGAATTGCAGGGCAAGGGCTACAACCTGCCCGACTACCCGGCCAATCCGCAGACCGACGAAGAAAAAGACATCAAGGCCCGTTACGGCAAGTGCATCGGCTCGTCCGTGAACCCGGTCCTGCGCGAAGGTAACTCCGATCGCCGCGCGCCGAAGGCCGTCAAGGAATACGCACGCAAGAACCCGCACTCCATGGGCGAATGGTCGCAGGCCTCGCGCACCCACGTATCGCACATGACCGGCGGCGACTTCTACCACGGCGAAAAGTCGATGACCCTGGACCGCGCGCGCGACGTGCGCATGGAACTGGTCACCAAGGGCGGCGAGACCATCGTGCTGAAGCAGAAGGTCGCGCTGAAGGACGGCGAGATCATCGATTCGATGTTCATGAGCCGCAAGGCCCTGATCGAGTTCTACGAGAAACAGATCGAAGACGCCAAGAAGACCGGCATGATGTTCTCGCTGCACGTCAAGGCGACCATGATGAAGGTATCGCACCCGATCGTGTTCGGCCACTGCGTCCGCACCTTCTACAAGGAAGCCTTCGAAAAGCACCAGGACACCCTGGACAGCCTGGGCGTGAACGTCAACAACGGCATGGCCGACCTGTACAACAAGATCGCCACCCTGCCCGATTCGCAGCGCGAAGAAATCATCCGCGACATCCACGCCTGCCAGGAACACCGTCCGGAACTGGCCATGGTCGACTCGGCCAAGGGCATCACCAACTTCCACTCGCCGAACGACGTGATCGTCGACGCGTCGATGCCGGCGATGATCCGCGCCGGCGGCAAGATGTACGGCGCCGATGGCCGCCTGAAGGAAGTCAAGGCCGTGCTGCCGGAATCGACTTTCGCCCGCATCTACCAGGAGATCATCAACTTCTGCAAATGGCATGGCGCTTTCGATCCGCGCACCATGGGCACCGTGCCGAACGTCGGCCTGATGGCCCAGCAGGCCGAGGAATACGGTTCGCATGATAAAACCTTCGAAATCGCGCAGGACGGCGTCGCCAACATCGTCGACATCGCCACCGGCGAAGTGCTGATGAGCCAGGACGTGGAAACCGGCGACATCTGGCGCATGTGCCAGACCAAGGACGCGGCGATCCGCGACTGGGTCAAGCTGGCCGTCACCCGCGCCCGCAACTCGGGCATGACCGCCGTGTTCTGGCTGGACGCCTACCGTCCGCACGAAGCCGAGCTGATCAAGAAGGTGCAGACCTACCTGAAGGATCACGACACGGCCGGCCTGGACATCCAGATCATGTCGCAGGTGCGCGCGATGCGCTTCACCCTGGAACGCGTGGCACGCGGCATCGACACCATCTCGGTGACCGGCAACATCCTGCGCGACTACCTGACCGACCTGTTCCCGATCCTGGAACTGGGCACCAGCGCCAAGATGCTGTCGATCGTCCCGCTGATGGCCGGCGGCGGCATGTACGAAACCGGCGCCGGCGGTTCGGCACCGAAGCACGTGCAGCAGCTGACCGAGGAAAACCACCTGCGCTGGGATTCGCTGGGCGAGTTCCTGGCACTGGCGGTCAGCCTGGAAGACCTGGGTATCAAGACCGGTTCGAACAAGGCCAAGATCCTTGCCAAGACCCTGGACGCCGCCACCGGCAAGCTGCTGGACAACCGCAAGTCGCCGTCGCCGAAGACCGGTGAGCTCGACAACCGCGGCAGCCAGTTCTACCTGTCGCTGTTCTGGGCCCAGGAACTGGCCGCGCAGTCGGAAGACGCCGAACTGGCCGCCTACTTCGCGCCGCTGGCCAAGAACCTGGCCGACAACGAGCAGAAGATCGTTGCCGAACTGCTCGAAGTGCAGGGCAAGCCGGCCGACATCGGCGGCTACTACCTGCCGGACGCCGCCAAGGTGAAAGCTGTGATGCGCCCGAGCGCGACCTTCAACGGGGCACTGGCTTCGGCCGGCGCCTGAGCAGTCCGCGGTCTGATTTGACCCGCAAAAAAGCCAGCCTCCCCGAGGCTGGCTTTTTTATTGCTTCAACTGCTTGTCGTATCGACGGCTCAGTAGCTTTCCACATTCACCGCCAGCAGTTCCACCCCATCCATTCCTCCCATCCCGTGGTGCCCCATCGCCGCATGCAGCGGCAGCACGCGCAGGCGCAGCGCCCCATCCGTGGATGCGGTCCGTGCCGGCTTGCCCGGCGCCAGCTTGTCCCCGAGCGGAATCGCATACGACAGCGCCCCGCAATCGCCGTGGTGGCCGAACATCACGATCGTGGCGAGATAGAAGGGGCTGTCGGCATCCAGCCCCGACGGGTCGTCCGGTCCGTTCAGGATGACGACCCAGGGGTCATGCCCCATGTGGGCGAAATTCAGCGTGATGTTGGCCACCAGCGTCGGGCCGGTGTTGCTTCCGGCCTGGTCGAGCGTAGCCGTCGGCACTTGCACCGAGGCCAGGCCCGGCTGGGTGCCGGTCGCCAGGCGGTTCAGGATCCTGCCCGTGTACACGCGCCGGGTTGCCGGCAGGGGTCCCTTGCCGATCACCTCTTCGCCGGAGCCCGGCTCGTAGTCGTAGCCGAAGGCGGCCATCGACTCGTAGTCGCCGCCCCGGGTCCGGGTGACGGGCGCGCCCTTGCTGTCGACGAAGAACAGCATCGCTTCGCGCGCCCAGCGGAAGTAATCGGTATTCCTTTCTTCGGGCGATTTCTGGTCGTCCGGCAGGTCGGTGCGCAGTTCGAAGCCGTTCGGCTGCCAGGGCAGGCCGAGACGCATCTGTTTCCGGGTCCAGACATCCCACAGGCGGTCGATGTTGGCGTGGTGCAGGTAGAAGATGGGGTCGGCCGAGGACAGCATGTCGTTCATGAAGCCGCGCGATTCGGTGTAGTTGCAGTCGCGCGAGCCGACGCAGCGGTGCACCGCATTGTGCGGTTTCCCTTCCAGCACGCTGAAGCCGGCCATGGTGCCGTGGTTCGCGCTCTTGGCGCTGGCGAAGGTGATGAAGTCCGGGGCCGCCAGCGCGGCGCGGATCGTGGCCGCGGACACGGCATCGCGGGCGGCGGCGTTGAAGCCGGGCTCCTCGCGCCGCATGCCGCGCGCGCCGGGCTGGTCGTAGAACAGGCGCCCCGAAGGATCGGTGGTGATGTCGAACATCAGGTCGTCGTCGAAGCGGATGCCGCGCGCCAGCAATTGTCCGTACTGGGAGCGCGACTCGAAGGTGCCGCCGGGCGAAGTCCAGTAGGGCGCATTGGCGAGCGCATTCCGGAAACGGCTTTCGAAATCGGCGGCGGTCGGGATGTAGGCGCTGTGGTTCGGATCGAGCACGTCGTCGAACAGGCCGGCCGGGACTTGCGGGTCCGCGGTCCAGTCCCAGTAGGGCAGCGCGAACTGCGGATCGCCGCTCAGTTCGCGGCAGATCTGTTCGAACCAGCCGAGGTAGCCGCGGTGCCAGGGCAGCAGCCACCAGTTGCCGTGCGGGCAGTCCATCGCATGGATCATCGCGTGGCGGTACCAGTTGCGAGGATCCTCGGGCGGCAGGGCCAGCATCGCACGCACGGCGCGCGCATAGCTTGCCAGCATCCGGGCGCCCATGCGGGAGCGCGAGACGCTGTAGCGCCTGTAGCGTGCGGCCGTGGCGGGCTGGCCGATGGCCGGCGCCAGCGGCAGCATGCCGGCGCCCAGCGCGAGGCCGGCGGTTTTCAGGGCGGTACGGCGCAAGGGATTGAATGCAGGGCGAGGCTTCTTGATCCTGAGGTGGCTCATACGATGCTCCGGTCGGCGCCCGTCCGCACCCGGGGCGGGTGCGCATTCAACGGGCATACCTGAGCCTAGCCCGCCTGCATGAGGGCGCTTCTGGCCACGCGCAAGCTCATGCGATGTGGATGCCGTAGTACACGTCCTGGCGGTCCTGGCTTTGCGGTCCGTCGACCAGGTAGGCATCCCAGCCCAGGCGGCCGGTACGCTGGCCGGGCGTCATCGCCACGGCCTTCACGTCGGCCGCGCGCAGCACCAGTTCCACATCGTATTCCAGCGTGACGCCGGTGAACATCGTCACCAGGCTGGCCAGGGCGCGCGCCGCCGTGCCGCCGGGCAGGAAGGCATCGAAGCCGGCCTGGTCGAGCGGGCCGACGACCAGGCGCAGGCGCAAATCGCGCTGCCAGACGCGGCCGCCGGCCATGGCGCTGCTGCCCAGCACGGCGGTCGAGCTGCCGAGCACGGTCTGCTGGGACATCGGCACGGCATACCAGCCGCCGACGAATTGCTCGGCCCGGACCGGCTGCCCGAAATACTCGGCCAGCACGCGCGCCAGCTGCACGGCGGACGCCGGCCGGTGTCGGAGCGCGGCGGCGAAGTAGCCGATCGATTCGTCGAGCACGCTCCCATCCGCCTGGCCGGCGAGACGGCGGCGCAGCGCGGGACTGCCCAGGCCGGCCAGGCTCAGCAGCAGTGGCAGGAAGCCGTCGCGCCCGTCGACCTGGTAGTGCAAGGCCAGCCTGTACTTGCGCCAGGCCGCATAGAACAGCGCCAGCGAGCGGTTCGAGAACGTGTCCAGCAGCGCGCGGGCGCCTTCGTCCCGCTGATACGCCTGGTGCTCGGCGATGCGCTCGGTGTAATGCGCCGGCAGCACGCCGGTCCCGCCCAGCAAGCCCATGAAGGCCGGCGTCACCCGCACGTAGCGCAAGGTGCCTGCCTGCAGCGCCGCGGCGAGCGCGCGCGCGTCCTGCGCCGGCGCCTGCGGTTCGGTGCCGATCGCTTCCACCTGGCTGGGCGGAAAGCCGAGCGAGATCGAATTCTGGAAGCGCAGGAAGTGGGCGACCAGGTTCGGCTGCGGCATGCCGCGGCGCTTGAGCCAGAGCTCGAGCATGCGTACCGCCTGGAAGAATTCGAAGCGCCAGGGCGCCTGGAACAGGCGTTCGATTACAGCAGGCTCGAATCGCCGCTTCGGGGTGCGCAGGTCCATAATTCCTCTCCGGTTTTCTGGGAGACGACCACCAGCCTGGTAAAACTGTTGGCGTGCACGTACAGGGCCAGGAAGCGCTCGACGATGTGGGCAAACGCGTGGATGCCGCTGCCGATGAAGGCTTCCTCGTCGATGCCGAGCCGCACCTCGACCCCGCGCACCAGGCAGGTGAAGGGATTGCCGGACAGCCAGGCGCTGCTGGGACGCTGGTCGATGGCGGCAATGCCGCCGATCTGGCGCTGCGAGGACGGCGAGCGCGGCAGATCATACAGCGCCAGCATTTCGCGGAAGGCCTCGACGCCGCCGTCGGCCAGGGACAGATGGTTCAGCGCCAGGTGCGAGATCAGGCGCCAGTGCGTGCCATGGCCGCTGCCGAAGCGGCAGGAGGGCGATGGTTTACGCAAGAAGTTGATCGAACTCACGGTCGAGCCGCCTTCCAGGAACAAATCGCCGCCCAGCTGGCCATAGGGAAGCAGGGTCGGCAAATCGCGGTTGGTGCAGGTCAGCTCGATGTTCAGCGTATCGGTTTCGACCTCGGCCGGGTCGAAGTCGATGTCGACGATCGAAATCTGCGCCTCGAAGCCCGGGCTCTTGTCGATCAGCGTCTCGTCGCGCCGCATGGCCCAGTAATGGCCGTGCTGCTCCGGCGTCTGCGCGTGGCGCAGCGAATAGAAGGGGCGGAACTGCACGATGGTCTCGCCCTGCGGGGTCTGGCGCACCAGGTGCACCGAATCGATGGTGTAGACCTCGTAGGCGAAGGCGCGGCGCGCGTCGGCCAGCACCGGGTAGCTGGCCGTCGCATGCGTCAGCCGGATCGGCTCGCCGCGCTGGCGGAACAAGTTGATGATCGGCGTGCAGCCGAGCAGGACGTTGTTGGTGGACAGGGTGCCGAGCATGCGCGCGGTGTTCGAGTCGGCGCGCAGGCCGCCCAGCGCCAGATGCAGGGTGATGCTGCGGCTGCCCGCGGGCAGCACGGCGCCAAGCGCCTCCAGGTCGATGTCGAAGAAATTGAATTTTTCGGGAAAGCAGAAGTATTCGGTCAGCAGGCGGTAGGCGGCGTGCGAGCGCGCCGGGAAATCGATCAGTGCCTCGTCTTCGCCAAAGCCGGCGGCGTGGACCGGCACCGCCGGCAGCGCGATCCAGCGGCCCTTGCCGTCCGCTTCGGCCCAGGCCGCCAGGCTGCGCATGAACAGGGCGTCGCGCAGCGCCGCGCAAAACGAGGGCTCGCCGTCGATGAACACGCGCAGCCTGGGCACGCCCAGCGCCTTGATGCCGCCCTGCTCGGCGGTGCAGGCGATCGTCAGGCTCAGGCTGGACGACGCGCCGGCCGGGAGACGCACCGCTTCCGGCGCGTCGATGATGGCGGAAAAGCCGGCGCCCGTGAGCGCCAGCGGCGCCACCGTGACCGGATACACGGTGCGGAAGGTGCAGGCCGCGCCGCGCACCGGCCGCGTGTTGAGCTGGGTGCCGCGCGCGATCACGCTGGCCCCGGTCTGCTGCTTGGCGGCACCACTGCCGTCGAAACGTGCGATCGAACAGGAGGGAAAGGGCCGCAGGTAGTGCGGATACAGCACGTCGAACAGGGCTTCCGTGAATTGCGGATAGTCGTCGTCGAGGCGCTTGGCGATGCGCCCGTTGAGCAGCGCGAACGATTCGATCATGCGTTCGATGTGCGGGTCTTCGCAGACTTCGCCGCTGATCAGCAGGCGGCCGGCGATCTTCGGATAGCGCTCGGCAAAATCGCGCAGGTTGCGGCGCAGGTAGCCGAGTTCGCTCTCATAGTAGGGCAGCAATTGTTCCATCAAGACCCTTTCGCAGCGGGCGTGGTGGGCGCTGCAGGGGCCCGGCCCGTCTTGCTGATGCTGTACTGCAGGGTCGACGGCTGCAGCACCGCATCGAAGTTGACCGGTTCCTGCGCGGCGCTGGCCACCAGCAGCCCGGTAATCGAAAAGTTCAGGCGGTTGACCACGCCTTCCCGTACTTCCAGCAGCGCCTTGACGTTGCGCAGGCGCGGCTCGTGGCGCTCGATCGCCTGCTCGATGCAGGCGCAGATATGGGCACGGTCGGTGGGACTCGACAGCGACAGGTCGGCGAAATCGATCATGCCGTAGCTGACGATCGAGGTGTCGCATTCGGGATAGCCCTTGAGCGCATCGCCGGGCAGCACCGAACGCGTATTCAGCAAGGCTTCCAGGTCGCGCGCCACCGCGTCCTTCAAGTCTTCGACCGTCATGCGCGTGGCCATGGCGCCGCCGCCGTGGCGCATCGGCGTACCCAGCAGGCGGTCAAAGAACCCAGGCGTAAAACCCTTCATCGTCGGCCTCCTTGGCTTGGGCATGTGCCCGGCAAAACGCCATCTTCACACATGCGGCCAAGAAAAAAAGTGTTGATCCGGGCACGCCACACTCGGGCTTGAGCGACCGCAAGATTGACTATTGTTCAGGTACAAAAGCCCGCCTGAAACGCTATGTTGTTTTCTTCACTGCACAGGAGGGCAAGGGCATGAGCGGCAAAGTACTCTGGGGAGAAGGCTTGCTGTTGCGTCCACAACATTTCCAGCGCCAGGACGCGTACCACGAACACCGGCTGCACCGGAGCATCCGCGCGGCCCACCCGTATGCCTGGGGCGTCGAGCGGCTGCAGGTCGACCGCGATGCGCTGGCGGACAACGTGCTGCGCATCCTCGACCTGGCGCTGCGCTTCCAGGACGGCGAACTGGTCGACGCGCCGGACATCGACGAACTGCCGCCCGCCATCGACCTGGGCCAGCTGACGCATGCCCAGCAGAGCGTGACCTATTACGCCGCCCTGCCCGGCCTGAAACCCTTCACGGGGAATTTCGCCCAGCCCGGCCAGGCCAGCAACACGGCGCGCTTCGTGCAGGCCAACCAGGAAACCCCGGACCTGTACACGCAGGCCGCGCCGGTGCAGCTGGCCTACCTCAGGAAGACGCTGCGCCTGGTGTCCGAATTCGAACCGCGCGACGGCTATATCCACTTCCCGCTGCTGCGCCTGCGCCGCGCCGCCACCGGCGGTTTTGAAATGGACCCGGCCTTCGTGCCGCCCAGCCTTTCGGTCGAGGCGGCGCCCACCTTGTACCTGCAGCTGCGCCGCCTGCTCGACGCGCTGCAGGCCAAGGTCAGTGCCCTGTACGGCCACCACCGCGAGCCGAGCCGCAACGTGGTCGAATTCCGCGCCGGCGACATGTCCTCGTTCTGGCTGCTGCACACGGCGAGCAGCGCCCACGCCACGCTGACCCACCATTTCCACCATCCGTCGCTGCATCCGGAGCGTTTATATGAGCAATTGCTGGCCGTGGCCGGCGGCTTGATGACCTTTTCGAAAAGCTGGCTTCTTTCCGATCTGCCGCCCTACCAGCACGCCGATCCGGGCCCGGCCTTCGCCAAGCTCCACCAGATCATCCGCGAACTGCTCGACACCGTGATCTCGTCGAAATACTTCGCGATCGCCCTGAACGAGGCGCGTCCCTCCTACCACCTCGGCATGCTGGACTCGGGCAAGATCGACGACAAGACGACGTTCTATATCGCCGTCTCGGCCGACATCCCGGCGCTGGAACTGGTCGATGTGGTGCCGCTGCGCTTCAAGGTGGGCGCGCCGGACGACGTCGAGAAATGCGTGCTGTCCGCCCTGCCGGGGGTGCGCCTGCAATATGCGCCGCAATTGCCGTCCGCGGTGCCGGTGCGGCCGGACACCTGCTATTTCACGCTGGATCCGAAAGGGCAGATGTACGAGCGCATGCTGCAGGCGCAATCGATCTCGATCTATGTGCCGTCCGGGATCCGCGAATTGAAGCTGGAACTGATGGCGGTGACGTCTTGAGCACCGGTGGGCGGGAACCGGTCCTGCAGCCAGGTATCGAGTTCCGCCTGCCCGCGCTGGTCCAGCCGGGGCCGCATCGCCGTGTACCAGCCTGGCCTCGACGCCGGCGCGAGGACGGCGCGGACGATGGGCAGGCTGTTGTCCAGGAAGACGTGGAAAGAGGACATCCGGTGCATGAACAGCGGTTCTTTGCGTGGGGAACGAGGATCCGCATTTGCGGCTGGCGGCACTGGTGCAGGCGGATGATTGGGCGGTATGAAGCCTCTGGATAAGTCTTTGGATAACCCGGGAATAAACGGCGGACAAGCCCGTAAAACCCGTGGAAAAGGCTTGGGGCAAGCTGTGGAAAACCCTGCTGAAAGGGGCGGGATAAGGCAGGGAAAAGCCCGGGACAAGCGGGGGACAACACCGGGATAACTCAGGCCTGCTTGGGCGAAATCACCAGCTCCGGCTGCGGCCGCGGCGCATGCGAGGACAAGTCCGCATGCCGGATCTGCTCCGGGATCGCCAGTATGCCCTTCCACAGGATTTCGCCGGCCAGCCGGCTTTCCCTGCCGAGCCGGTAGGCCGGCAGCGCCGCCTCGCCCTGCGCCTGCCACAGCGCCGCGTACGAGGGCGACAGGCGCGCGTCGTGCCAGGCGTCGACCAGCGGCGACAGCGTGTCTTGCAGGATGGCGGCGGTGCTGCGCATGCGCACCCAGCGGTGGTTGAGCCAGCCGTTTTGCGTGGCGACCGGGTCGAGGAAGCGTGCCATGACGGTCCGGGCCGCCAGGCTGCCGCTGCGGCTCATGACGCCGATCGCCTTGCGGTCCATGTTCAGGTTCAGGCCGCCTTCGGATTTCTTGTGGCGGATCAAAACCACGCGGTCGCGGTAGCCCGGCGTGCGCGTCAGGGCTTCGTCGCGCCAGGTGCGGATGGTGCGGAAGATGGCGGCGGCGAAACGCGGCAGGGACGGCCGGCCGGCGGCGTCGTCGAACGGCATGTAGGCCGGCGTGATGCCTTCGTTGTTATTCACCGGCAGCGAGACACGGCGGGCCGGGCTGGCGGCCGCCTGCGGCAGGTCCTCCGGCAGATCGTCGCGCAGGATGACGCCGAAGGTCGGGCGGGTCGGCAGGATGGCGTCAAAAAAGTGGATCGGGAAATTGCTCGTCAAGCCGCCATCGGAAAACCAGACGCGCAGCAAGCCGACCTTGCTGCCCGGCGTGGGCAGGGCGCGGATGCGGTACAGCGGCACGGCTTGCATCAGCACCGGGAAACTCAGGCTCATGCGCGCGGCAAACACCACGGGCAGATCGTCCGCGTCCGGCATGAAGTAATAGTCCTCGAGGTCGCCATTCACCCCTTCCAGCAAGGCCAGGGTCTGGCGACGGTGTGGGGTACGGTGCGAGGCCTGTTTCATCCACTCGACGATGTTGGATGGGAACAGGTGCGCCAGTTCGGAGGCGCGGAACACCAGGTCGGCGCTCGCGTGCGGCAGGCGGTGGGCGCGCAGTTCGCTCAGGCCTGTGCTCATCAGGGCCAGTTCGATCGACGGTTCCGACTGGCGCAGGTGGCCGAAGGTCAGCGGCGTGTCGGGCGCCAGTCCGGCGATCTCCTGCACCATCGCATGCAGCCACTCGGTCAGCGCCGGCGGGTTGTCCGGACGGGCGCGCAGGCCGGGACAGATGCCGCAACGGTTGCGGCGCAGCTCGCGCCAGGCGCCCAGGGCGAATTGCAGGGCCGCGAACACCAGGCCGGCGACCAGCATCGACAGCCCGAACCACAAGCCGCTCGCCAGCCAGATGCCAATACTCATCGGCAAATGTCCGCCCAGCAAGCCGCTGCTGACGGCAAAGCCGAGCAGCCACAGCAGTGCGCCGGCCAGCGCGCCCGTGGGGAAATTGACCAGCAGCGCACGCGCCACGCGCAGCACGGTGTCGAACCGGGTGCCGCCGTCCAGCGCGGTGACGATGACGCGGAAATGCGGCGCCAGCACCTCGCTCGGCTGGAACAGCGACAGCAAGCGCGTCGTGCTGCCGACGCGCTCGCGCAGGCGCCGCGGCAGCAGCGCGATCTTGTGGAAGCCGTCGTCGCAGCCGTGGCCGTCCTTGCGCACCCGGTTGCGTTTGTATTGGGCCGCGGCGGCGGCGATGGCGGCGATCGCGCCCACGCTGGCGCCCCCGATCGAGCGCAAGGTGAACCGCTTTGCCAGGCGGGCGACGAAGGCCGGGTAGACGACGCCGGAGGTCACGCCGCCCTCCATCACGATATCGCATTGATCAGGTAGAAAGTTCTCCATCGCCATTCCCCCATCTTTAACCCTGATGGCATTATGCGGTGCTTCGGTCCGTCTGGCTTATCGGATCGCTTATTGGATTGCTCATTGAATTGTCATGGTGCGCGCGGTTTTGATACGCTGCGTGCATGAAGATCGGTACCCTCACTGCCCTGGCGATTCGCGCCACCCGCGGTTCGCCCCCGAAACCGGTCGCCTGCGCGGATGCCGTCGCCCAGCGCGGCCTGCTCGGCGATGCCCATGCGGACCGTTATTCGCCGCGCCAGCTGTTGATCGCCGGTGCCGGTGCCTATCGCGACCTGGGCCTGGCGCCGCATGCCTTGCGAGAGAATGTGCTGGTGGATTTTGATACGGATGAATTGGAATCAGGCACGGTGCTGCGCGTCGGCGAGGACGTCCTGCTGTGGCTGATGTTCCAGTGCGAAGCCTGCGGCAACCTGGATGCCTTCCGCCCCGGCCTGTCGCGCGATATCGGCCTGCGGCGCGGCATGCTGGCACGCGTGATCGCGGGCGGCACGATGCGGCCGGGCGACCCGGTGCGCGACCTGGGGCCGCTGTTGCCGGCCTGGTCCGACGATTGGCATGCGCGGGTGCTGGCGGTGCTGGACGTGGTGCCGCCGGGTCACGTGGTCACCTACCGCGACCTGGCGCGCCTGGCCGGCATCCAGTCGACGTATTGCCGCGCCTTTCCGCGCATGTTGAACAACCTGGGTCCCGACTATGCGGACAGGGCGGTGCCGATGAACGCGCCGGTCACCGCGCCGCGCTGGCAGGGGGAAGGCCTGTTCGAGCACGCCCCGCTGCTGCGTGTCGTGACTTGATAAAACTCAGCCCGGCACGCCGACGATCACGCTGGACGCCTTGAACATGGCCGTCGCTTCCTTGCCCTCGGCCAGCTCCAGCGCCTGGGCGCTGTCGTTGGTGATGATGGCGGCGACGCTACCGCCGCCCGCCAGGTCGAGCACGACCTCGGTGTTCACCGCGCCCGGCGTCAGGCGGGATATCGTGCCCGTCAGGCGGTTGCGCGCCGAGAAGCGCGCCCCGTCCGCCTGCGTGACCAGGATGACGGACGAGGACTTGATCAAGGCAAACGCCTGGCGGCCCGGCTCCAGGCCCAGGCTTTCGGTGCTGTCGCGGGTGACGATGGCCACCAGCTTCTGGCCGCCGGCGATGTCGAGTTCGATCTCGTCGTTGACGGCCCCGGCGTGGACGCGGGACACGGTGCCGAAGAATTGGTTGCGTGCGCTCGTTTTCATGTTCAGCCTGCTGATCAGGTTCAAGTCATCGGCAATGCCGGCGGCCTGCCGGTTGAGTTGTTCGACAAAATCACGGTGGACTTGTTCGAGGGCGCGGAAGTTTTTGACCAGTTGCTGCCCGCGCGCGGTCAGGCGCGTGCCGCCGCCGCCCTTGCCGCCGGTCAGGCGTTCGACCAGCGGTTCGCCGGCCAGGTTGTTCATGGCGTCGATCGCATCCCAGGCGCCCTTGTAGCTCATCTTGATGGCCTTGGCGGCCTGGCTGATGGAACCGGTCTCGGCGATCCTGGCCAGCAGTTCGACCCGGCCCGGTCCGCCGAAGTTCTGGCCGCCGACCGTCATCCAGACGCTGCCTTGCAGGGTGAATTTTTCTTCCATACGGCACGATAGCAGATCGGTCGGGCTTTCGTTATATACTTCAGTACATAACGCTCAGTAGATAATCTTTACTACATAAGGAACAGGAGTTGCCATGAAACGCTTTGCCGGCCTGCTGGCCACATTGACGATGACCGCGGGTGCGCACGCCGGCGAGGTGCAGGTGGCCGTGGCGGCCAATTTCACCGCGCCGATGCAGCAGATCGCCGCCGCCTTCGAGCAGGACACCGGCAACAAGGCGGTGCTGGCCTTCGGCGCCACCGGCAAGTTCTATGCGCAGATCCACAATGGCGCGCCGTTCGAGATCCTGCTCGCCGCCGACGATGAGACCCCCTTGAAACTCGAGCGGGAACGACAGACCGTCCCCGGCTCGCGCTTCACCTATGCCATCGGCAAGCTGGTGCTGTGGTCGGCAAAAGCGGGGTATGTCGACAGCCAGGGCAAGGTCTTGCAGGCCGGCCAGTTCGCCCACCTGGCGATCGCCAACCCGAAGGCCGCGCCCTACGGCGCCGCCGCGGTCGAGACGCTGACCAGGCTGAATTTATATGACCGCCTGCAGCCGAAGATCGTGCAGGGCGAAAACATCGCCCAGGCCCACCAGTTCGTCGGCACCGGCAACGCCGAACTCGGTTTTGTTGCCCTGTCGCAGGTCGCGCGCGACGGCAAGTTCACCTCCGGTTCGGGCTGGATCGTGCCGGCCTCGATGCACGCCCCGATCCGCCAGGACGCCGTGATCCTGGGCAAGGGCGGCAGCAACCCGACCGCCGCCGCGCTGATGGCTTACCTGAAGTCGGACAAGGCCAGGGGCATCATCCGCGCCTTCGGCTACGCGCTGTAGGTACGGCCGGCAAGAATGGATGCTGCCGACCTCGCGGCCATCTGGCTGACGCTGAAACTGGCCACCGTCGTCACGGCCTTGCTGCTGGCGCTGGGCACGCCGGTCGCCTGGTGGCTGGCGCGCACGCGCTCGCGTTTAAAGCATCCGGTGGCGGCAGTCGTGGCGCTGCCGCTGGTGCTGCCGCCGACCGTGATCGGCTTTTATTTGCTGCTGCTGCTGGGACCGAACGGATCCGTCGGCAAGATGACGGACGCGCTCGGCATCGGCTTGCTGCCCTTTACGTTCAGCGGTCTGGTGCTGGCATCCGTGCTGTATTCGATGCCCTTCGTGGTGCAGCCCTTGCAGAACGCGTTCGAAGCGATCGGAGAACGCCCGCTGGAAGTGGCGGCTACGCTGCGCGCCAGCCGCTGGGACAGTTTCTGGAGCGTGGCGGTGCCGCTGGCGCGGCCCGGCTTCCTGACGGCCGGCGTGCTCGGTTTTGCCCATACGGTGGGCGAGTTCGGCGTCGTCTTGATGATCGGCGGGAATATTCCGGACAAGACAAGGGTGGTGTCGGTGCAGATCTACGATCACGTGGAGGCGCTCGACTACGCGCAGGCGCACTGGCTGTCCGCCGTCATGCTCGTGTTCAGCTTCCTGGTGCTGTTGCTGCTGTACACCTTGAAGCCGCAAGCGATGAAAGGACGGCACTGATGGACATCCGGGCCCGCCTGCGCATCGAGCGCGGGGAGTTCACCCTCGACGTCGACCTCGACCTGCCGGGGCGCGGCATCACCGCCCTGTTCGGCCCCTCGGGGTCGGGTAAAACCACGTGCCTGCGCGCCATCGCCGGGCTGGAACGCGCCGACGATGCCCATGTGTCGATCGGCGATGAAGTCTGGCAGGACGATGCGAAGGGACTTTGCGTGCCGGTCCACAAGCGCGCGCTCGGCTATGTGTTCCAGGAAGCGAGCCTGTTTCCCCACCTCAGCGTGCGCGCCAACCTGGAATTCGGCATGAAGCGGGTGCCGGCGCGCGAGCGCAGGTTTTCGCCGGACGTGGTCGCAGGGCTGCTCGACATCCGCAATCTGCTGGAGCGTCGCCCGGCCGGCCTGTCCGGCGGCGAGCGCCAGCGCGTGGCGATCGCGCGCGCCCTGCTCGCTTCGCCGCGCCTGCTGCTGATGGACGAGCCGCTGGCCGCACTGGACCTGCGCCGCAAACAGGAAATCCTGCCCTATCTCGAGCGCATGCACGACGAATTGTCGATCCCGATCATCTACGTCAGCCATGCGCCAGACGAAGTCGCGCGCCTGGCCGATCACCTGGTGCTGCTGGACGCCGGCCGCGTGGTGGCCAGCGGCCCGCTGAGCGAAACGCTGGCGCGCGCCGACCTGCCGCCGGCCTTTGCCGACGATGCCGGCGTGGTGCTGGACACGGTGCTGGAGGGACATGAGGCCGACGCGCTGTCGCGCCTGGCGTTTGAGGGCGGAGTACTCTACGTCGGCCAGAGAAAGGAAGCCGTCGGCAGCCACCTGCGCTGCCGCATCCACGCACGCGACGTCAGCCTGGCCTTGCAACGTCCCGCCGGCACCAGCATCGTCAACCTGCTGCCGGCCACCGTGACGGCGACAACCGCCACCGACACGCCGGGCCATGTGCTGGTCCAGCTGCGCATGGGACCGTCTCCGCTGCTGGCGCGCATCACCGAACGCTCGCGGCGCGAACTGGATATCCAGCCCGGCCGCGCCGTCTGGGTGCAGATCAAGGGGGTGGCGCTGCTCGGCTGATCTGAAATCAGCGCACGCGGCGCATCGAGGAGATGCGGCCGGCCAGGCGGTCGATGAAGGCGTAGCGGCCGGGACCGTAGACGGTGCACTGGCCGCGGAAATCGGCATCGTCGCAGAATTCCCAGCGGCCTTCACGGACGATGATCGAATTGGTGCGGTCGTTGAAGCCGACGTCGCGCAGCGTACGCAGTTCGCCGGACAGCGATACCTGGGCGCCTTCGAAACGCGGACGGTCGAACAGTTCGACGGCGCTGCCGCCGCGGCGGTCGTCACCGCGCCAGCCGCCGCCGTCGCGGTCGCCGCCGCGGCGGTCATCCCAGCGGCCGTCGCCACGGCGGTCGTCCCAGCGGCCGTCGCCAGGGCGGTCGTCGCCGCGGTCACCGCGCCAGCCGCCGTCGCGTCCCGGCCCGCCGCGCGACAATTCGCGCACCGAGGAGATGCTGTCGTTGAAACGCGGCAGGTTGCGGTATTCGCCCGGGCCGAACTCGGCGCAGAAGCCGCCGAAATCGCGGTGTTCGCACACCTGCCACACGCCGGAACGCACGACGATGCTGGACGCGCGGTCGTTGAAGCCGATGCGGTTCAGGTCGGGAGCATCGCGTTCGACGGTGAGGCGGGCGCCGCGGAAGTCGGTGTCGGTGAACAGGGTCAACTCGCCGGCAAAGGCGGCATGCGCGGACAGGGCCAGCAGGGCGGCGGCGGCAAACAGGCGTTTCATTCTCTTCTCCATGGGTCGATGACTGCGCCTTGGCACGGCGCCTGCTTCCTTAACGCGGCCGGACGACATCACGCAGACATTGTTCTGTAACAAATTAATACGTGATGATGCCACAGTGCAGCATTTAAATACCGCACTTCTCAGCTTGCACGTCCAGGACCGTGTTCAGGCCTCGAGCCGGGCCGAAGGGATGCATTCTTCCGCCAATGCGTCCAGGATGTGCGCGCTCAGCGTTTCCAGCTCGCGCGTGCTGGACAGGTTGTGGATGCGCTGCTTCATGCTGCGGTATTCCTCGACGGCGATCGACCAGTCGACCGGTTCGCCGTCGTAACCCGCGTGCGGGCCGCAGATGCTGGCGCAGCCGATCAGGAAGCTGGCGCCGGCCGGCAGCTCGTATTCGATCAGCCAGCCCCAGTCCTCGGGCGCCGGATAGCTGGTGGCGATGCCGCGCCGGCCCAGCGCCTGCGCCAGCCACAGGGCCAGTTCGAAACCGTAGATGCCGGGATTGTTCTGGCAGGCCGGCGGCAGCGTCGGCAGGAATTTTGCGGATGAAAATTCGATACGCCACATCGTCGTCACTCCAGTTAAAACCCCATGACAGAAACAGCGTTGATCGCCGGCGGCCAGTCTAGCGCCGCGCACGTCGCCGGTCACGCGCCGTTCGAGGCGTGCGCGGCCAGCGGGCAGTCCGCGCCCGGTTGCTCGAGCTGGCGCGCCAGGCCTTCACGCAGCGCCTGCAGGCCGGCGATGCGCGCGTCGATGTCGGCCAGCTTGCGCCGCAGGGCGTCGCGCAGCGGTGGTGCGGCGGTATCCGGCGCACCACCGCCTTCGTCGATCATCAGCGGCATGCCTGCCTCGATTTCGGCCAGCGTGAAACCCAGCGCCTGGGCGCTGCGCAAGTAGCACAGCCACTGCACGGCGTCCGCCGGATAGTCGCGGTAGCCGTTGTCCAGGCGGCGCGACAGCAGCAGGCCGCGTTTTTCATAAAAGCGCAGCGTGTCGCGGCTCAAGCCGGTGGCGCTCGACAGTTCTCCGATCCGCATCGATCCCGGTTCCGAATGTGGTTGACCCTGGAGTGTACTCCAGGGCCCAGCATGGTTCGACCATCTTTCGAGGAGCCCCGCATGCGCTTGTCCACCCCCACCTACCTGCGCATCGTGCGCGCCAGCGCCTGGTACGACCTGCTGCTGACCGCGCCATTCGCCACGCCCTGGAGCTTCGCCGTGCTGCATGAGCGGCTCTCCGCCATCAACCAGCTGCTCGGCGGCGCCGCGCTGCCGGCCTTCGGCCCTTTTCATATCCTGTTCGCCTGCCTGATGGGCAGCGTGGTGCTGACCTGGTCGGTGCTGCGCCTGCGCGCGCCGAGTGTAAGGTTCGGACGTTACGACGGCGTGACACGCCTGCTGTTCGCGGCCTGGATGGCGTGGGCGCTGGCCCTGACCGGCGTACCGCTGCTGTGGATCTTCGTGGTGCCCGAAAGCGCCTGGTGCCTGGTCCAGTGGCTGCCGCTGGCTCAGGACAGCGGCGCAGGAAGCGGCAACAGCACCTCGCGCGCCGCCTTGACCAGCGCCGCCCCCATGCGCTCCAGCCGCGGCGGCTGAATGCGCCAGGCGTGCCAGTACAGCGGCACGTCCAGGTGCAGGTCCGGCGTCAGGTCGACCAGCTCGCCGGACGCCAGCATCGCCGCGCACTGCTCGAGCGGAAGCATGCCGTAGCCGAGGCCGATCCGGATCGATTGCACGTAGGGGTCGCTGGACGGCACGTAATGAAAGGGATACGCCCCCTCGGGCAAACCGAAATGCTGCAGCAGGAACATCGACTGCATCGTGTCCTTGCGATCGAATACCATCACCGGCGCGCGGCGCGCGGCGTCGCGGTTGATCCCGTCCGGAAACCAGCGCCGTGCAAAGGCCGGCGCCGCCACCATCCGGTAGCGCATCAGGCCCAGCGGGCTGACCGTGCAGCCGCGCATCGGCGCGGTTTCGCCGGAGACGCAGGCCAGCGCCAGCCCCTGCTCCAGCAGCGCAAACGTGTGGCCCTGGTTGTCGAGCACGAATTCGACCAGCAGACCTTCGGCGATCAGCACCGGCGCCAGCACCGGCAACAGCCAGGTCGCCAGCGTGTCGTTGTTGACGGCAAGCAGGATGCGCACCGGTCCGGCGTCCGCTTCCTGCTCGGCCAGGAATTCCGCTTCCAGCAGTGCGCGCCGGCGCAGGAATTGCAGCAGGCGCATGCCGGGCGCGGTCGGGCGGCAGGGGCGCGAGCGCACCAGCAGCGGCGTCCCCATGTCCTGCTCGAGGGCGCTGATCCGCTGCGACACGGCCGAGGGCGTGATGTTCAGCCGCACGGCCGCCGCTTCCAGGCTGCCGCCGTCGATGGCGGCCAGGAAGGCTTCGCTGCGGCGTGGATCGATCTGCATTGGATTAGCCCGGCTTAAGGAAGATTAGATTTCGTTAATATAATTGAAGAAGTACGCTGCTGCGGCGATGCTGCCTGCTTTCCATCAAGCGGAGATAACAATGTTGTCGCAGCAAGTCTTCCTGCAGGGCCTGGGCATGGGCGCCAGCCTGATCATGCCGATCGGTGCCCAGAACGCCCACGTGATCCGCACCGGCGTGCGCGGCCGCCACGTGTTGCTGACGGTGGCCACGTGCGTGCTGGTCGACACCGTCCTGATCGCGCTCGGCATGTCCGGCTTCGGCGCGCTGGTGGAAGCCTCGCCGATGCTGCTGGCGGCCTGCCGCTGGGGCGGTGCCCTGTTCCTGTGCTGGTATGGGCTGCGTTGCCTGATGAGCAGCTGGCGCGGGGCGGCGGCGCCGGCGCAGGAAGGCGCGACGGCCGCCCGCGCACCGCAAGCCCTCATGACGGTGCTGGCGATGTCGCTGCTGAACCCGCACGTCTACCTGGACACGGTGGTGGTGCTGGGCGCGGTCGGCAGCAGCCTGGCGGCCGGCCACCGCAGTTCCTTCGCGCTGGGCGCCATGCTGGCTTCGCTGCTGTGGTTTTCTGGACTGGGCCTGCTGGCGCGGCGCTTTGCCTTCGTGCTGGCGCGGCCAGGCGTATGGCGCGCCATCGAAGCCTTTACGGGGCTGACGATGCTGGCGCTGGCCGCGCTGTTGTTGAAAGAGGCGTGATCAGGCGGCGGCGCGCGTGTCTGCCAGCGGATTGACCGGCAGGTCGCTCATCATCGCCTTGCCGCCCTCCACCGTCATCTGCTGCGGCAGCGGCACGCCGTTTTTCACGGCGGTCAGCTCGGCCAGGATCGACACCGCGATTTCATACGGCGTCTTGCTGCCGATGTAGATGCCGATCGGGCCGTGCAGTTTCGCGATCTGCGCTTCGCTCAGGTCGAGGTCGCGCAGGCGTTCGCGGCGGCGCGCATTGTTCACGCGCGAGCCGATCGCGCCGACGTAGAAGGCATCGGTCTTGAGCGCTTCCATCAGGCCCATGTCGTCCAGCTTGGGGTCGTGGGTCAGCGCGATGACGGCGCTGCGGTTGTCCAGCTTCATGGCCAGCACCACGTCGTCCGGCATGTCATGCACGAGGTCCACGCCCGGCAGGTTCCAGCTGGTGCGGTATTCCTCGCGCGGGTCGCACACCGTGACCTGGTATTCCAGCCCGACCGCGATCTGGGCCAGGAATTGCGACAGCTGGCCGGCGCCGATGATCAGCATGCGCAGGCGCGGGCCGTGCAGGGTGAGCAGCTGCTGCTTGTCCATGCGCAGGCGCTCGTCGGCGGCACCCTGGGCCAGCTCGACGGCGCCGGTGGCAAGGTCGAGGGTGCGCCGGGTCAGCACGCGGCGCTGGGCCAGGGCCAGCAATTCGTCCATGCGGCTGTGCGCGCCGAGCGGCTCGACCACCAGCTGGATGGTGCCGCCGCAGGGCAGGCCGAAGCGGTGGGCCTCGTCGGCGCTGATGCCGTAGGTCAGCACTTCCGGTGCGGTGCGCGTGATCCCCTTTTCCCGTACTGCCGCGATCAGGTCGTCTTCGATGCAGCCGCCGGACACCGAGCCCACCACCATGCCATCCTCGCGGATCGCCATGGTCGCGCCTTCCGGACGCGGGCTCGATCCCCAGGTGCGCACCACCGTCACGTATTCGCAGCGCTGGCCCGCGCGCAGCCATTGGTCGCAGGCGTGCAGCACTTCAAGGTCGATACTGTCCATTCCGGTTCCCGAGTCATCCGTTATTCATTTCAAGGCCAATCCTAACGCAAATGCCGGCAACCCATCGTCCCGGCACGGCAGCGCCGTAAAACCAGGTCAACCGGCTCGGCATTGGCGCGTTGCTGGCATACTATGACATCGTGCCGGCGCGGCCGGTCTTCGCTTTCCGGAGCCTTATGAAAAAAATCGCATCCCTGGTCCTCGGCCTGGGCCTCGTCCTGGGCGGCGCCACCGTCGCCCAGGCTGCCATCCCCGTGTACGGGTTCATGGTCAAGAACACCTACCCGCACGACCCGGGCGCCTTTACCCAGGGCCTGTTCTTCAAGGATGGCCAGCTGTACGAGAGCACCGGCCAGAAGGGCCAGTCCTCGCTGCGCAAGGTCGATCTCAAGACCGGCAAGGTATTGCAGAAGAAGGCGCTGGCCGACGAATACTTCGGCGAAGGCTCGGCCGCCGTCGGCGACAACATCGTCACCCTGACCTGGCAGTCGAACGTCGGCTTCGTCTACGACGCCAAGACCTTCACCATGAAGAGCCGCTTCAACTACAAGGGCGAAGGCTGGGGCCTGGCCAGCGACGCGCAGCACGTCTACATGAGCGACGGCAGCAACGAGATCCGCGTGCTCGACCCCAAGACGCTGGACGAGCAGCGCCGCATCCAGGTGACGGCCGAGGGCAAGCCGATCCCGCAGCTGAACGAGCTGGAAGTGGTCGACGGCGAGATCTACGCCAACATCTGGGGCTACGACGTGATCGCGCGCATCGACCCGGCCAGCGGCAAGGTGGTCGGCTGGATCAACCTGGCCGGCCTGCTGCCGCCGGACAAGCGCGGGACCACGTCGGTGGACGCGGTCCTGAACGGCATCGCCTATGACGCCAAACAGAAGCGTTTGTATGTGACCGGGAAGCTGTGGCCGAAGCTGTTCGAAATCGAGCTGGTGAAAATGCAGAAATGAAGCCCGCAATGTCATTCCCGCGAAAGCGGGAATCCATGCTGAAGGACGGAATTCGGTAAACCGGAAGACTTCGGAAGCTCGGTATGACCCTGCTTTCGCGGGGGTGACGGTAGCGCTTGCGGCAAGGCTTACTGCCCCAGCGCGATCACGACTTTGCCGAAGTGCGCCCCCGATTCCATGTGGCGGTACGCTTCCTGCGCCTGCTCGAAGGTGAACACGCGGTCCACCACCGGCTGGATCCCGGCGGTCTCGGCAAAGCGCATCACCTTCTCCAGCATGGTGCGGCTGCCGACGAAAATGCCGACCATGCGCTTGGCGCCGGTCAGCAGCGTGGCCGGGTTGACCTCGCCGCCGAAGCCGCTGACGCCGCCGATGATGGCGACGCTGCCGCCCATCGAGGCGGATGCCACCGAGCGGTTCACCGTGCCCTGGCCGCCGACTTCCAGCACCACGTCCGCGCCCAGGCCGCCGGTCACGCGCAGTACCTCTTCCTGCCATTCCGGCGTGCTCCGGTAGTTGATCACGTGATGCGCGCCCAGTTCCTTCGCGCGCTGCAGCTTGTCGTCGCTGGATGAGGTGATGATGGTGGTCAAGCCGGCCGCCTTGGCCAGCTGCAGGCCCAGCACCGAGACGCCGCCGGTGCCCAGCAGCAGCACGGTGTCGCCCGGCTGGATACCGTTGCTCGATTCGAAGATCGCGTTCCAGGCCGTCACGCCGGCGCAGGGCATGGTGGCGGCGTCGACGAAGCTCATCGAGGCCGGGATTTTCACCAGCGCGTCTTCATGCAGCACGACCTCTTCGGCCAGCATGCCGTCGATGTCGCCGCCCAGCGCGTGGCGAACCTTGTCGGGGCCGGTGCGGCCGTCTTGCCAGTAGGGGAAGAAGGAAGCGGCGACGCGGTCGCCCACCTGCACCCGTGTCACGCCCGGGCCGGTGGCGACGACTTCGCCGGCGCCGTCCGAGCAGGGAATGATGGGATCGTCGACGTTGACCAGGTAGTTGCCGCTGGCAACCATCAGGTCGCGGTAATTCAGCGAGACCGCGCGCACCCGCACGCGCACTTCGCCCGCACCCGGCGCGTGGTCCGGGAAATCCACGCATTGCAGCCCGTCGATGCCATCGCCGGGGAGAATCTGGTAAGCCCGCATCGTCCTTCCTCCTTGGGTTTGATCGTTACGCCCGTCCGGGCGGGAGGTCATTGTCGCCGCAAGCCGCGCGGGGGCGGCGCACGGTCGGGCGATGCGGGCGGCCGGTCAGAAACGGCCGGGAACGGTGCCGTTATAGGTCTTCTTGGCCATGTACTTCTTCCAGAAAAAACCGGCGACGGCCATCAGGATCATCTTGCGCATGTGAGCCTCCGTAAGGGTGAACGAAACATCCGCCCACCTTACCGATAATGAGACGGACACGGCGCAAGATACCCTGATGAATTATTTAACGGCCACTTGTGCTTTTTGTGCCGGGATGAAGTCCTGCAGCACCGCCTGCTTCATCAAGTCCGGCGGCAGGATGCCCTGGGCGATGACGAAGTCGTTGAAGGCCTTCAGATTGAAACGCTCGCCCAGCTCGATCTCGGCCAGGGTTTTCAAGGCGCGCAGCTTCACGTAACCGTAGTAGTAGGCGGTGGCCTGGCCCGGGCTGCGGTAGGAATAGCGGTCGACCTCGGACTGGGCGAAGGGTTCGGACAGCACCACTTCCTTCATCAGGAAAGCCTTGGCTTCCTGCGGCGTCATGCGGCCCAGGTTGATCATCGGGTCGAGCATCGCGCGCGCCATGCGCAGCAGGCGGATCTGCAGCGCGGCCAGCTGGCCTTCCGGCGGCATGTAGGGCAGCACCAGCGCTTCCGAATACAGGCCCCAGCCTTCGACGTTGGCGCTGTTGAAGGCGAAGCGGGCGCGCGCCACCGACATGCCCTGCTCGACCATCGACGCGAACTGCAGCTCGTGGCCCGGCCTCGCCTCGTGCGCGGTCACGCCCCAGGCCACGGCGGCGTAGTCGAAGTCGTCCATCTTTTCCTTCGACTTCGCGTTCGGGTTCGAGAGCGGGATCACGAATTCGCCGTATTCTCCGGTGTTGCCGATCATGCGCGGCGGATTCATGAAGGGCGCCGGCGTGCGCGCCGCTTCCGCCTCGCTGGCGGTGCGGATGTTGGCCTCGCGTGAAGGCAGCGTCACCAGGCCGCGCGCGCGGATGATGCCTTCGATGTCCTTCAGGCGCTCGCGGTAATAAGGGAGCAGCTGGTCGGCCGGGATCGAGGTCTTTTTGAGTTCGCGCATCACGTCGCGGTAGTCCGGCGACAGCAGTTTCCTTTGCGCGGCGATGGTGTTCGCCACCACCTGCATCTGGTCGCGCACTTCCTGGAAGTCGAAGCTGGCGCGCTCGATCAGCTGTTCCGGCGCGATGTCGACGCCGACGTTGACCAGGCGGTTGGCGTAGATCGCCTCCGGCAGCCGCACTTCCTTGCGCGCGCGCGGCAGGATGCTGGCGCGCACCCAGTCGTCGTAATCCTTCACCTGGGCTTTGAGGGCCCCCAGGTCGGCTTTCCAGCCCTGCACGCCGGCCTTCTTGAACATCGCTTCGATGCCGTTCAGGTAGGTGGCGTTGTTGTTCAGGCCCTCCTCGACTTCGCCGATATACGGGCCGATCAGGGCCTTGTTGGCAAGCCGCTCCTCGCTGCGCGCGCGTACCAGCGTGGCGATCGGGACGTAGCCGTTTTCCTTGCCGGCGTAGCGCTTCAGGCGCACCAGCGCCAGCTTCTGGCGCTCCGGCTTGTTGCGCGGGTCGAGCAGCGATTGCAGGCCGCCGTACACCAGCTCGCCCACGTTCACGTAGTTGAGGAGGTACTGGCGGTCCAGCTTCATGCTGGCGATGAGCTTTTCGCGCGAGTCGATCAGGATGTCGAGGTCCTGGCGCACCTTGACGTCTTTCTCAAGCGCGCGCTGGCGGCGCAATTCCTTCAGGCGTTTTTCGGTATCGGCCAGCTGGCGCGCGTAGTCGCGCGGTTTGAAGTCGGCGACCGCGGTGTCGAAGCTCTCGTCGCCCAGTTCGGTCGATTCCTCGGGCTGGTATTTGCCGGTGTCCTTCAGGACCGGCTGGGTATAGGCGTCGCTGCGCGCGACCCAGGCCGGTGCGGCGGCGAATACGGCGCTCGATACGAGCGACAAAATGAGGCCGAGACCAATACGGGACATGAAGCTTCCTTTCGATAATTAAGTCAACAGCCTACTACATCGGCTTGGCCACCATGAACCAGAAGATGAAGACGAAGGCGATGAAGGCCGGGATCCCCAGCCCGACCCAGGTTTTAAAGTAGGTCCAGTACAGCGGCGGCAGCGGGGTGTCGTTGCGCGCCGCCTCGGCCGTCATGTCGCGCAGGCGCATTTGAAGCCATACCACCGGCAGCCAGCAGGCGCCGGCGATCACGTACAGGATCACCGACCACATGATCCAGTGGCTGGTGAGCGGAAAGCCGGCCAGGTGCGCCATGTAGAAACCGGTGGCCGGCTGGATGATGGCGGTGGTGGCCGTGAACAGCCAGTCCGCGATGACCACGTACTTGCTGACCACGGCGATCGCGCGCACGTCGCGGCTGACGTTCGCGAACAGCATGTACCAGGCCGACCCGATGCCAGTGCCGAACAGGAAGGTCGACGACAGGATGTGCAGCCACTTCACGACGACGTAATCCATTTATATGGTTTCCTTTCCGTCAAGCTCATACAGCAGCCAGATCGCCGCCAGCATCGGCAGGTTCTTGGTCAACGGTCCATACGGGTGGACCAGGAATTCCGGCAGCTTCCACGCGATGACCACCGTGTAGAAGCCGATCAGGGCCAGTTGCGCGAGCCACAGCCAGCGCCGCCGCTTGACGAACAGGATGCCCAGGCCGAGCGCCAGGTCGAAGGCCGAGGCGCCGTACAGCATCAGGGGCCGCAGGTTCTCCGGGATGCCGGTGCGCGCCAGCAGTTCGTAGCTTTCCTGGACCGGGTAGACGAAGGCCGAGACGATCGCCGTGAAGATCCAGACGACCACGATCGAACCGCGCAGCACCGGCAGCAGCCAGTCCAGCTTGGCGCGCGCGCGTTCGGCGGCGGCATCGGTGATGAAGGAAGCGATGGTGCGTGGCGGCCGGCCCAGCAGGCGCAGCGTGGGCCCGGCGTCGGCCGTGTTGCCGCGGTCGAGCATGCGCAGCGCATCCGGGTCGAGCAGGCCGCCCGGCAGCCAGCGGCCGAAGCGCGCCAGGAACCTGGCCAGGCCTGCCGGCAGCTTCACGACGCGCAGGCGTCCCATGCCCATGGCCGCGCGCAGGGCCGCCAGGTAGTCGATGAAGGGCAGCGCCTGCGGGCCGGCCAGGGCGATGCGGCGCGTGGTGCGCGGGAACAGTTCGGCCTGGTCGACGTAGAGGCGCTGGCGCAGCAGGGCCACGATGGCGGCGACCACGTCGTCGACGTGGATCGGCTGCACCAGCTGCGGCGCGTCGCCGAAGCGCACGGCGGCGGGCATCGAGGCCATCGCCTTGAACACGCGCGCGCTGGTGCCGTCGGCGCCGTAGACCAGCGAGGGCTGGACGATGCAGGAACGGATCGGCAGCGAGGCCAGGTAGTCGTCCGCCGCCTTTTTCGACAGGTGGTACGGCGTCTCGGCGCCCTCGTCGGCGCCCAGGGCGGACAATTGCAGCACCATGTGCACGTCGTCGGATTCGGCGCAGGCGGCGAACAGGGCGCGCGGCGCGCGCACGTGCAGGGCCTCGAAGGTTTGCGCGCCCTGCTCGCGGAAGATGCCGACGGTGTTGACCACGGCATCGATGCCGGACAGGCGCGCCAGCCAGGCCGATTTGCCGGTATCGTTGGTGAAGTCGGCATGGATGTAGCTCAGGCGCGGGTCGCTGCTCGGTTTCACACGGCGCACGGCGCACACGACGTGGTGGCCTTCCGCCAGCAGCGCGTGCAGCAGGTGTTGTCCGATGAATCCGCTCGCTCCCGTCAGCAATATCCGCATGCATCCATCCTTTTCAAACCGTTCACGACCCGAGGACTTCATGACAACCTGGCACACGGCACTGCGGCACGGCCTGGTCGGCGGTGCGGCGTCCAGCCTGCTCTCCACCGCGGCGCTGCTGGCGCTGGGCCAGCGCGACGCCGGCAGCGCCTGGGCGCCCACCAATGCGATCAGCCACTGGATCTGGGGCGACAAGGCCTTCCATCGCTATGCGCCGTCCGCGCGTCACACCGTCACCGGCTACCTGATCCACCACGCCTGTTCCACGTTCTGGGCCGTGAGCTTCGAGCGCCTGTGCGGCCACCTGCTCGACAGGAAGCAGCCGCCGCTCACGCTGGGCGTGGCCGGCGCCGCATCCGCCGTGGCCTGCTTCGCCGATTACCACTGCACGCCGAAGCGCCTGGAACCCGGCTACGAGCAGCACCTGTCGCGTCCTTCGCTGGCCGTGGTCTATGGCGCCTTCGGCCTGGGACTGGCGCTGGGGGCGATGCTGAGCCGGCGTGCCTGATTGGCAAGCTTGATCAGATTGTAAGGCAGATGGAGGAGGGGTGCCCGTTTGGGCGAGAAAGGAGGTAGGGTGGACAGCTCCGCTGTCCACGCGTTCAATCAGTGCATGCGTAGTTTGAACGCGTGGACGGCAAGCCGTCCACCCTACCCGGTGATCGCGAGCTCAGAAGCTGTAGCTGGCCCGCGCGTAGAGGTAGCGCCCGCTGCTGCCGAACGGCGCGTAGTTCGAGAACGGCGTGTTGTTGGTCGTGTTCAGCGTGAACGGCAGGGTCTCCGAATACTGGTCGAACAGGTTGTCCGCGCCGATCGCCAGGCTCAGTTTGCTGGTCAGGGCGATGCGGCCTTCCAGGTCGACGACGGTGTGCTCGTTGAGCCAGAAATCGTTGGCTGCCGTCGTTCCCGGCGCCAGCACCTTGCCGTAGCGGGTCGCGCGCGCGGTCACGCCCCACCGGTCCAGCTTCCAGTTGGCGCTGGCCGTGATCTTGTTCTTCGGCTGGCCCTGTTCCAGCGTCAGCACGTTCACGCGGTCGAACAGGATCGGCGCCGGGTTCAGCGCCGCCAGCTGGGCGGTGGTCGGCACGCGGGTGACCTCGGTCTTGTTGAAGTTGCCGGCCAGCGTGAAGTCGAAGCGGCCGGCGGCGCCCGCGTTCCACGGCAGGTTGGCGACAACGTCCACGCCCTTGGTGGTGGTGTCGACACCGTTGATGAAGAAGCGCCCGCCGCCCACGCCGGCAAAGCCCTGGCGCACGATGTAGTCGCGCACCGCCGTCGAGGTCAGGTTTTCGGACAGCACGATGCGGTCGCGCACCTTGATGCGGTAGGCATCCACCGTGATGCTCAGCGGCGCGAAGCGCATCACCGCGCCGAGCGAGTAGTTGGTCGACTTCTCGGCCTTCAACGGCTGGGCGCCGAGCGCCACCGCCACCGGGTCAAGCGGCTTGAAGGTGGTGATCTCGTAGGGGATGCCGTTGATGAAGTTGGTCGAGGTCGACGTGAAGTTCTGCTGCTGCAGCGAGGGCGCGCGGAAGCCGTTCTGGGCCGAACCGCGCAGCGCGAACTGCTTCGCGAAGTCGTAGCGCGCGGCCAGCTTGCCGGACACGTTGCCGCCGAAGTCGTTGTAGTGCTCGCCGCGCACCGCGGCCGAGGCCAGCAGTTTATCGGTGATGTTCGCCTCGACGTCGACGAACACGCCGATTGCGGTGCGCGAGGTGTCGGATGCATTCGCCGGACGGAAGCCCGGGAACACCTGGGCGCCGGATGCCGCAGGCAGGCCGTTCACCAGCACGCCGCCGTTGTTCCACGAGGTCGGCTCGCCGGCATGCAGTTCATAGCCTTCGCGGCGTGCCTCTGTGCCGAGCGCCACGTTCAGCGGCGAGGCCAGGCCCCCGATGTCGAACTTGCGCACGCCGGTCAGGTTGTAGACCAGCTGTTTATACGTAAAACCGCCGGCGTCGAAGCTGGTCTTGCTGGCCGCGCCGTAGGAGGCGTTCAGCGTGTTGACCACGTCGTAATTCATGCGGTTCTGGCCGTACACCAGCGAGGTGTCCAGGTCCCAGTCGCCGACCGACCAGCTGATGCCGGCGGCGGCGCTGAAATCCTCGACGGTGGGCGCGATGATCGGCAGGAAGCCGTCCGGGTAGATCGCCTGGACGTTGCGCACGTCCTGCGGCAGGCGGAAATAGCCGGCCGAGAGGGCGTCGCGCAATTGATAGCTGCTCCAGCCATAGACCTTGGCGCCGCCGGCCAGGGTGTTGCCGGCATTGACGAACACGGTCTTCTGCTTCATTTCCGGCTCGCCGTACCAGGCGTCGTAGCGGTTGATGCTCTGTTCGCGCGGGTCGAAGGCGCCGTTCACCTTGGCGTACTGCTGGCGCAGGTCGTAGCCGCTGCGCTCGGTGTGTTCCTGGCTTTTCGCTTCGCCGGCGATGGTGATGTAGCCGGTCTCGCCCCAGGGCAGGCCCTTCCAGGCGGACAGGGTGCGGACCTGGCCGTCGGTGCGCGAGCGCGAGGTCGGGCCGGGGCCCCAGGTGGCGCCCGCCGGCGCGCCGCCGTTGAGCATGCTGTAGTCGGTCTTGCGTTCGCCGAAAGTGAAAGTGCCTTCGCCGCCGTCGCGGTCGGTGCGCAGGCGGACGTTGACCACGCCGGAAATCGCATCCGATCCGTACTGGGCCGCGGCGCCGTCGCGCAGCACCTCGATGTTCTTGACCATCGCGGTCGGGATCGTGTTCAGGTCGACCGCCGCCGAGCCGCGCCCGATGCTGCCGTTCAGGTTCACCAGCGATGAGGTGTGGCGGCGCTTCGAATTGACCAGCACCAGCGACTGGTCGGGCGCCATGCCGCGCAGCGTGGCCGGGCGGATGGTGTCGGTGCCGTCGGTCAGCGCCGGACGCGGGAAGTTCAGCGAGGGCAGCGCCACGGACAATGCCTGGTTCAGTTCGGTGGTGCCGGTGCTTTTCAGGGTGTCGGCCGAGATGATGTCGACCGGCGATGCCGTGTCGAGGGCGCTGCGGTTGGCCACCCGGGTGCCGGTCACGACGACGGTGTTGGCACTGTCGCCGCCAGGCGCTTCCTGCGCCTGGGCCTGGCCCATGGTGGCGCACAGCGCGGCGATGGAGAGGGCGAGTACGGTGGGGGTGGGTATGAATCGTTGTTGCATGCTGTTGCGTCCTTATTCTTGATATGCGGTGCCTGGCCGTGGGCGGCAGGCAGGGAAAGCGAGACAGCGGGTGGTACCCAGCACGTGTTGTGAGGCACTTAGCTTGTGGCAAGTGACACTTCATACTGTGCCGTGGGCACAAGTATTGTCAAACGATTCAGCTTTCCGGTTTGTAAAGATGCAACAGATGGGCATGCGTGGTGCATGAAAAGCACCTGCGACGGGCGTGGCGCACCAGCATGGATCAACTTGACGCCTTGCGGCGATGGTGGGGAAAAACGATCCGGCCGCCAGGTGCGGCCGGAGAGGGCTCGTCATTGAGCAATGAGAGCGAGTGACAGGTCAGTGCTTCTTGCCGCGAATGCGCTGCACCAGGGACACCAGCAGCAGCACGACCGCGCCGACCACGACTCCGGCCACCGCGTCGATCAGGGTCGGCGTGACGGCCGCCAGCACGCCGCCGACGCCGGGCACGCCGCTCACCGCATGCGCCGCCCCTTCCGCCAGGTGGTGCAGCGGCTCGAACGCATGGCCGATGATGCCGCCGCCGACCATGAACATGGCCACGGTGCCGATCACCGACAGCGCTTTCATGAGCTTCGGCGCCGCCGCCAGCAGCAGGTTGCCGATGGCGCGCGCAAGCGCCCCGCTCTTCTTGCTGAGGTACAGGCCGAGGTCGTCGATCTTGACGATGCCGGCCACGATGCCATACACGCCGATCGTCATCGCCACCGCCACCGCGACCAGCGCCGCCACCTGGGCGCCGAAGGATGTGCTCTGCTCGTTGACCACGCCCAGCGCGATCACGATGATTTCCGCCGACAGGATGAAGTCGGTACGGATCGCGCCCTTGATCTTGTCCTGCTCGACCGCGCGCATGTCGGCGTTGGCGGCCAGCGCGGTGGCCAGTTCCTCCTCATGCGCAGCGTCCTCGGCCGCGGAATGCGTGAACTTGTGCGCCAGCTTCTCGAAACCCTCGAAGCACAGGTAGGCGCCGCCGATCATCAGGAGCGGCGTGATCGCCTGCGGCAGGAAGGCGGAAATGGCCAGTGCCGCCGGCACCAGGATCGCCTTGTTCTTGAGCGAACCGACCGCCACCGACCAGACCACCGGCAATTCTCGGTCGGCATTCACGCCGGTCACTTGCTGGGCATTCAGGGCCAGGTCGTCGCCGAGCACGCCGGCCGTCTTCTTGGCCGCGACTTTGCTCATCAGGGCGACGTCGTCGAGGACGCTCGCGATATCGTCGATCAGTGCTAATAAACTTCCTGCGGCCATTGTCCAGCTCCCAAATGTCAATATCGCCACATCTTACCTGACCGGCCAGGCCGCAATGCACACGGTTCAGGCGCGATATTTGCGTTTCATCCCTGAAAATCTGCAACTCGTCGCTTTCCGCGCCGGCGGCCGGATCGAAATACGTATAGTTCGATCATTGGCTGCGGTACAGCAGCCTCTACCGACCAAAAAGAGAGATGCCCATGAACAGCAATTTCGACCTGCCGACCGCGCCCCGCCGCCGCACCCGTCCGCCGAAACGCAAGACCCGCATCACGATCTACCTGGACGACGAGGTCCTGGACGAGTTCCGTTCGCGTGCGGAACGCACCGGCACCGGCTACCAGACCCTGATCAATGCCGCGCTGCGCCTGCGCCTGGCCGCCGGAGAAGCGCTGCCGGCCGCCGCCTGAACAGCGTAAAACGGCAGAAACCCCGCCAATACAGGCCCTACGGCACGCGCTCGGCTTGTACGAACATTACATGTGGCAATTAATTATGCTAATCTTCCGGCTCTTTTAACCCGGAGGATTTATGAAAAAAGGCGAACTGATCGCTGAATTTGCGAAGCGTACCGAAATGTCGGGTGCCGCTGCCAACGACGCGGTGAACACCGTCATCGAGATCATCACCGAGCGCCTGAAAAAAGGCGACACGGTCGGTATCACCGGCTTCGGCACGTTCTCGGTGACCAAGCGCGCCGCCCGCAAGGGCCGCAACCCGGCCACCGGCGAGCCGATGAAGATCGCCGCGTCGAAGACCCCGCGCTTCGCAGCCGGCGCTACCCTGAAAGCAGCCGTCAATCCGAAGAAAAAATAAGGAACCTCGCAAAACCTGCTGCGCGTTGCACTGGCGGTTTGCGATGCTCCGCTACGGCGGACCGGCTGTACTCCCGTACAGCTGCGCTTCTCGACCACCATTGCCGCCGCTCGCGACGGTTTATCGAGGTCCCTGCTCTTCGCGCTGGCCGCGGCGGCCGGACATCTCCACCGCCGCGGGCCATTTTCTCCCCTCCCCGTTTCACCCCTTTTCTTCCCCCGCATGAGCTTCGCCACCTGGATCACCTTCGTCATCGCCGGTACCCTGATCGCCATCTCGCCCGGTTCCGGCGCGATCCTGTCGATGTCGCACGGCCTCGCCTACGGCCTGAAAAAGGCCAGCGCCACCGTGCTGGGGCTGCAGCTGGGCCTGATCCTGGTGCTGGTCATTGCCGGTGCCGGCGTCGGCTCGCTGCTGCTGGCCTCCGAACTGGCGTTCACCGTGGTGAAAACCGTCGGCGCCCTGTACCTGATCTGGCTCGGCATCGGCCAGTGGCGCGCCCGCGCCACGCCCACCGGCGTCTCGACCGCCGGCATGGCGGCGCACCCGTCGTTCGGACGGCGCGTGCTGACCGGCTTTCTGACCAACGCGACCAATCCCAAGGGCATCATCTTCATGGTCGCGGTGCTGCCGGGTTTCATTTCACCCCAGGCGCCGGTGCTGCCCCAGCTGGCGATCCTGGCCGTGACCATGGTCACCATCGATGCCAGCGTGATGCACGGCTACGCCTTCCTGGCCTCGTCGATGCAGCGCTTCTTCCGCGACGAGCGCGCCGTCCGGATCCAGAACCGCTTCTTCGGCGCCGTGCTGATGGTGGTGGGCGCCCTGCTGTTCTTCGTAAAACATAATCACGCCTGAACCCCACGGCCGGGTTTGTTTGGTTACCGGCGTTTTCGCAACTGTTTGTAACCGCGTTGTCCTTTTGAACCCTCGTGCGTTGTAATCAGGTGGACGATTTGCGTCCATACTGTGCCTCATACCAAAAACAAAGCCTGGAGAGCGTCATGCGCAACCGAGTCCTGAACACCGTCACCGTGCTGGCGCTCGCCGGCCTGTCGTCCCTGGCCATGGGACAAAGCGAGAGCGGCGATCCGCCGGCGCTGGTCGGACGCGTGGCCGTCACCCAGGGCCAGGTCAGCATCGGCAGCGACGTCGGCGTGGAGATGATGGCGGCGCAGGTCAACTGGCCGGTCACCTCGGGCAACACCATCAGCACCGCGCCCGGCGCGCGCACCGAGCTGCGCATCGGCTCCACCTCGATCCGCCTGGATGGCGATGCCTCGCTCGAAGTCATCCAGCTCGACGACGACAACCTGCGCCTGCGCCTGCACCACGGCAGCGCCAACATCCGGGTGCGCAACCCCGAGCTGGTGCCGGGCTTCGAATTGACCACGCCGGAAGCGCGCGTGCGCCTCGATCAGCCGTCCAGCCTGCGCATCGACGCCGGGCGCGTGCGCGGCACCAGCAGCGTCGACGTGTTCGACGGCGTGGCGCTGGTCGACGGCGGCGGTTCCCAATTGACCATCCGCGCCGGCAAGGGCGCCGAACTGACGGACGACGACGTGCGGACCCTGGCGGCCACGCGCGACGCCTTCGACGACTGGTCCGCCAGCCGCGACCGCATCGAGGACGGCGCGGCATCGGCGCGCTACGTCGGCACCGAGATGACGGGTTACGAAGACCTGGACCGCTACGGCAGCTGGAGCACCCACAGCGAATACGGCCCGCTCTGGATCCCGAGCGTGGCGTCGAGCTGGGTGCCCTACCGCGACGGCAGCTGGACCTGGCTCGACCCATGGGGCTGGACCTGGGTCGACAACGCCCCCTGGGGCTACGCCCCCTTCCACTACGGGCGCTGGGTACAGGTCAACAGCCGCTGGGCCTGGGCGCCGGGACGCCGTCCCGAGCACTGGGTGTGGGCGCCGGCGCTGGTCGGCTGGGTCGGCGGCGCCGGCTGGAACGTCACCTTCCGCGACCGCACCCGCGCGCCGGGCACCGGCTGGTACCCGCTGTCCTGGCACGACCGCTACGTGCCGGGCTACCGCGTGCCGGCCCACCACCTGCGCTGGATGAACGAACACGTGCGCGAGCGCAAGGGCGGCCGCGACTTCCGTCCGCAAGGCCTCACCGTGGTGCCGCAGGACCGCTTCCGCCAGCCGGGCCGCGTGAACGTGCCGCGCTCGCCGGTCCTTACCGCGCCGCCGGTCATGGCCCACAACGTCCCGGCCAACCTGCCCGCGGCCGGCGCACCGCCGGCCCCG
>CAJYQM010000085.1 GCA_913777025.1 uncultured Massilia sp. | reverse complement strand
GAAGGTCTTGTGCAGGTTCAGGTGGCTGACGTCGCCGCCGAACAGGCCGGGACCGGCCACGCCGACCAGTGCGTTCATGTTGGCGCCGTCCACGTAGACCTGGCCGCCGTGCGCGTGCACGATCTCGCACAGTTCCTTGATGCCTTCCTCGAACACGCCGTGGGTCGACGGGTAGGTGACCATCACGCAGGCCAGGTTGGCGCTGTGCTGCTCGGCCTTCTTCTTCAGGTCCGCCAGGTCCACGTTGCCGTTCTCGTCGCAGGCGGTGACGACCACCTGCATGCCGACCATGTTGGCCGATGCCGGGTTGGTGCCGTGCGCCGACGACGGGATCAGGCAGATGTTGCGATGGCCTTCGCCGCGCGACTCGTGGTACTTCTTGATGATCAGGAGGCCCGCGTACTCGCCCTGCGAACCGGCGTTCGGCTGCAGCGACACGCCGGCGTAGCCGGTCACGGCGCACAGCATCGCTTCCAGCTGCGCGATCATTTCGCGGTAGCCCACGGTCTGGTCATCCGGGGCGAAGGGGTGGATGTTGGAGAACTCGGGCCAGGTGACGGGGATCATTTCCGAGGTCGAGTTCAGCTTCATCGTGCACGAACCCAGCGGGATCATGGTGCGGTCCAGCGCCAGGTCCTTGTCGGCCAGTGCGCGCAGGTAACGCAGCATCTCGTGCTCGGCGTGATAGCGGTGGAAGGTCGGGTGGGTGAGATACGCACTGGTGCGCGACAGGGGTTCCGGATACGCGTCCTGCGCATCCTTGTCCAGGGTGTCGAAGTCGATCGACGCAGCCTTGCCTTTCGCATCGTGTCCGATGTCCTGCGCGAAGATCTTCACCAGCAGCTCGATGTCGTCGCGGCCGGTGGTCTCGTCCAGCGACAGGCCGACGTGGCGCGCATCGACGCGGCGCAGGTTGACGCCGTTCTCGACGGCGACGCGGTGGATCTCATCCGCATTGTCCGCGATGACGGTCAGGGTGTCGAAATACGATGCATTGGCCAGTTCGAAGCCCAGTTGCTTCAACGAAGCCGCCAGGATGCCGGTGTAGCGGTGCACGCGGCGAGCGATTTGCTCGAGACCCTTCGGACCATGGTAGATCGCGTACATCGACGCCATCACGGCCAGCAGCACCTGCGCGGTGCAGATGTTCGAGGTCGCCTTTTCGCGGCGGATGTGCTGTTCGCGCGTCTGCAGCGCCAGGCGGAACGCCTTGTTGCCCTGGGCGTCGATGGTGACGCCGGCCAGGCGGCCCGCCATGCTGCGCTTGTATTCGTCGCGGGTGGACAGGTAGCCGGCGTGCGGGCCGCCGAAACCGAGCGGCACGCCGAAGCGCTGGCTGTTGCCGACGACGACGTCGGCGCCCCATTCGCCCGGCGGGGTCAGGACCGTCAGGGCCAGCAGGTCGGCCGCGACGATCACCATGGCGCCGGCCGCATGCAGCTTCTCCACCGCGTTGCGGTAGTCGCGCACGTCGCCGTTCACGCCCGGGTATTGCAGCAGCACGCCGAAGCAGGTTTCGGTGAGGTTCTCGATGTCGGCGGCGGCGATGGTGCGCACTTCGACGCCGATCGGCCTGGCGCGGGTCTCGACCACTTCACGCGTCTGCGGCAGCACGTCGTCGGCCACGTAGAAGACCTTGGAGGCCGACTTGCCGACGCGCTGGATCAGCGTCATCGCTTCGGCGGCGGCGGTGCCTTCGTCCAGCATCGAGGCGTTGGCGATGCCCATGCCGGTCAGGTCGGTGATCACCTGCTGGAAGTTCAGGATCGCTTCCAGGCGGCCCTGCGAGATTTCGGGCTGGTACGGGGTGTAGGCGGTGTACCAGGCCGGGTTTTCGAAGATGTTGCGCAGGATGACCGGCGGGGTATGGGTGCCGTAGTACCCCTGGCCGATCATCGACTTCATGACCTTGTTCTGCGAGGCCAGCGATTTCAGCTTGGCGAGCGCCGCCTGTTCCGGCAGCGGGTCGAAGAACTCGCCCAGGTCCAGCTTGTCCTTGCGGCGGATGTTGGCGGGAACGACGGCATCGATCAGCGCGGCGCGCGATGCGTAGCCGAGGACGGACAGCATGGCTGCCTGCTCGGCGTCGGAAGGGCCGATGTGGCGCGGGATGAAGCCGTCGCGTGCTTCGAGTTGGGTCAGGCTGGTGCGGGTCATGGTATGAGCAGAGAAGGAGAAATCGGCGTGACAGGCTACGTTTGGCCGTCATTCCCGCGAAAGCGGGAATCCATACGGAGTCAACTTCGGACGCTCAATATGGGGGAAACAGCCCAGTGGGCTGTTTCCGCTTTCGCGGGAACGACGGGAAGGTGATGCAATCGAAACGATATTGGGTCAAACGGACAAACAACAAGCGCGCCCTCGGGCGCGCTCGTCAAGACATTACTCTTCGGTCGCCTTACCATAGGCGGCGGCGTCCAGCAGGCCGTTGATTGCGGCCGGATCGGCCGGCTGCAGCTTGAACAGCCAGGCGCTGTAGGCGTCGGCGTTGATCGAGTCCGGGGCGTCGGCGGTCGCCTGGTTGACGGCGGTGACGGTGCCCGAGACCGGTGCGTAGATGTCGCTGGCGGCCTTGACCGATTCCACGACGGCGGCGTCGTCGCCGGCGGTGAAGGTCTTGCCGACTTGCGGCAGCTCGACGAACACGATGTCGCCCAGCGCGTCCTGCGCGTATTCGGTGATGCCGACGGTCAGGGTGCCGTCAGTTTCCTGGCGGACCCACTCGTGGGACTCGGTGTACTTCAGGTCGGCTGGGATGTTCATGTGCGTAGCTCCTAGTGAGGGATGGTGCGGTAAGTATAGTTTGTTCTTGTACGGCGGAGCTCATCGAGCTCGTTCAGGACGCCAGGACCTTGCCGTTGCGTACGAAAGGCAGCTTGACCACCGAGGCGGCCAGCTTCTTGTCGCGGATTTCGACGTGCACGGTGTCCCCGACCGCCACATCCATCGGTACGCGCGCCAGCGCGATCGCCTGCTGCAACGACGGGCTGAAGGTGCCGCTGGTGATCTCGCCGGCATTGCCCGATGCGGCCACGACCTTCTGGTGGGCGCGCAGGATGCCGCCTTTTTCGCGCAGGATCAGGCCCACGAATTGCTGTTGCTGGCCGCGCTGCAGGGCAGTCTTGCCGACGAAGTCGCGCTCGGACACCAGGTCGACGGTCCAGGCCAGGCCCGCGTCCAGCGGGGACACGGTATCGTCCATGTCCTGGCCGTACAGGTTCATGCCGGCTTCCAGGCGCAGCGTGTCGCGCGCGCCGAGGCCGGCCGGCTTGACGCCGCTCGCGGCCAGCGCATTCCACAGCGCTTCGACCTGGCTTGCGGCGACGCCGATCTCGAAACCGTCTTCGCCGGTGTAGCCGGTGCGCGCGACCATCAGTTCGCCGAACGGGGTGTCCTTGACGATGGCGGCGTTGAAGGGTTTCAGGCCTTCCGAGGCCTCACGCGCGGCGGGGACCGTGTCCCAGAATTTGGTGCGGGCGTTCGGGCCCTGGACGGCGACCAGCGCGATGCCGTCGTCGCTGAGGTCCGCGCGGCGCGGCGTGATCGACAGGCCCGAGCCCGAGGTCTCGTTGCGCTCGCGGATCCAGGCGATGTCCTTTTCCGCGGTGCCGGCGTTGACCACCAGGCGGAACCAGGTCTCGTCGAAGAAGTAGACGATCAGGTCGTCGATGACGCCGCCCTGCGGGTTCAGCATGCAGGAGTACAGGGCCTTGCCCGGCGCCTGCAGCTTGTCGACGTTGTTGGCCAGCAGGCCGCGCAGGAAGGAGCGGACGTTCTCGCCCTTGAGGTCGACCACGCACATGTGCGAGACGTCGAACATGCCGGCGTCGCCGCGCACCGCATTGTGTTCCTCGATCTGCGAGCCGTAGTTGACGGGCATGTCCCAGCCGCCAAAGTCGACCATCTTGGCACCAAGGGCGCGGTGTACGGAATTGAGCGGGGTCGCTTTGAGCGTCATGGAGTCCTCGGGCAGGTGAAAGGGGTTCGGGCACACGGATTCGTTCCGCATGCCTGTCGCACCCCTCTGTCCTCGGTACCTGAGAGATAGCGGCCGTGCCGCCTGCCCCTTCGGTGGGCCCGCCGGGCCGCTCTCCAGAGTTGGTCCACCGCGCATTGCGCAGTGTCCCCTGACCGGTCCGGTTGCCTGAGAGTTTTCGGGTGATGCCCCTTCGGCGGCAGCCTGCGCTGCGCTCTCCCGGTCAAGACTGCGAAGCATATGTCAGTGCTGCCGGGAAGTCAATCCAAGGGAAGGGGAGCAACTGGTTCAAGGAAAGCCGCGCACTCTTGCAGTGCGTCCATATAGCGCTCGGGCCGTGATTTGTTACACTTGTCCCACGAACCTTGTGACAGAAGAGAGCGACTATGAGCGAAGATCAAGAAAATCAGCAAAAGGAGGCCTGGTTCACCCTGTCCGGCGACGTCAACAGCGACATGGTGCACCGCGTTTTCGAAGCAACTTCCCACATGACCGAAGACGGCATCGAAACCGCCCACGTGCTGGTGCAGTCGAACGGGGGCTACGTAAGCGACGGCCTGTGCCTGTACAACTTCATGGCCAACTCGCCGGTCGACTTCATCATGTACAACGGCGGCGCGGTGGCGTCGATCGCCGTGATCCTGTTCCTGGCCGGCAAGCAGCGCTATGCCAGCGAGACCGCGCGCTTCATGATCCACAAATCGCATGCGACGGCCTCGCCCGGCTCGCGTCCCGACGCGCTCAACATCATCGTCGAAGGCTTGCGCGCCGACGATGCCCGCACCGAGTCGCTGCTGCGCAAGCACGTCGAACTCACGCCGGAACAGTGGGGCATCCATCAGTACGGCGATCTGCACCTGACCGCGCGCGATGCCCGGGCTGCCGGCCTGGTCGACGAGGTGCGCGACTTCGCCCCGCCGCGCGGTGCGCCGCTGCGCAATATCTGAGGGCGGTCTTCATCGTCCAGTAGCAGTGCCAGCCCGCGCGACGCTCCAGCGTCCACGGCTGGCTTTTTCTTTGGGCTGGCGGACTTGGCTGATATACATAGGCGCCAGACGGCAGAAGAGCCTGGGGCGGTAACGCCGCTCAGGCTCTGTCATTGCTTCCTGTTTGGTCACTGTCCACGGCGGGGCCCGGAAGCGGCGCCACCCAGCGTCATGCAATCTCAGCGATTGCCGGAATTTTTCCGGCTTTGACGGCCGGCTTCGGCGTGCTGCTCAGGCGAGCCACCCTGCCTGCCCGCGCTCGAACGCGAGGACGAACCGGACG
>CAJYQM010000084.1 GCA_913777025.1 uncultured Massilia sp. | reverse complement strand
CACCTGCGACTGCTTGAATGCCTTCAGCGTGCTGCCGGGATTGTCGATCATGATGTGCACGCCGGTGTCGGTGAGCTTGACGTCGTTCTTCTTCGCGATCGCTTCGATCTGCTTGCGCACGGCGAGGGATCTGGTCAGGCCGTTCTTCTTGAGCGCCGCGTCCATCAATTCGTCGGCCGCGAAGAAGGGACGGTAACGCTCGATACCTTCGTCGTCGCCGATGTACCTGGCTTTCAGGGTCTGCCAGCGCGCATAGACCTCGGCCGGCACCACGTCGTGCAGCTGGGCGCCATCCGGCATCTTCTTCATGCCGATCATGTTCGGCAGCGCGGTCAGCATCCCGAGGTAGCCGGTGCCGATGCTCACGACAGGAGGACCCAGCACTTCCTGCGATTGCGCGACCAGGCGCTCCACGCGCGCGCTGTCCCATTCCATCTTTTGCGGCAGCGGCGAGTACAAACCGAACACCCACATCACATGATCGCCCTTCGACACCTTCCACAGCCCGGGACCGGGACGCTTGCCCGATACCACGATCTGCGCGGATACGACCTCAGGATTATCGGCAGCAGGGGGCGGGGATTCTGTCTGTGCCAACGCGGGCACGGTGAGACAAGCGAGGTACAGCGCGCAGGCGGTCCGTTTCATCATGCATCCCTATGTATTTATCGTTACCAGAGACTACATTTATGCCACGAGCCGACCCATTTCCGCAACAAAATATTACATTTATGAAATGCATACTTGGTATGCATTTCATTCCGGCTCGGGAATACCGAGCGGACGTTCCAGCAGTTCATGCGCCAGCTTCAGTCCCGCCGCCATCGTCGAAAACGCTTCGCGCTTGGCCTCCTCGCTCGGTACCCGCAGCACGTAGGACGGGTGGTAGGTCGTGACCACCCAGCGCCCGTCGACCTGCATGGGCTTACCCAGCGAGGCCTTCAGCGTGACGTTGGCGGTGCGCAGCACGGATTTCAGCGCGGTGGCGCCCAGCGCGACGATGACGTCCGGTTTCACGTGCGCCAGTTCCTTCTCCAGCCAGTAGTGGCAGGCTTCGATCTCGCGCTGGGCCGGGGTCTTGTGCAATCTCCGCTTGCCGCGCGGCTCCCACTTGAAATGCTTGACGGCGTTGGTGACGTAGATCGTGCTGCGGTCGACACCGGCCGCCTCGCACACCTGGTCGAGCAGCTTGCCGGCGGGGCCGACGAAGGGCTGGCCGGCCAGGTCTTCCTGGTCGCCGGGCTGCTCGCCGACGAACATGATGCGCGCCTTTTTGGGACCGGCGCCGGGCACGGCCTGGGTCGCGAACTCCCACAGTTCGCAGCGCCGGCATTCGTCGAGTTTCGAGGGCTGCTGGCGTTCCGGCTGGGCGTCCTCGGCGGCGATCGGGATGGTCGTGCCCTTGCGCTGGCCGACGGCCTGGAACTGGCCGGTCTTGCGCGCGCCCATGGCGGCATCGCTGACCATTTGGGTCACGATCTTCCCTTCCGGCAGGTTCTTCCAGCGGTGCGAGGGGATGTGCTGCTGCATGATGCCCGCGTTCAGGCGCGCCGGGTTGAACACGCTGCGGTAATAGGTCAGCCACAGGGCTTCGCCCGTGTCCTCGAGGTCGTCCGCGTTGCGGACCAGCGGGCCGGTGTTGTGCAGCGTGTGGCCATCCCACAGCACCGACGCTTCCGGCGTGGCGATCATCCAGCTGACCTTGCCCATGCGCGAAACGAAATGCTGGGCCACCTGCGGCAGCACGTCGTGCTGCGGTTCGTACCAGGCGACGAAGCGCGGCGGGCCGGCTTCTTCGGGGCGTTCGCGGAATCGGATGTAGGCATGCATGTCGTGCTCCTCGCGGCGGACTGCCTTGACCATGCCGTGCAGGCGCGCGCCGTCTTCGTCGGCCGGCGACTGCACGTCGTGCTCGCCCTGCTGCCAGCGCCAGATCACGCGGTACAGGAAGGCCCAGCGGTCCGGTACCCGGCAGCAGGCGGCGCTTTGCAGCATGTCCATGAACGAGCGCGGGATATGCGGCGGCGGCTTGGGATCAAGCGGCAGGTCCGGCAGATCATGCACCGGCTGGACGGTGGACGGCGCACTCGTGAACAGGTCGCCACCCACCTGGGGGGCGCTCCAGGTGACCAGCTCGGGCGGCACGCCGTGGACCAGCAGGTCGCGCGCCGCTTCGCGCCATTCGGCGAAGGTCTCGACCAGCAGCGGCTGGCCGGCACGCAGTTGCTCGGTTGCTGGTCCCTTGGCACTCATACGGCCTGCAATTCCGGCCACAGGTTCATCTGCTCGGGCGCGTCGGCCATGTTGCGCCTGAGCAGTTCGGACGAGGCCGCGCCCTGCGCCGGCTTGTAGTCCGCGGTGACGACGAAGGGCGCCAGCTTTTTCAGGCTGCAGCGCAGGCGGGACAGATCTTCCCAGCGGATGCGGCGCAGCCGGCGCAGGTCGACCAGGCGCTTGGCGGAACGCAGCCCGATGCCGGGCACGCGCGCGATCATGGTTTCATCGGCGCGGTTCAAGTCGAGCGGGAAATGGTCGCGGTTGGCCAGCGCCCAGGCCAGTTTCGGGTCGATGTCGAGCGCCAGGTTGCCCGATTCCGGCATCAATTCCTTGGCGGTAAAACCGTAGCCGCGCAGCAAGAAATCGGCCTGGTACAGCCGGTGCTCGCGCTGCAGCGGCGGCGGGGCCGACGGCACCGTGGACGGGCTCTGCGGGATGGGGCTGAAGGCCGAGTAATACACGCGCTTGAGTTTATAGCTGCCGTACAGGGTCTGGGCCGTGTTCAGGATGGTGTGGTCGTCGCTGGCATCGGCGCCGACGATCATCTGCGTGCTCTGGCCGGCCGGCGCGAACACCGGCGCCTTCGGGTGGTCGTCCTTTTCGTCCAGCTTGGTGCGGATCGAACCCATCGCCAGCTTGATCGTGTGCACGCTCTTTTCCGGCGCCAGCTTCTGCACGCTGTCCTGGGTCGGCAGCTCGATGTTGACGGACAGGCGGTCCGCGTACTTGCCGGCCAGCTCGATCAGGCGCGGGTCGGCGTCCGGGATCGTTTTCAAGTGAATATAGCCGCGGAACTTGTGCTCCACACGCAGGCGGCGCGCGACCTCGACCAGCTGCTCCATCGTGTAGTCGCTCGACTGGATGATGCCGGAACTCAAAAACAAACCGTCGATGTAGTTGCGCAGGTAGAAATCCTGGGTCAGCTTGACCACTTCCTCGACATTGAAGCGGGCACGCGGCACGTTCGACGTGCGCCGGTTGACGCAGTACTGGCAATCGTAGATGCAGAAATTGGTCAGCAGGATCTTCAGCAGCGACACGCAGCGCCCGTCCGGCGTATAGCTGTGGCAGATGCCCATGCCGTTGGTGGCGCCCAGGCCATCCTTGTCCACGGAATCGCGCTTGGGTGCGCCGCTGCTGGCGCAGGAGGCGTCGTACTTGGCGGCGTCGGCCAGGATCTCCAACTTGTCTTTGAGTTCCATCTTGGCAGAAATACTGTATGGATGTACAGTATACCTCAGTTCAAACTCCGACTGCGGTGCGCGAGCGCACCTTTGTCGTCAAACTGCACACTGCCGGAACATCATGAAATATCTGACCAGGAAACGTTGGGCAAGCGTCCGCAGCGGCCAGGCCGACACCCATGCCACCAGCTGGGGCAAGGCCTTGCGCGCCTACCGCGAACAACTCGAAACCCTGCGCGGCGCGCTGCCCGAGCACGTCTTCGCGTTTTTCGACCGCGCGGACATTCATGACGGCGAATTGCTGCACCTGGACATCCGCGACGGCAGCCGCCCGGCGCCGCTCGACCAGTTGCCGCGGCCCTGGATCGTGCCGGGCGACCATCCGGTGCGCGTCGAGCTGGCCATCCTCGACAGCTACGACCGGCAGGTCTGGGGGCTGCGTTACGGTGCGATCCGCCGCATCCTGGTCGATTTTCCTTCGGACAAGCCGCTGTTCTACCAGGACGGCGACGGCTTCGGCGACGTCGCCTGCCATGAACTCACCGATGGCGGCGACGGCTTCTTCCGCCACGAAATCCTGTTCGCCACAGGTGCCACGCTGCTGGTCGAGTTCAAGGACGTCGAGATCCACAGCCGCATGCGCGGGCAGGCGGCTGTGGAGGCCTGAGCGGCGAGGCGCGGCCGGCTTCAGCGCACCGGCTTGCCGTCCGCGTCCAGCACCGTCACCTCGCCCCATCCCAGCTTGCGGATGCCTGGTTCGACCTTGCGCAGGTCGCCGACCACCAGCCACACCACCTGGTCCGGATGGATGTAGCGGCCGGCCGCGCTGGCCAGCTGCCCGTCGCCCAGCGCGCGCATGCCGCTGGCATAACGGCTCCAGTAATCGTCCGGCAGGCCCAGGTTGATGCTGGTGATGGCGGCGCCTTCCAGCGCATCCAGCGTGGCGAAGCGGCCCGGCAGGCGCGAGGTCACGTTGCGCATCACGCTGTCGTATTCCTCGCCCTTGATCGGACGCTGGCCGGCGATGTCGCGGATTTCCTTCGCCACTTCCTGCATCGCCTCGACCGTCTTGTCGGTCTGCACCGGGGCGATCGCCAGCAAGCTGCGCTGGCCGCGCACTTCGGACAGGCGCGCGCTGGTGCCGTAGCTCCAGTGTTTATCCAGGCGCAGGTTGCGGTTCAGGCGCGAGGTTGCCATGCCGCCGAAATCCGTCATCACGGCCTGGATCGCCAGTTCGTCCGGCTGGCCCGCGCTCTGCGACAGGTGGGTCGCGACGATGGTCGATTGCGGCGCTTCCGGCTTGTCGATCAGATAGATGCGCTTACCCGCCGTAGCGGGTACGCTGGCGACCGGCTTGGCCGGTGCCTTTCCGCCCTGCCAGCTGCCGAAGCTGGCTTCCAGCGCCGGCACCAGTTTCTCCAGCGTGGTGTCGCCGGCCACGACCAGGGTCGCGCTGCCCGGCTTGAACCAGTCGGCGTGCCAGCGCATGTCGTCGTCGCGCGTGACAGCC
>CAJYQM010000083.1 GCA_913777025.1 uncultured Massilia sp. | reverse complement strand
GGCAGCGACATGCGCCAGCTGGCGGCGCGCGACGCCAACGATTACGTCAGCGAACGCCAAAGCGGGGCCAAGAGGAAGCCGCTGCCCTGGTCCACCTTCCTGATGGACCAACCCGGCGCGCAGGATTCCGAATGGATCTACGTCACCAGCTACGACCTCGAAGGCGACGGCCAGGTCCGCAACGTCAACCTGCTGCGCCTGAACACGCTGACCGGGCAGCACACCGTCGTGCAGCGTCCCGCCCGCGTGGACGAGTGGATGCTCGACCAGCAGGGCAAGCCGCGCCTGGCCATCGGCCACGAGCGCGACCTCGTCACCCTGTACTACCTCGACCCGGCCACCGACAAGTGGCGCACGCTGGCCAGCTACAACGCCTACAAGGAGAAAGGCGGCAGCTTTTCGCCGCTCGGCTTCGGCGAGGACGGCACGCTGTACGTGACCTCGCGCGGCGGCAAGGACACGGTGTCCTTGTATGCCTTCGACTTCCGGACCGGCAAACCCGGGGCCGAGCCGCTGGTCGAGACCAAGAGCTACGACTTCGCCGGCAGCCTGGTCGCGCGGCGCGGCAAGCTGCTCGGCGTGCACTATGAAACCGATGCCCAGGCCGGCATCTGGTTCGACCCGGCCATGCGCGGCGTACAGGAGAAGGTCGACAAGCTGCTGCCGTCCACCGTCAACATGATCACGGCGGCGGCCAGCCCGGACGCGCCCTGGGTGCTGGTGCGTGCGTATTCCGACGTGCAGCCCTCCATCTACATGCTGTACAACCTGCAGACCGGCAAGCTGAACAAGGTCGGGGAAGCCCGTCCCGATATCGACGCGCGCCGCATGGGCACCCAGGACGTGTTGCGCTACAAGGCACGCGACGGCATGGAGATCCCGGCCCTCCTGACCGTGCCGGCCGGCACGCCCAAGGGTCAGAAACTGCCGCTGGTGGTGCTGGTCCATGGCGGTCCCTACGTGCGCGGCACCCACTGGGGCTGGAACCCGGAATCGCAGTTCCTGGCCTCGCGCGGCTATGCCGTGCTGGAACCGGAGTTCCGCGGTTCCACCGGCTACGGTGCGCGACACTTCCGGGCCGGCTGGAAGCAGTGGGGTCTCAAGATGCAGGACGATATCGCCGATGGCGCGCGCTGGGCCATCGCGCAAGGCATCGCCGATCCGAAGCGCATCTGCATCGCCGGCGCCAGCTATGGCGGCTACGCTACCCTGATGGGCCTGGTCAACGATCCGGACCTGTACCGCTGCGGCATCGACTGGGTCGGCGTGACCGACATCCAGCTGCTGTACGACGGCCACTGGAGCTTCAAGTCCGACATGAGCGATGAGTGGAAGGAGTACGGCATGCCGGACATGATCGGCGACCCGGTCAAGGATGCGGCCCAGCTGGCGGCCACCTCGCCGCTGAAGCAGGCCGCGCGCATCACCCGGCCGCTGCTGATGGCCTACGGCGGCGTCGACCGCCGCGTGCCGATCTACCACGGCCGCAAGTTCCACGAGGCTGTGACGAAGACCAACCAGCAGGTGGAGTGGATCGACTACCAGGAAGAAGGCCACGGCTGGTCGCTGCCGAAGAACAGCATCGACTTCTGGGGCCGGGTCGAGAAGTTCCTGGACAAAAACATCGGCAAGGATGCCGTCATCCCATAATTATTATTTAAGGGATATTGTAGAAATATAAATGCCGGTGCTAGGATGAGCAGGCTTCGCACCGGCGGCTCGCTGCCTGGCCGCTTCCACCAGCACATTCATTTGCATGAAGGGATGGAAATGGACACGTATCTGGGAACGATCATCGCGGTGGCCTTCGATTTCGCGCCGCGCGGCTTCATGTTGTGCCAGGGCCAGCTGCTGTCGATCCAGCACAACACGGCCCTGTTTTCGCTGCTCGGCACCCGGTACGGCGGCAACGGCATCACCCACTTCGCGCTGCCCGACCTGCGCGGACACGCGCCGGCCGGCACGGCCAGCCTGGCCGGGGACAAGGTGCCGGAGCACACGCATCCCGTGAACTTCTCGGGCGACGGCTTCGGCGCCGGCACGCCCGTCGTGCAGCCTTCCCCGGGCGTCAACTACTGCATCTGCGTGGAAGGCATTTTCCCCAGCCGGCCCTGAATCAGGCGACGATGGTCTGCGCCTCGCCTTCGGCGCGGGCGCGGATCTCGCCGATGCGGTAGACGGTCTCGCCGGCCGCCTGCAGCTGCGCCATGGCGGCGTCCGCGTTCTCCTTCGACACGATCACGGTCATGCCGATGCCGCAGTTGAACACGCGGTGCATCTCGGCATCCGCCACGCCGCCGTGCTGCTGCAGCCACTGGAACAGCGGCGGCATGGTCCACGATTTACTATCCAGCACGGCCGTCAGGCCATCCTGCAGCACGCGCGGGATGTTCTCGACCAGGCCGCCGCCGGTGATGTGCACCAGGCCCTTCACTTCCATCGACTGCATCAGCGCCAGCAGCGGCTTGACGTAGAGGCGGGTCGGCGCCATCAGCACGTCGGCCAGCTTGCGCCCGTGGAAGTCGGCTTCCAGGTCGGGTTTCGCCACCTGGATGATCTTGCGCACCAGCGAGTAGCCGTTCGAGTGGATGCCCGAGGATGCCAGGCCCAGCACGACGTCGCCCGGGGCGATCTTGCTGCCGTCGATGATCTGCGATTTTTCCACGGCGCCGACGGCGAAGCCGGCCAGGTCGTATTCGCCGTCCGGGTACATGCCCGGCATTTCCGCGGTCTCGCCGCCCAGCAGCGCGCAGCCCGACTCTTCGCAGCCGCGGGCGATGCCCGAGACCACGGCGGTGGCGGTGGCCACGTCCAGCTTGCCGCAGGCGAAGTAATCGAGGAAGAACAGCGGCTCGGCGCCCTGCACCAGGATGTCGTTGACGCTCATGGCCACCAGGTCGATGCCGACCGTGTCGTGGCGGTTCAGTTCGAACGCCAGCTTCAGCTTGGTGCCGACGCCGTCCGTGCCGGAGACCAGCACCGGCTCCTTGAACTTTTTGCTGATCTCGAACAGGCCCCCGAAACCGCCGATGCCACCGAGCACGCCTTCGCGCATGGTGCGCTTGGCTAAGGGTTTGATCGCTTCGACCAGGGCGTCGCCGGCATCGATGTCGACACCCGCGTCGCGGTAGGAGAGAGAAACATTAGATGGTTGGCTCATGGTATTTGGCAGCGGAGGCGGTAAAATAGTAGGCGGTAGATCAATTGAACACGCTCGCGACACTGCCGGGAACGGCCAACTGGTCAATCCGCTATTTTAGCAAATGCGCCCGAGGGCACCTCGAAAAACCGTTGCGAGCGGCAGCCAGCGTGGTCGAGAAGCGCAGGTGTACGAATCGTACATTGCGCATCGCAGACCGCGCTGGCAACGCGCAGCAGGTTTTTCGAGGTGCCCTTGCGCTGCCGCGGTTTAACCGTTACAACAAGAACAAATGCGATTTTTCCTGTGCCAACAGCCCCAACCGCCAGCATGAAATGCACGCCATGAAACAGCTGGTGCTCGATTTAGGCGCCGAGCCGGCGCACAGCCTGGACACCTTCCAGATCGGCGCGAATGCCGAAATGGCGCACTTGATGCACCAGTTCGCGCAGCGCGCCTCGCGCGAGCATTTCTGCTACCTGTGGGGCGAGACCGGCGCCGGCAAGACCCACATCCTGCATGGCCTGGCGGCCACCGACGGCGCACGCTACATCGCGGCGGATGCCGATCCGGACCAGTTCGTCCATACGCCCGAGGTCACGCTCTACCTGGTCGACGACATCGACCAGTTGTCCCCGCAGCGCCAGATCGACGCCTTCGCCCTGTTCAACCAGGTGCGCGAGCACGGCAGCTACATGGTGTGCGCCGGCCCGGTGCCGCCGGCCGTGCTGCCGGTGCGCGAAGACCTGCGCACGCGCATGGGCTGGGGCCTGGTCTACCAGATCCACGGCCTGTCCGACGACGAGAAGATCGCCGCCCTGACCCAGGCCGCCGAGGCGCGCGGTTTGACGCTGTCGGCGAGCGTGTTACCCTATTTGCTGTCCCATTTCAAGCGCGACATGCGCTCCCTGTCGACCATGCTGGATGCCCTCGACCAGTATTCGCTCGAGACCCAGCGCCCGGTCACGCTGCCTTTGCTGCGTGACCTTTTGCTGCAGGGAAATCCGCAATCAGAAACGAAAGAATGAATAATCTAGCGCTGTTTGACCTCGACCACACCCTGCTGCCCATCGATTCGGACTACGAATGGGGCCAGTTCCTGGTGCGCAAGGGCGTCGTCGATGCGGAAGAATACCAGCGCCGCAACGACGCCTTCTTCGCCCAGTACCAGGCCGGCAGCCTCGATCCGGTCGAGTACCTCGAATTCGCCCTCGGCACCCTGGCCGGCTTCGCGCCCGCCACCCTGCAGCGCCTGCAGGCCGACTACATGGCGGAAGTGATCCAGCCGGCGATCAAGCCCGCGGCGCGCAAGCTGCTGCGCGACCATGCGGACGCCGGCGACCTGGTGGCGATCATCACCGCCACCAATGCCTTCATCACGGCGCCGATCGCGCGCGCCTTCGAGGTCGGGCACCTGATCGCGGCCCGTCCCGAACTCGACGAACGCGGCCACCCGACCGGGCGGCTGGCGGGCACCCCGACCCAGGGCCAGGGCAAGGTGACCCACATGCACGCCTGGCTGGACAGCCTGGAGCGTCCGTTCGACAGCTTCGAGCGCAGCTATTTCTACAGCGATTCGCACAACGACATTCCGCTGCTGTCCGTCGTCTCGCATCCGGTGGCGACCAACCCGAGCGCCAAACTGGCACAACACGCAACCGCCCTCGGCTGGCCCTTACTGCATCTGTTCAATGATTAAAAAATTCATCCGCAAGATCCTCGGCGTGAAAGACCAGCGCGACCCCACCCAGCCCGACATCCTCGGCCCGGACGAGCACGGCATCGACCCGAAGCTGGTGTCGGCGAACGCGATCCGCGTCACCCAGACCCTGCAGGAAGCCGGCTACAAGGCCTTCGTCGTCGGCGGCGCCGTGCGCGACCTGCTGCTGGGCGTGAAGCCGAAGGACTTCGACATCGCCACCGATGCCACGCCCGAAGAAGTCAAGAAGCTGTTCCGGCGCGCCTTCATCATCGGCCGCCGCTTCCAGATCGTGCACGTGATGTTCGGCCAGGAGCTGCTGGAGGTGACCACCTTCCGCGGCAACGCCGCCGTCAACGCCCCCAAGGACGAGCATGGCCGCGTCCTGCGCGACAATAACTTCGGTCCGCAGCACGAGGACGCCGAACGGCGCGACTTCACCATCAACGCCATGTACTACGACCCGGCCACGCAGTCGGTGCTCGACTACCACGGCGGCATCGCCGACATCCGCGACAAGATCCTGCGCATCATCGGCCAGCCGGAAGCGCGCTACCGCGAAGACCCGGTGCGCATGCTGCGCGTGGTGCGCTTCGCCGCCAAGCTGCAGTTCACGATCGAACCGGCGACGCGCGCGCCGATCCCGGTCATGGCGCCGCTGATCAACAACGTGCCGGCCGCGCGCGTGTTCGACGAGATGCTCAAGCTCCTGCAGTCCGGCCATTCGCTGGCCTGCCTGAAGGAGCTGCGCGCCTCCGGCCTGCACCACGGCCTGCTGCCGCTGCTGGACGTGGTGCTGGAACAGCCGATCGGCATGAAGTTCGTCACGCTGGCGCTGGAATCGACCGACGCCCGCGTGCGCGCCGGCAAGGGCGTGTCCGCCGGATTCCTGTTCGCCTCGCTCCTGTGGCACCAGGTGCTGGAAAAGTGGAACGCCTACCGCGCCGCCGGCGAGTCGCCGATCCCGGCCCTGCACCTGGCCGCCGACGACGTGCTCGACAACCAGACCGACAGCCTGGCCCTGCAGCGCCGCATCGCCACCGACATGCGCGACATCTGGGCCATGCAGCCGCGCTTCGAGCGCCGCAACGGCAAGAACCCGTACAAGCTGCTGGAGCACCCGCGCTTCCGCGCCGGCTTCGACTTCCTGCTGCTGCGCTGCGAATCGGGCGAACTGGACGCGGAACTCGGCAACTGGTGGGCGACCTTCTACGGCGCCGACGTGGCCGAACGCGAGCGCCTGGTGAATTCGGCGCGCGAACCGCAGGCCGGCGCCGCCAAGAAGCGTCCGCGCCGGCGCGGCCCGCGCAAGAGCGGCGAGGAAGGCGCGGCGCAAGTCGAAGGCGGCGCGCAGGCTGCCGCCGGTCCGGACGACGAATGAGCGCCTGGATCGGCATCGGCGCCAACCTGGGCGATGCCCACGCGAACGTCCTCGACGCGCTGGACCGCCTGGCGTGGACGCCCGGCGTGCGCCTGCTGCGCGCCTCCTCGCTGTACCGCACCGCGCCGATCGATTCCTCCGGCGACGATTACGTGAACGCGGTGGCCGAGGTCGACACCAGCCTGAGTCCGCGCGCCCTGCTGGCCGCGCTGCACGGCATCGAGCAGGCCCACGGCCGCGAGCGCCCCTACCGCAACGCCCCGCGCACCCTCGACCTCGACCTGCTGCTCTACGACGACGACATCATCGACGATGCGCCGGCACTGAGCGTGCCGCATCCGCGCCTGCACGAACGCGCCTTCGTGCTGGCCCCGCTGGCCGAGCTGGCGCCCGGACTGTCGATCCCGGGCCGCGGCCGCGTGGCGGACCTGCTGCCCGGCGTGGCCGGGCAAGCCATCGAGCGCCTGCGCTGATTCAGCCGAGCGTGACGGCGTAGAGGCAGGGCAGCAGGGCCAGCGGCATCACGATCGCGCCGACCTTCAGGAACTGCAGGAAACCGACTTCGATCCCTTCGCGCCGCAGCACGGTGAGCCAGAGGACGGTCGCCAGCGAGCCGGTGACCGACAGGTTGGGGCCGAGGTTGATGCCGATGAGGGTCGCGGCGGTGACTTCCGGCGCGGCGTGGCTCGCCGCCATGGTCGCACCGGCGATCAGCCCGGCGGGCAGGTTGTTCGCGATGTTCGCGACCAGCGCCGTCGCAATCCCGGCCGCCCAGGGGCTCCACTGCGGCGCCGTGGCGTGCAGCTGTTCCAGCATGCGCGCCAGCGCGTCGGCCACGCCGATCTTGGACAGCGCCGCCACCAGCACGAACAAGCCCCCGACCAGTGGCAGGACCGACCACGACATCTCGCGCGCCGCGCGCAGCGCAGCCGGGCGCGCGCGCAGGAACACGAGCGCGAAGGTGGCCAGGCCCGCCACGAAGCTGGGCCAGCCCAGGTCGATCCCGCGGCTCGAGGCCACCAGCAGCAGCACCGCCATCAACACGATCCCGAACGCCACGATCTTCGCGTCGCGCGACAGCGGCGGGACCTCGGCGGCGGCGCCCAGGCGCTGTTGCAGGTCGCTGCGCTGGGTCCAGTACAGGGCCGCGAAGGTGACCGCAATGGCGATGGCCGAAGGCAGCAGGAACAACCTGAACCACTCCAGCAGCGCCGGCATCCGGCTGGCGTACACCACCAGGTTGGCGGGATTCGAGACGGGCAGGACGAAGCTCGCGGCATTGGCGATCAAGGCGCAGGCGAACAGGTGCGGCAAGGGCCGTTCGAGCTTGGCCGCGCGCGCGGCCGCCAGCACCGCGGGCGTCAGCACGACCGCCGTCGCATCGTTGGACATGAAAGTGGTGACGACGATGCCGACCCCGTACACGATGCAGAACAGCCGGCTGGCGGAGCCCCTGGCCCAGCCCACCGCGTGCGCCGCGATCCAGTCGAACAGGCCCGTGATGCGCGCCATCTCGGCCACCAGCATCATCCCGACCAGGAACAGGTACACGTCCGTGCCCTGCCCCACCGCGCGCCCAAGCTCGGCCAGCCCCACCTGCCCGGTGAGCAGCAGGAGCAGCGCACCCAGCACGGCCCACCAGGCTTCCGCGACGCGGAATGGCCGGACAAGCACGCCGGCGGTGGACAGCAGGGCGATCGGTAACACGACGGCGGGAGAGAGGGGAAGCTGGAGCATCGGGACGGCCTGAGTTGGGGTAAGGCATTGTACTGTCTGCCGCATCCGGCTAGAAAAAATGCTTTGCATTTATATGAATGAACGTTTACTCTTATATTCATGCCGGCGCCGCTTCCGCGGCCTTTCATGGGCGGGGCAGGCCCGGCCAACCATTTTTCAAGGAGAACGACATGGACCGCTCGAACATGAAGGAACCGGCACAAAACTGGATCGATGGTGCCTGGCACGCCGGCGGCACGCTCAGGGAAGCCATCAGCCCATCCAACGGCAAACCGCTCGGCAGCTACCTGGACATCGGCCAGGACGAAGCGCGCCAGGCTATCAACGCGGCCCGTACCGCATTCGATACCACCGGCTGGGCGAAAGACCGCAACCACCGTTCGCGCGCCCTGCTCGAACTGGCCGGCGAACTCGCCAAGCGCGTCGACACGATGGCGCTGATGCTGGCCCGCGAAGGCGGCAAGCTGCTGGCGCAGACGCAGTGGGAACTGGCGGTCACGGTGGACTGGCTGCGCTACGCCGCCGCGACCGCCCTGCTGCAGACCGGCGGCCGCGCGCTCGAAGCCGCGCCCGGCATGCATTTCGTGTCCGACCCCGAGCCGGTCGGCGTGGTGGGCGTGATCTCGCCGTGGAACTCGCCCATCGTGCTGTCGGTCCGCGCCCTCGCCCCGGCGCTGGCGGCCGGCTGCACGGTGGTCCTCAAACTGCCGCACCAGACCGCGCTGACCAATACCTTGTTCGCCGAAGCGGTTGCCGCCACCGGCGCGCTGCCGCCGGGGGTGCTGAACGTCGTGACCGAGAGCGGCAGCATCGCCGCGGCGATGCTGGTCGATTCGCCGGACGTGAACATGATCAGCTACACCGGCAGCACCAGGGTGGGCCGCGTCATCGCCGCGAATGGCGCGAAGACGCTCAAGCGCCTGAACCTGGAACTGGGCGGCAAGGCGCCGCTGGTGGTCTTCGACGACGCCGACCTGGACATGGTGGTTCCGCAGATCGTGACCGCGCTGGTGGTGATGAACGGACAGTTCTGCTGCACCGGTTCGCGCGTGCTGGTCCAGCGCGGCATCGCCGATGCGCTGCGCGCTGCGCTCGTCGAGGCCTATTCGAAGGTGCGGCTGGGCGAAAGCGACGACCCGGATGCCCAGCTCGGCCCCCTGATCGATGGCGCCAGCGTCAGGCGTGTGGACGCCGTGGTGGCCGATGCGGCCTGCTACGCCGACATCCTGGTGCGCGGCGGCCCGGTCACCGAAGGTCCGCTGGCCGCCGGCGCCTTCTACCGCCCCAGCCTGATCGAGGTGCAGGACCTGGACGCCTTCGTGGTGCAGAACGAAGTCTTCGGCCCGGTGCAGACCTTCGAGATCTTCGAGGACGAGCTGGATGCCGTCCGGCGCGCCAACGCCACCGAATTCGGCCTCGCGGCCTCGGTCTTTTCCAGCGACATGGCGCGCTGCCGCCGGGTCGGCAAGGCGATCCAGGCCGGCCATATCTGGATGAACTGCTGGGGCGTGATGTCCGAGCATTTCGAGCAGAGCGGCTTCAAGCAGAGCGGCATCGGCGTGCTGTGCGGTCCGCGCGCGATCGAGCAGTTCCAGGAAATGAAGGTCTACGCGGCGCTCGAGCCGGCCCTGGCTTGAGCACCTGAGGCATGCGCGCGCCTTATATAATTCGACCATGAAAAATAGCGCACCCAAGGCCGCGCGCGGCCGCCCCGTGAACGAACAGGCCCGTGAAGAACGCATGGCGCAGATCCTCGACGGCGCCCGCGGCTGCTTCGTGCAACGGGGCTTCCATGCGTCGTCCATTGCGGAGATCGGCGCCGCCGCGGGCGTCAGCGTGGCCAACATCTACCAGTACTTCCCGAGCAAAGAAGCGCTCATCGCGGCATTGATCGAAGTCGACCTGGAACGCCATCACGGCCTGATCGCGCGCTTCTGGAACACCGATTTCAGCCGGACCGCGATCGAGGCGATCCTGGGTGACATCTTCCTGACGCCGCAGGGCCACGCGATTGCCGTCCTGCGCGCCGAGATCGCCAGCGAAGGGGCGCGCAATCCGCAGGTCGCGGCACTCCTGCGCAGCTCGGAATCGGACTTGCTCGCGGCCGTGCACGGCGGGATCCGGGCGGCCCAGGAAAAGGGGCAGGTCGGCGCCGGCCTCGATCCCGAACAGGTCGCCGAACGGCTCTCGCTTGTGTTCGAAGGGCTGATGCGGCTTTACCTGTTCTCCCCGTCGGAGGGGAAGGCATTCATCGCGCGCTACCACGCCCAGCTGGTCGATACCCTGGGCCTGGCGCGCTGAAGGCAGCGTTTACAACAGCCGCGTGCCGAGCGGGACCTCGTGCTCGGGCACGCACAGGCTGACGTTGCCGGCGGCGTCGTGGAAGCCCGTCACCAGGCACTCGGACATGAAGCGGCCGATCTGTTTGTCCGGGAAGTTGACGACGGCCACGACCTGCTTGCCGACCAGCGTTTCCGGCGTGTACAGCGCCGTGATCTGGGCGCTCGACTTGCGGATGCCGATCTCGCCGCCGAAATCGATCTGCAATTTGTAGGCGGGCTTTCTCGCTTCGGGAAACGCTTCGACGGCAAGGATGCGGCCGACACGGAGCTCGACCTTCATGAAATCCGACCACTCGATCTTTTCGCTTGTACGCATGCTTGGGGTGCAGGTGTTGACCTTAATAAACTTGTTCAACAAGGTTATCATGGCTGGATACCCGCGGGCAGGAATCCTGTCCTGGCATTACACTACGCCGTCGGCGAGCCGGCTCCCGGCGGCTTTTTCATGATTTACAAAGGAACTACATATGAGCGGATACTTGCAGGGCAAGGACATGGCGGCGCCTGAGGCACCAGCACCCGTGCCGGCGCAACCCGTCCAGAAGGCCGTGACCATGCCATCGCTGCGCGCGATGCGCGCGGCCGGCCAGAAAATCGCCATGCTCACCTGCTACGACGCCAGCTTCGCGTCCCTGATGGACCGCTGCGGCGTCGAGATCCTGCTGATCGGCGATTCGCTCGGCATGGTCTGCGCCGGCTACGATTCGACGCTGCCGGTGACGGTGGCCGACGTCGCCTACCACACCGCTTCCGTCAAGCGCGGCACCAGGAACGCGCTGGTGCTGGCCGACCTGCCCTTCGGCAGCTACGGCACCAGGGAGCAGGCCTACGACAGCTGCGCGACCCTGATGCGCGCCGGCGCCCAGATGATCAAGATCGAAGGCGGCGCCTGGCTGGCCGATACGGTCCGCTTCCTGGTCGAGCGCGGCATCCCGGTGTGCGCCCACATCGGCCTGACCCCGCAGTTCGTGCACCAGCTGGGCGGCTACAAGGTGCAAGGCAAGACCAATGAAGGCGCCGAGCAGCTCAAGCGCGACGCCCAGGCCCTGCAGGACGCCGGCGCCGCCATCGTGCTGCTGGAAGCCGTGCCGGCCGCGCTGGGCAAGGAAGTGACCGACATGCTGCAGGTGCCGACCATCGGCATCGGCGCGGGTCCCGACTGCTCGGGGCAAGTGCTGGTCATGCACGATTTGCTGGGCGTCTTCCCGGGCCGCAAGGCGCGCTTCGTGAAGAACTTCATGGAAGGCCAGACCAGCATCGACGCGGCGATTCAAGCTTACGTCGGCGCGGTCAAGGACGGCAGCTTCCCGGCGCCGGAACACTGCTTCTGACTTTCGAAAGGGTGCGTGATGGCGTCGAAACCTGAAACCACCCGTCTGTTCCTGGCCCTGTGGCCGGATCCGGACGTACGCCATCAATTGCGGATGTGGCGCGACGCCTGGACCTGGCCGCGTGGCGCCGCCCCGGTCCACGGCGACAAGCTGCACGTGACCCTGCACTTCCTCGGTGCCCAGCCGAGCCAACGCCTGCCCGAACTGCTGGACGGCTTCCAGGTGCCGTTCACGCCCTTCTCCCTGCAGTTCGGCCGCGCGGCGGTCTGGCACAACGGCGTGGCGGTGCTGGAGCCTTCCGCCCAGCCACCCGCCCTGCTCGACCTGCATGCGCAGCTGTCGCAAGCCCTGATCAAGCTCGGCCTGCAGCCCGAAGCGCGGCAATACCGTCCGCACGTGACCATGGCGCGGCGCGCGGCCGGCGCCGGCCTGCCGCAGGACGGGCCGCCCATCGACTGGCACATCGACCGCTACGTGCTGGTCGAATCGGCGGGCGGCAGCTACACCGTCTTGCGCGAATACCTCATTTGACCGGCTGCACGACGCGCGCGCCCGCCGCGATCACGAGGCCCGACAGCGACAGGATCCCGAGCGCCACCGCGATATTGGTGTGCGCCGCGATCGATCCCAGGAGCGGCGGCGCCATCAACAGGCCGGCATAGCCCAGCGTCGCCACGGTCGCGAGGCCCCCGCCGGCCGACATGCCGGGAATGCGCGCCGCCGCCGCGAAGATCACCGGCACCACGTTCGCGGCGGACAGCCCGATCAGCGCGAAGCCCAGCGCCGACAGGATGAAGTGGGTGCTCAGCACCGCCAGCATCAGGCCACACGACATGCCCAGGCCGCCCAGCACCATGATGCGCCGCGCGCCGAAGCGCTGCACCAGGCGGTCGCCGAGGAAGCGGCAGCCCGCCATCGCCACCGAAAACGCCGAATACCCCAGTGCCGCCGATGCCGGATCGGCCGCGGTGCGCTCGGTCAGCAACAGGGCGCTCCAGTCGACCAGCGCGCCCTCCACCGCGAAGCACAGCAGCCCGAGCAGGCCGAGGAACAGCGCCGGTCCGCGCGGCAGCGCAAAGTGGCTGCCGTGCGGCGCGGGCGGCACCGCGAGGACGAAGCGCGCGCACAGCAGCACCGCCAGCGCGACGACGATCCCGGCCGCCAGCGCGCCGCGGCCATCGCCCCAGCCGGCGCCGATCAGGAGGCCGCCGATCGCCGCGCCGACCAGGCCGCCCAGGCTGAAGAAGCCGTGGAACGACGACATGGTCGGCACGCCGCGCGCCGCCTCGACCTCGGCCGCGTTGGCGTTCATGCACACGTCCAGCATGCCGTTGCTGGCGCCGAAGGCAAAGGCGGCCAGGAACAGCGGCAGCAGCTCGCCCATGTTCATCAGCAGCGCGCTGGTCAGCGCGAAGGCCAGGGCGCTGGCCAGCGTCACCGCGCGCGTGCCCCAGCGCCCGGACAGCCAGCCGGACAGCGGCATGGCGGCGATCGCGCCGCCGGCGATGGTGAGCAGCAGGAAGCCCAGCGTGCCGGTGTCGATGCCGGCGCGCGCCTGCACGGTCGGCACATGCGCCGCCCACAGGCCGATGCCGGCACCGTTGAGCAGGAAGATGGCGGAGATGGCCCAGCGCGCGGCGGCCACGCTTTGCGCCGGCTGGAGATGTTCGATCGGTTTCATGGGCGCCCCTTCGCGGCAAGTTTGATGTCGAGCGCGCGTTCGCTCTGGCGCAGGCGCGCCAGCACGGCGGGCGCGCAATCGGCTTCCAGCACCAGCTGGTCGATGCGGTCGAGCGGCGCGATCAGGAAAGGCGCCGCCGTCCCCAGGCGTTCGTTGAGCGCGGCCACCGCGCGCCGCCCTCCCGCCGCCAGCATCGCGGCCTTCAGCGCGGCTTCCTCGGCGTCGCTGGCGCCCAGGCCGCGCCCGGCTTCGACGCTGCACACGCCGACGATCGCCAGGTCGGCGCGCAGGCGCTTGACCTCGGCCAGCGTGTGCGCGCCCATCACGGCGCCGGCATGGGCCACGTAGACGCCGCCCAGCAGCATCACACGGGTCTGGCGCAATTCGCCCAGCGCCAGCGCGATCTGCGGGCTGTTGGTGACGACGCCGGCGGCCAGGCCGTCCGGCAGCGCATGCGCAAAGGCCAGGTTGGTGGTGCCGGCGTCGACCAGTACCGTATCGCCGGGACGCACGCAGTCCACCAGCGCCTGCGCCAGCAAATGCTTGCGCGCCGCATCGGCATCCTGGCGCGCGCCAAAACTCGGCTCCGCGCCACCGCGCCGCATCGCGCCGCCGTGGACGCGGCGCAGCAGGCCAGCCGCGTCCAGGTCGCGCAGGTCGCGCCGGATCGTGTCTTCCGAGGTGTGGAAGCGCTGCGCCAGCTCGGCCGCCAGCACCTTGCCCTGCGCCTGTACCATGTCCACGATGTGTTGCCGCCGTTCTTCGGCCAGTTGCATATTCGGTTCCTCCTGATGCCGGACTCTACCTGCTTATGCACGAACATGCAATAACCCGCACAAACATGCGTGCATGTTCACTATGTGGCAACTCGACGTTAAGATGGGTGCATTCCCCGACTGGAGTCTTCATGCTGACCATCCTGGGCAAGGCCACCTCGATCAACGTGCGCAAGGTGCTGTGGACCTGCGCCGAACTGGGCATCGACTACGTGCGCGAGGAGGCGGGCGCCGACATCGGCATGCTGAATCCGAACGCGATGGTGCCGGTCATCGTCGACGACGGTTTCGTGTTGTGGGAGTCGAACACCATCTGCCGCTACCTGTGCGACAGGACGGCCGGGCAGGCTCTGCTGCCGCTCGAGGCGCAGGCGCGCGCCCGCGTCGGGCAATGGATGGACTGGCAGGCCACCGAACTGAACAATTCCTGGCGCTATGCCTTCATGAGCCTGGTGCGCGGCAGCCCGGCGCACCGCGACCCGGACCAGATCGAAGCGGGCATCGCCAGCTGGAACCGGCACATCGGCATCCTGGAGCGCCAGCTGGCGGCCGGCGGCCCCTGGGTGACCGGCGAACGATTCACGCTCGCGGACGTGGTGCTCGGCCTGTCGGTCAACCGCTGGATGATGACGCCGATGACGCGGCCCGATTACCCCGCGGTGCGGGCCTATGCCGATCGCCTGGACGGGCGCCCCGGTTTTCGCGACCACGGCCGCAACGGGGTGCCCTGAGCACGCTCATATGAGCAGAACTCGGTGCTCACACGAGCAGCATCAGGTGCTCACGCTCCCATGAACTGATCACCCTCGAAAAGGTTGCGAATTCCAGTTCCTTGACTTCGCAAAAGGCTTCGACGAAGAGCGGTCCCAGCATCCCGGCCAGGGCCCGGCAGGCGCGCAGCTGGAAGATCGCGTCTTCGAGGTTGCGCGGCAGGTCGCCGTGGATGTGCTCGGCGCTATCGGACGTCGGGCTGGACGGCTGCAAGCCTTCGACCATGCCCAGCCAGCCGCAGGCCAGCGTCGCCGCCATCGCCAGGTAGGGATTCACGTCGACGCCCGGGACCCGGTTCTCCACGCGCCGGCTGCCCGGGCCCGAATTCGGGATGCGGATGCCGCAGGTGCGGTTGTCGTAGCCCCAGTGCACATTCGTCGGCGCCGACTGGAAGCGCGACAGGCGGCGGAAGGAATTGACATGCGGCGCGAATAACAGGGTGGCCGGCGGCACGTATTTTTCGAGCCCGCCGATGAAGCGCTTGAACAGTTCGCTCTCGCTGCCGTCCGCGTTCGAGAAGATGTTGCGGCCGTCGGCATCGACCACGCTCTGGTGCACGTGCATCGCGCTGCCGGGCTCGGTTTCCATCGGCTTGGCCATGAAGGTGGCGAAAATGCCGTGGCGCAGCGCCGTCTCGCGCACGGCGCGCTTGAACAGGAACACGCGGTCGGCCAGTTCCAGCGCATCGCCGTGGGCGAAATTGATTTCCATCTGGCCGGCGCCGGCTTCGTGGATCAGGGTCTCGACGCCCAGTTCGTGCTGCTTGCAGAACGCCGTCAATTCCAGGAAGAAGGGGTCGAAGGCATTCACGGCATCGATCGAATACGATTGCCGCCCCTGCTCCATGAAGCCGCTGCGGCCCATCGGCGGCGTCAAGGGTTCGTGCGGGTTGGTGTTGCGCGCGACCAGGTAGAACTCCATCTCGGGTGCCACCACCGGCGTCCAGCCGCGCTGCGCATACTTGCCGAGCACGCGCCGCAGCACCGAGCGCGGCGCCAGCTCGACGGGGCTGCCGTCGAAGTTGCGGCAATCGTGGATCACCAGCGCCACCCGCTCGGTGGCCCAGGGCACGACGCGCAGGGTCGCCTCGTCCGGCACGCAGACCATGTCCGGGTCGATCGAGCCGACGTAGGGCGTGTTGTTGGGCTGGTCGCCGTGGACGGTGTTCAACAGCACGCTCTTGGGCAGGCGCATGTGCTCGCCCGACAGGAACAAGTCTTTCGGCAGGATCTTGCCGCGCGCGATGCCGGTCATGTCGGCGATGACGCACTCGATCTCGTGGATATTGTGTTCGCGCAAGAACTCGCGCATGGTGTCGCTCGTGGTCTCGCGTATCGCGGCGCTCATCGTGCTCCCGACGGGGCTTGCTTCGGTCGGCCCACTATAGCACCGTGCTTCTGGCCGGCGCGCGCCGCTCGTTTCCGGCGCTTCGTTGCACGAATCCCGCAATTGGCGTCATCGAGGTCGATCCGGGACGGGTTCTGCGGCATACTTGCCAAAATGAAACCCAAACACGACCATGACATTCCGACCGCGCGCATGTGGCGTTTCTACGTCTCGGGCTGGGCCCTCTACCTGGTCTTGCTCACGTTCACGATGCAACTCGAGAACCTGCGCCATGGCCATTTCGACTGGCATTCGGCCACGGACCTGCTGTGGAGCGCGCCCCAGGCCGTGATCCTGGCGCTGGTCTGGCCGCTGGGCGGGTGGCTGGAACGCAGGCGCCTGCCGCCGCTGGCCGTCTTCATGGCCCATGCGGCCGGCGCCCTGGCCTATGCTTCGCTGTCCTACCTGCTGCTGGCGCTGATGTTCGGCCCGTCCCTGCCCTTCAACAGGTATGTCTGGCCCACGCTGTACTGCCTGATGACCTACGTGGTCATCGCCGGCATCTTCCAGGCCGTGCGCATGAGCCACGCCGCCCGGCGCCAGGCCGCCGCGATCGAGCAGGCCCGGACCCTGCTGGTCGCCTCCGAACTCGACGCGCTGCGCAGCAAGCTGAATCCGCACTTCCTGTTCAACACCCTGCACTCGATCATCGCCCTGACGCGCAAGAACCCGGACGCCGCCGAGACCGCGCTGTTCCAGTTCTCGGACATGCTGCGCTACGTGCTCAATGTCGAGAGAAACAGCGGCGAAACGAGCGGCAAGGACCGCGTGACGCTGGACGAGGAACTGCGTTTCACGCGCGATTACCTGGAACTGGAAAGCCTGCGCCTGGGCTCGCGCCTGAGCGTCATATGGGAACTCGACGACGCCGCCGCCGGCCATCCCTTGCCGGCGCTGTCGCTGCAGCCGCTGGTGGAGAACAGCATCAAGCACGCCTTCAATCCGCACAGCCGGCCCGGGACGCTGCACATCCGCACCCGGATCGAGGACGACGGCAAGGTGCTGGCCTTGAGCGTGGGCGACGACGGCCCGGGCGCCGACCCGGCCGCCGTGCGCCGGTCGAACGGCCTGGGCATCCGTACCGTCGAACGGCGCCTGCAGCTGGAATATGGCCCGCGTGGCGGGTTGGCCATCGACACCGCGCCGGGCGCCGGCTTCGTGGTGACGATGTCGATCCCGCTCGTCCCCGCCTGAACCGAGGAAGACCATGGACATCAAGACCGTATTCATCGCCGAAGACGAACCGCTGGCGCGCGAGGTGCTGCGCGACGCCATCTATGCCCATGCCGGGCTGCGCCTCGTCGGCGAGGCGGCCGACGGCGCCAGCGCCCTGGCACAGATCAACCAGCTGCAACCCGACGCGGTCTTCATGGATATCCAGATGCCCGAGATGACCGGGCTGGAAGTCCTCAAACGCCTGCGCTGCGCCCCGGCCATCGTCTTCACCACCGCCTACGACCAGTACGCGGTGACGGCCTTCGAGCTGCACGCCGTCGACTATCTGCTCAAACCTTTTACGCGCGCGCGCTTCGACGCCGCGGTGGCGCGCCTGCTGGAGCCGGCGCACCCGGCCCCCGACGTCGTCGGCGCAGCGCTGGCCCGTGCCATCGACCGCGCGCCCGGCCGGATCGAGCGCATCCTGGTGCGCGACCGCGGCCGCATCTTTCCGCTGTCGCTGAACGAGATCGAATACCTGAAGGCGGATTCCAAGTACACGGCAATCGCCGCGCGCGGCCAGACCTTCCTGGTGCGCATCGGCATCTCGGAGCTGGAAGCGCAGCTGGATCCGGCGCGCTTCATCCGGATCCACCGCTCGGCGCTGGTGAACCTGGATTTCGTCGACTCGATGAAGGCCGACGACCAGTCGCAGCTGCTGATCCAGATGCGCGACGGGACCAGCCTGACGGCGAGCCGGGAGGCTTCGAAAGTGTTGCGGGAGATGTCGATCTAGATTCGTATCCAGGCCCTCGGCCGGGTGGCCGGCCTCGATCTGCACCGTTTTGGACCGTTCATGCCAGGATGCCATGCGCAAGGCGTCTCTTCGATGTGCAATCACGTTGTCCGGGCGATACTGGCAAATAAAATCGATCCAGATGCCGATTTCTGCCGCTATAATCGCGAATTTTTCCAGCCAGAATTCCTCCGAATTCTCCTCCCCGCTGCCGGAGCACACACCCAATGAACACCATTCTGATTACGTCTGTCGTGCTCTACCTGCTCGGCACCCTCGGCCTGGGCGTCTGGGCCGGCACCCGGATCAAGAACACGGCCGACTTTGCCGTGGCCGGCCGCAGCCTGCCGCTGATCATGGTGATCACCACCACCTTCGCCACCTGGTTCGGCGCCGAGACCGTGATGGGCATTCCCGCCCGCTTCGTGCAGGGCGGCCTGAACGGCCTGGTGGAAGACCCGTTCGGCGCCGGCACCTGCCTGATCCTGGTCGGCCTGTTCTTCGCGGCGCGCCTGTACAAACTCAATTTGCTGACCATCGGCGACTACTACCGCGCGCGTTACGGCAAGGGCATCGAAGTGTTCTGCTCGGTTGCGATCATCCTGTCCTACCTGGGCTGGGTGGCGGCGCAGATCACGGCGCTGGGCCTGGTGTTCTCGGTGCTGACCGGTGGCGCCATGTCGGAAACCGCAGGCATGATCGTCGGCACGCTGGCGGTGCTGATCTACGTCGTGGTCGGCGGCTTCCTGGCGGTGGCGATCACCGACTTCATCCAGATGATCGTGCTGGTGGTGGGCATGTCCATCATCGCCGTGTTCTCGTCGCAACTGGCCGGCGGCACCGACAACGTGCTGCACATGATCCAGCAAAAGGACCTGTGGAACTTTCTGCCGCAGGCGAAATTCACCGACGTCGTGTTCTTCATCGGCGCGGCCATCACCATGATGCTGGGCTCGATCCCGCAGCAGGACGTGTACCAGCGCGTGATGTCGGCCAAGGATGCGCCCACCGCGCGCACCGGCGCCGTGATCGGCGGCGCCAGCTACATCCTGTTCGCCTTCGTGCCGATGTTCATCGTGGCCTGCGCCGTGATCGTGATGGGCAACGAGGCGATGGACCTGGCCAAGAGCGACTACCAGCGCGTGCTGCCGACCTTCGTCATGACGCGCATGCCGCTGGTCATGCAGATCCTGTTCTTCGGCGCCCTGCTGTCGGCCATCAAGAGCACCTCCTCGGCGACGCTGCTGGCGCCGTCGACCAGCTTCACCGAGAACATCCTGAAAAACCTGCGCCCGGGCATGAGCGACCGCCAGCAGCTGCTGGCCATGCGCGTGACCATCGTCGTGTTCGCGGCGCTGGTGCTGGCCTACGCGGTCGCGATGAAGGGCACCTCGATCTACGAACTGGTGTCCTCGGCCTACCAGGTCACGCTGGTGGGCGCCTTCGTGCCGCTGGTGATGGGCCTGTACTGGAAGCGCGCCACCACGCAGGGCGCGGTGCTGTCGCTGGTGTTCGGCATCGCGACCTGGATCCTGTTCTTCCCGCAGATCACCTCGCTGGGCGAAGCCTTCCCGGGCCAGCTGGCGGGCCTGCTGGCGGCCTTTGCCGGAATGATCGTGGGCTCGCTGCTGCCGCAGGTGTTGAAAAACCGGCATGAGCCGCACAAGACGGCGGGTAGGGTAGACGGCTCGACCGCTGCGGGTTGATCTATCTGGACTCATGCGCCGTCCACGCGGCGGTAGCTAGCAGGCGATATGCCAGGCATGCAATCGGAGGGACGACTTGTCATGCTCCGCTTGAACGCGTGGACGGCTTCGCCGTCCACCCTACTCGCAATGCATCATTCACCTAACCATCCGCGCCGCCTCACGTCGTCCAGCGTCAGGTCGAGACAGTAGTGGATCCGCGCCACCATCTCGTCGATCTGCACGCAGCTCATCACCAGCGGCGGCGCCACGATCATCCTGTCCCCCACCGCGCGCATGATCACGCCGTTGCCGAACATGTGCGCGCGGCACACCATCCCCACTGCCAGCTCGCGCGGGAAGGCGACGCAATCGTGCACCGTGGCCCCCTTGCGCCGCACCAGGTTCAGCCCGGCCGCCATGCCCAGGCTCTCGGCATGGCCGACCAGCGGATGCGCCGCCAGCGCCCCGAACGCGGCTTTGAGGTAGGGCCCGGTTTCCTGCGCCACCCGCTCGACCAGCTTTTCCTCGACCAGGATGCGGATGTTCTCCAGCGCCGCGGCGCAGGCCACCGGATGGCCGGAATACGTAAAGCCGTGGTTGAAGTCGCCGCCGCGCTCGATCAGCGCGTCCGCCACCCGGCTGCCGACCAGCACGCCGCCCAGCGGCACGTAGCCTGAGGTGACGCCCTTGGCAAAGGGGATGAGGTCGGGCCGGATGCCCATCAGCTCGCAGCCGAACCACGCGCCCAGGCGGCCGAAGCCGCAGATCACCTCGTCGGACACCAGCAGGATGCCGTAGCGGTCGCAGATGCGCTGGATCTCGGGCCAGTAGGTGGCCGGCGGAATGATCACGCCACCCGCGCCCTGCACCGGCTCGCCGATGAAGGCGGCAACGTTTTCCGGCCCAAGTTCCAGTATCTTTTCTTCCAGCCAGCGCGCCGCGACGAGCCCGAACTGGGCCTCGCTCATGCCACGCCCGAGTTCCGCGAAGTGCGGCTGTTCGATGTGGTGAAAACCCGGGATCGGCAGCGCGCCCTGCGCGTGCATACCGGCCATGCCGCCCAGCGAGGCCCCGGCGATGGTGCTGCCGTGGTAGGCGTTGCGGCGGCTGATGATGGCCTGGCGCCGCGGCTGGCCCATGATCTGCCAGTAGCGCCACACCATGCGCACCGCGGTGTCGTTGGCTTCCGAGCCGGAGCTGGTGAAGAACACGTGCTCGACGCGCTCGGGCGCCAGTTCCGCCAGGCGCGCCGCCAGCCGCACCGCCGGCACGTTGGTGGTGTTGAAGAAGCTGTTATAGAAGGGCAGCTGCTGCATCTGCTGGGCCACCGCATCGGTGATGCCGGCGCGGCCGTAGCCCACGTTGACGCACCACAGGCCGGACATGCCGTCGATGACGCGCCGGCCTTCCGAGTCCCACAGGTAGATGCCCTCCCCGCGCACCATGATGCGCGGGCCGCTGCCGCGCAGCGCGCCATGGTCGGTGAAGGGATGCAGGTAATGCGCGGCGTCGAGCCGCTGCAATTCCAGGGTTTCAGCGCCGGGAGTATCCACCTCCCGGACCGGCGCGAGCACGCCTGCTGCCACAATATCGGTTGCCATAATCGACTCCCATTTTCGTGCGTATCAGGGCCGCGAGAAACCGTAGCGAGCGGAAGGAGTTTCGTTCGAGAAGCGCAGCCGTACTTACGGTACGGCGAGCATCGCAGGACGAAAATCCGACGCGCAGTAGGTTTATCGCGGTCCCACCAATCATACGTGCAGCAGGAGGTGTTCCCGTTCCCACGGGCTGATGACGGTCATGAATTCCTGGTGCTCGAGTTCCTTGACCGCGGAATAGACGTCGATGAAGCGCTCGCCCAGGATGTCGCGCAGGCGGTCTTCGCGGCGCAGCAGCGTCAGCGCCTCGGACAGGCCCTGCGGCAGCTCGACCTGCATTTTATAGGCGCTGCCCTCGACCATCGGGGTCGGCTCCAGGCGTTCCTGCATGCCGAGGTAGCCGCAGGCCAGGGTCACGGCCAGCGCCAGGTACGGGTTGGCGTCGGCGCCGATCACGCGGTTCTCGACGCGCCGGTCCTGCGAGCCCGACACCGGCACGCGCAGGCCGACGGTGCGGTTGTCCACGCCCCACTGCAGGTTGATCGGCGCGGCCGTGTGGCGCACGATGCGGCGATAGGAGTTCACGTAGGGCGCGACGATCGCCATCGCCGGCGCCATGTATTTCTGCAGGCCGCCGATGTACCAGCGGAACAGGTCGGACGGCGCGCCTTCGGCGTCGCTGAAGATGTTCTTGCCGGTCTCCCCGTCGACCACGCTCTGGTGCACGTGCATCGCCGAGCCGGGCTCGCCCGCCATCGGCTTGGCCATGAAGGTCGCAT
>CAJYQM010000082.1 GCA_913777025.1 uncultured Massilia sp. | reverse complement strand
TCGCGGCTGAACAGGTCAAGGCGCAGGCGCGCGCCAACCTGCCCAAAGGCGACCCGAACACGCCGGCCAGCGCCTACGTCGACGTCGACAGCGGCAACCAGATCATGTTCGCTTACCTGGCCAACGCCGGCATGCCGATCGACTACAACGAAGTTGCGGGCAACTACTCGCGCGAATACATGAGCACATCGGACGAGTTCAAGAAGAACGATTTGCTGAAGGCGCTGAAAGTGAAGATCGACACCAACGTCGCCCAGGCCGCGCAACAGCGCTATGTCAAGCTCGAGATTGGCGACCCGGTGGGGAAATACGATTTCGAGAAAAAGGGCTTCCCGCTCGATTCGTCCGTCTGGGAAAAAGGTTCGTACCGCTATTTCAACGACAACAGCAACTACAAGATCGGTTTCAACAACGGGGCGAGTTTCCGCTACCTCAGCGTTCCCGAAGAGGACAAGGCGCGCCTGATCGAGGGATTGCGCAGCAAGTACCAGGCAATGCGCCTGAGCATCTACGGCTACGTGCAGGAAGCCGACGTCAGCAACAAGGTGGTGCAGGCGCAGATCCTCAAGATCGAACTGGCTGACGCCAAGGGCAATGTGCTGGCCACGCAAACCGCCCAGTGAGCCCTTCCCTTCACAACATGAACAACTCTTCCAACACCATCATGCGTGACATCTTCCGTACCCTCGCCTGTTTTCCCATGCTGGCGGCGCTGGCCGCTTGCGCCACCGTCGAACCGAACCACATCCGCGAAGTCAATGAAGACAGCGTCAGGCAGTGCAAGCTGGCCGGACCGGTCCAGGGTTCCGACGCCGTGTTCGTCGGCCTGAGCGCCAGCATCGGTTCCAAGAATGCCAAGGCCAGGGCGATGAACCAGGCGATCCGGCTGAACGCCACCGACGTGGTCTGGTCCCAGCAGGGCACCAGCATGACAAGCGAATGGGTCGGCAAGGCCTACGTGTGCAAGTAAGCCCGTGGCGACCGTCGTGAATCAGACGTCATCCCGGCCCTCCATCGCCGCCCGCCACCGTCCCGGGACGCTGGCGGGCCGCTATCGGCATCTGCTGCTGTGGACCGACCGGCACACGGCGCAGCTTGAAGCGGCCGCACAGGCCTGCGTGGACATGCCGGATCTGGAAGCCGGGCTGGTCCGTTTGTTTGCGACGCTCGACCTGGCCTACGCCATCGTCGCCATCGAACACGATGGCGGCATGGTGACGCTGGTGGCCGGCCACAAGAACCTCTTTCCGCTGTATTTCGCCCATGGCGCGGACGGGCTCGCGATCCGCGACACGCTCCCCTGGGCCGCATCCGACGAGCGGCTGCGCCACCTCGACCAGGACGGGTTCGCCGATTTCATCGCGCGCACCATCGTGTCAGGCCCCTACGAATTGTCGGTGCACCCGATTACGCTGGACCGGCGTTGGCAGGCGCTGCCGCCGGGGCAACGCCTGGCGCTGGACCGGAATGGGCGCGTGCTCAGGTCCGGCGTCATCGATCGCGTGTTCGACGGCATCCACGATGCCGTGCCGCCGGTGGCGCAGGCCATGGAGGAACTGCGCGCCGCGCTCGACCGGCACCTGCTGCGGCTGGCGGCTCATGGCCCCGTGGCGTCCGAGTTTTCGGGCGGGATCGATTCGTCGATCGTGCGGGCGCGCTGCCTGGCACGCATCGCGCCGTATTACCGGGGCGGCGTGACCTGCCGCTTTCCGTACGTGGAATTCGCGCGTGAGAGCGCCATGCAGGACGCCGTCCTGGCGCACGCGCCGGGGCCGGTCGCCATCATCCCCCACGACGGCTTTCTGCCCTTCGCCGCCATGTCCGACGTACCGTGGCACGACGCGCCGACCCTGGCCTCGACCGCGTGGGGCGCGTTTTCCGCTGCGGCGAATGCGGCGCGCAGTGCCGGCGCGCACATCCTGGTGAACGGCCACGGCGGCGACACGCTGTTCCGCTGGCATCCGCGCCAGGCGATCCAGTACGCCTTGCCTGCCGATCTCGCACGTTGGCTGACGCCGCGCACGTTCCGGCAGGTAAAGGAACGCGCACACGCCATCGCAGAAGGCCTGAACGCGGCATCCGGCGAAGGCTGCGGCGGCCTTTGGCATCCCGGCATGTTCGACCCCTGCCACCCGACGGCGATGGTGCGCGCCGGCGTCGCCGGCATGGATTACACGTCCGGACTGGTCTCGCGCGAGGTGCTGCGCGCGGCGGCGCACCTGTGGCTGGCCGACCCGCCCGGCGACGCGTCGGTCCAGAAGTCCTTCGCCCACGCCGCATTCGGCCCCGATCTTCCGGATGCGCTGTGGCGGCGTCCGGGCAAGGTCGACCACCTGGGCATCGTCTACCGCGGTGCGATCGCCGCGCGCCACGACATCCTCCGGCTCACTCGCCGCAGCACCGGCCTGCTCGACGCACTGGACCTGCGCCGCGACGTCTTCCAGCGGACCGCCGAGGCGGCGACCGGCGGCATCGACGCCGGCAATCCGATGTTCAGCATCGTACTGGCGGTGCTGCGGTGGGCTGACCAATCACGGCCGCCCGCGCGCGCCGGCGCCCCCACGCGTCATGACAACGATTTTTACACTGCGACATTCGAAGCAAATGGAGGTGACAAGGCCAGAACCGTATCGAGAACGACCCTTTTTCATTCAACCATCGAGGACTGAAACATGAAATTTCTGCTCAATTTTTTCTTCAAAACCAAACTGCAAGTGCGTGCCGATTCGACCATGATCAAAGGCGGCTCCAACACGGGCAACCGTGACACCGCGAACATGTGGTACGAGTACGACGGGCGTTAATCCGCTTCCAGTCAAGCGAGCCACTTGTGCCCTTCCCGCGATCGCCGGCGCGGCGCAAGTGGCCCAACCTGAGCTAATTTCCGACGGAAAGCGCATGAAACAGCAGTGGTATCCCATCCATGACCCTGAACTCGGCAACTGCACCATCATCGGGCCACGCACCGGACACATGGTGGTCAGCACGACCGACTATCGCCGCACCCCGATGCGGGCTGCGTTGCGCCTGCTGCTGGGAACATCGACCGCGGCAAGGGGCAGCAGCGAGTTGCGGCGCGCCGGCATCATCGACAGCGACGCGGACGTCGGCGACGCCTCTGCCCCGGGTGCGGCATCCATCAGGCGAGTGGCCGCCCTTAGCCTGCGTCTGCTGCCCCTGTCCGCCGCGATCGCACTGGTGCGCATCGTGTTTCCGCCAGCCCCGGGCGCGCCCATCGGCGTCGATGAAGCCGTGCGCCGGACCGCTGCCGCATTTGGCCGGCGCAGCAAGCAGGACTGCCTGCTGATCTCGCTCTG
>CAJYQM010000081.1 GCA_913777025.1 uncultured Massilia sp. | reverse complement strand
TAGCGGCGCTCGCCGGTGGCCTGGTGGGCCGCCAGCAGCGCTTCGCAGGCGTGCATGTTGGCGTTCTGGCCGCGGTAGCTGGACAGCGCGCTCCAGTCCTGGCTGGCTTCGTCGGCGTACAGGCCGGCCTGCGGGTCCCAGAAGCGCTTTTCCATCAGTGCGAAGGCTTCGCCGATCCACTCGCGCGCTTCTTCCAGGCCGGCCATGGTCGCATGCGAGTAGGCCAGCAGCACGAAGGCTTCGCCGTAGGCGTGCTGGGTGCCGTCTTCGATCCTGCCGTCGTCCAGCATCCAGGCGTAGCCGTCGCCGTCCGGGGCGCGATGCGCCTCGCGCACGAAGCGCAGCGCGTGGCGCAGGCCCTCGAGGTAGGCCGGGTCCTGGAAGTGGCGGTAAGCCATCGCGTAGGTGAACACGAAGCGGGTGCTGCTCACCAGGTGGCGGTGGTGGGTGTCGTAGACGGTGCCGTCGTCCTTGAAATACTGATACATGCCGCCGGCGGGGTCGATCGCGCGCGGGTGGTAGAAGCCCATGGTGTGGCGGGCATGGTCGAGCAGGACGGCCGGGCTGCGAAAGTTCGGGAGAGTGGTCATATCGGGCAGGTTGGTTTTTTCAGTCGTCGTAGCTGCTCTCGCGCACGATCATCTCGACTGGTACGGTTATTGGACAGGGGTTGTCTTCTGATTTGTTCAGCAGCGATTCGATGCCGGCGCGTCCCAGCGCTTCCTTGTCGACGCGCACGGTACTGAGCGGGGGAATGGCGGCGGCGGCGGCGGCGATGTCGTCGAAGCCGACGATGGCGAGGTCGTACGGGATCCTCAGGCCTTCGTTCAGGCAGTACTTCATGGCCGCCAGCGCCGTGCTGTCGTTGTAGCAAAAGAGCGCATCGGGGCGCTTCGGCAGGCTGAGCAAGGTGCGCATGGCTTCGAACACACCCTCGTCGCCCTCGCCCATGTTCGGCACGATGACTTCGAGCTCGGGATCGGCGAGCACGCGCGCATCGAACAGCGCCTGGCGAAAGCCGCGGTTGCGCTGCTGGATACTGTAGTGGGCGAGCGACCCGGACAGCATGGCGATGCGCTTGCGGCCGCTGCGCAGCAGGTGCTGGGTGGCCAGGTAGCCGCCGCGCATGTTGTCCGGGTTGATCGAGCCGAAGCCGCGCCGGTGCATGTCCACCAGCACCATCGGCTTGCCGACCTGCTGCAGCGCGCCCAGCACTTCGGGTTCGAAGAAGCCGGCGCACAGGATGGCGTCGGGCTGGTGCAGGCGGATCTGCTCCATCACCGGCTCGGCGGGGCCGACCGCGATGAAGGACAGGGCGATGCCCTCGCGCCGGCACGCCTCCTCCGCCCCGTGCAGCACGGGCGAATAGAAGGGGCTGGAAGCGAGCGTGTTGTGCTGGCTGTGCAGCAGGAAGGCGATGCGGCGGATGCGGCCCTTCTTCAGCTGCGAGAAGTCATAGCCCAGCCGCAGCGCGGCGTCGCGCACGGTCTTGCGCGTCACCTCGGTCATGCCGGCCTGGTTCTTCAGCGCGCGCGATACGGTGCCGATGGACAGCCCGGTCGCGCCCGCGATCTGGCGGAGCGTCACCTGGCTCAAGGCTGCACCTCGGGAGCGTGCATGATGGGTCTCCTGGTATCCAGTTTAATAAACGCTTATCGCTGCGTTTTCAGACACCGGGAGGGCGATCCACCCGTGTCTGTTCATAGTATGTTTTATAGCAGCCGCCTTTCGACGGCGTCAATCAATGGCACTAAAACGAGGCAGGTTTTAGCGCGTTTTACTAAACACACCCGACGCGAGCAGCTCCAGTTCCGCCAGTTCGATCGCGGTGCCGTTTTCGAAGCGCAGGCGGTATTCGCGGTAGGCGCCCGGCTTGGCCACGCCGAAGGGCCGCAGCTGCTGCGCCCAGGCGAAGTCCTCGCCCTTGCGCTGGTCCAGCACGGTCCAGGCGCCCTTGCCGTTGCGTCCCTCCAGCGTCCAGCCCAGTTGCTGCGGCGCGGCCTTGCCGCCGGTGATCGTGTAGTAGCCGACCGTCGCCGCTTGCGGGAAGGCAAAGCCGACGCTGGCCTTTGCCGGCAGCGCCAGCGTGGTGGCGGCATCGTCGTCGACCAGCGCGGACGGCGTCGCCTGGCCTTCCAGCGTGACCGTGGCCTGGCCGGACAGGTCGCGCATGCCCACGGGCTGGCGTCCCGCCGCCGTCATCGATGCCGGCAGGGCCTTGGCGTCGCTGCCCCAGTTGGACGGCTTGCTGCCCATCGTGAATTCCAGGGTGGCGCCGGCGGCGATGTCGGCGTGGCGGATCCAGGCCTGGTTCCACGGCTTGCCGTTGACCTTCAGCGACTGCACGTAGACGTTCTCCGGGTCGTTGTTCTTCGCGACGACGCTGAGCGTCCGGCCGTTCTCGAGGTGCACGTCCATGCGTTCGAAGGCGGGCGAACCGATCACGTATTCCGGGGAACCCATGCGCATCGGGTACAGGCCCAGCGCCGCGAAGGTGTACCAGGCCGACATCTCGCCGTTGTCCTCGTCGCCCGCGTAGCCCTGGCCGATCTCGCTGCCGAGGTAGAGGCGGCGCACCACTTCGCGTGAGATCTGCTGGGTCTTCCATGGCTGGCCGGCCGACACGTACATCCACGGGATATGGTGCGAGATCTGGTTGCTGTGCGCGTACATCCCCATGCGCACGTCGCGCGCTTCGGTCATCTCGTGGATCACGCCGCCGTAGCCGCCGGCCACCTCGCGGGTGCCGGTTTCCGGCGTGGAGAAGAAGGCGTCCAGGCGCGCCGCCAGCTTGTCGCGGCCCCCATACAGCGCCGCCAGGCCTTCGGCGTCGTGCGCGGCGGTGAAGGCGAAGTTCCAGGCATTCGACTCGGTGTAGTCCTTGCCCCAGCGGCGCGGGTCGAACTCGGCCGCCGGCTGTCCCCACTGGCCGTTGGCGTCGCGGCCGCGGAAGAAGTTGGTGGCCGGGTCGAACAGATGCGTGTAGTCGCTGGCGCGGGCCTGGAAG
>CAJYQM010000080.1 GCA_913777025.1 uncultured Massilia sp. | reverse complement strand
TTGCCTTTTTCAGCATTTTCAACATTAATTTAATTCCCTTGGCCTCGAGAGCTTTTTGCAATGCATGCGTAGCGCGAGAGCAGTGCGTTTTCACGCTGCCCTCGGAGCATCCCATCGCTTCGGCCGTTTCGGCCACGTCCATGTCCTGCCAGTAACGCATGAGGAAGGCTTCCCGTTGACGCGCCGGGAGCTTTTGTATCTCTTCTTCGATCAGGCGCAGGGTTTGCGAGCGTTCGACCTGATCCGCACTCGATTCGGCCGCGGCCGTGCCTTCCTCGGCCTCGTAAGAACCCAGTATATCAAACTCCTCGTCGTCGTCTTCCCGCCGGCCGAGGCCTCCGAAAAGGCTGATCCAGGTGTTGCGCACTTTCTCGCGCCGGAAGTAATCGAGGATGGTGGTTTGCAGGATGCGCTGGAACAGCATCGGCAATTCGGCCGCCGGCTTGTCGCCGTATTTTTCGGCCAGCTTGATCATGGCGTCCTGAACGATGTCGAGGGCTGCCTCGTCCTTGCGGACCGCGTACGCCGCCTGCTTGAAGGCGCGCCGCTCGACACTCTCGAGGAAGTCGTTGAGTTCTTTGTCAGTGGCCATGCGATTGAAGTGGGGCCACCGGTGCTTTGCCTGTGGCTTTAAGGAAAACTTTCGAATCCTAGCAAAAATTGCGGCGGGCCGCACCCGAAACCGCCAGACGCGTGCCGTGTACCCGAGGATGCACCAAAAATGACAGCCGAGATTTAGCGCTTGACCAGAATGGTGCAACGCAGTAAGGTATGGAACGCTTTGCAACCCCGAAGCTTTATGTCAAGCCCGACCGGCACACAAGGTCGCTCGCGGCATGACGCGCTTTCACATGTAGGCAGTTTGCTCCAACCCGTGCCACAAGCGCGAGAGACACGCATTCCGCACACAGTAACTCACGCCAAACGAGTTTGCGCCCAGCGCCGTTTCGTACGCTCCCTACGGTGAGCGGAAAGATCGACGTGACCGCAGAAAGAAGGGAAGCATGAGCACTGTTGCGTGACACGTATCTCGTCAGGAACGAGCATCCGATCAATCTCCCTATGGGTCTTGAAAGGAACGTAACACCATGAGCAACGACGCAACAGCGCCCATTACGGGCGCCGAGATACTGGTGCGCTCCCTGGCCGAAGAAAACGTGAAACACGTGTTCGGCTATCCGGGCGGTGCCGTCCTGTATATCTACGACGCCATCTTCAAGCAGGACAAATTCCAGCACATCCTGGTCCGCCACGAACAGGCAGCCGTGCACGCGGCCGATGCCTATTCGCGCAGCTCCAACGAAGTCGGCGTGGCCCTGGTCACCTCCGGTCCGGGCGTCACCAATGCCGTCACCGGCCTGTCGACCGCGTACATGGACTCGATCCCGATGGTCGTGATTTCCGGCCAGGTGCCGACCCACGCGATCGGCCAGGACGCCTTCCAGGAATGCGACACCGTCGGAATCACCCGCCCCGTGGTCAAGCACAACTTCCTGGTCAAGGACGTGCGCGAACTCGCGAGCACCATCAAGAAGGCTTTCTACATCGCCCGTACCGGCCGTCCGGGCCCGGTGCTGGTCGACATCCCCAAGGATGTCAGCATGCAGAAGGCGATGTACGCGTATCCGAAAGAGATCGAGATGCGTTCGTACAAGCCGGTCGACAAGGGCCATGCCGGCCAGATCCGCAAGGCGGTGCAACTGCTGCTGGCAGCCGAGCGCCCGATGATCTACACCGGCGGCGGCGTGATCCTGGCCAACGCATCGGACGAACTGAACCGCCTGGTCGACAAGCTCGGCTTTCCGGTCACCAACACCCTGATGGGCCTGGGCGCCTACCGCGCGTCCAGCGGCCACTTCGTCGGTATGCCGGGCATGCACGGCACCTATGAAGCGAACATGGCGATGCAGCACTGCGACGTCCTGATCGCCATCGGCGCCCGCTTCGACGATCGCGTGATCGGCAACCCGCGCCACTTCGCCAGCAACCCGAGAAAGATCATCCACATCGACATCGACCCGTCGTCGATCTCGAAACGGGTGAAGGTCGACATCCCGATCGTCGGCAACGTCAAGGACGTGCTGGTCGAGCTGCTGTCGCAACTGGACACGGCCGAAGCCACCCCGGGCGGGGCCCGGCCGAACGCCCCCGCGCTGCAGGCCTGGTGGCAGCAGATCGGCGAGTGGCGCGGCCGCGAATGCCTGAAATACGCGCCGTCCAGCGAGGTCATCAAGCCGCAGTCGGTCGTCGAGACCCTGTGGCAGGTGACCGGCGGCGACGCCTTCGTCACCTCGGACGTCGGCCAGCACCAGATGTGGGCGGCCCAGTACTACCCGTTCAACAAGCCGCGCCGCTGGATCAATTCGGGCGGCCTGGGCACGATGGGCGTGGGCCTGCCGTACGCGATGGGCGTGCAGATGGCGAATCCTGGCGCGACCGTCGCCTGCGTGACGGGCGAGGGTTCGATCCAGATGAACATCCAGGAACTCGCGACCTGCAAGCAGTATCACCTGACGCCGAAGATCATCCTCCTGAACAACCGCTTCCTGGGCATGGTGCGCCAGTGGCAGGAACTCGACTACAACTCGCGCTATTCCGAGTCGTACATGGATTCCCTGCCGGATTTCGAGAAGCTGGCCGAGGCCTATGGCCACGTCGGCATGCGCATCGAGAAGCCGGGCGACGTCGAGGGCGCCCTGCGCGACGCCTTCGCCATGAAGGACCGCCTGGTGTTCATGAACTTCATCACCGACCGCAGCGAGAACGTCTGGCCCATGGTCAAGACCGGTAAAGGCTTGTCGGAGATGCTGCTGAGCTCGGAGGACCTGTAATGCGACACATCATCTCCGTCCTGCTCGAAAACGAAGCGGGCGCACTGTCGCGCGTGGTCGGCCTGTTCTCCGCGCGCGGCTACAACATCGAAACCCTGACCGTGGCCCCGACCGAAGACGCGACCCTGTCGCGCATGACGATCGTGACCACGGGCTCGGACGACATCATCGAGCAGATCACCAAGCACCTGAACCGCCTGATCGAGGTGGTGAAGGTGGTCGACCTGACCGAGGGCCAGCACATCGAGCGCGAGCTCATGCTGATCAAGGTGAGGGCGGTCGGCAAGGAGCGCGAAGAAATGAAGCGCACCGCAGACATCTTCCGCGGCCGCATCATCGACGTGACCGAGAAGACCTACACGATCGAGCTGACCGGCGCCAAGAGCAAGCTGGACGCCTTCATCGATGCGATCGACCGCGCTTCCATCCTCGAGACCGTCCGTACCGGCGGCAGCGGCATCGGCCGCGGCGAGCGTATCCTCAAGGTCTGAAACACGCTGCAACCGTAGGGTGGACGGCTTGCCGTCCACGCGTTCAAGCGACTCATGCGCTGGTTGAACGCGTGGACAGGGAACCTGTCCACCCTACCCGAAACGCCACATTGACAAAATAACACTCAAGTACAGGATCCAAAAATGAAAGTTTTCTACGATAAAGACTGCGACCT
>CAJYQM010000079.1 GCA_913777025.1 uncultured Massilia sp. | reverse complement strand
CAAGCGCATAGATGCGTATGCTCGTCTTGACGGCGTTCCAATGCCGGCAACGGACCATCGACCCTCGCCCTTGTCGCGTATCGTATTCATGCCGCCCCTGCACTCTTTACCATCCTCTTCCGCTCCTCCCCCTTCGCAACGCGGCGCGGCGCCGGTTCCCCTGCTGCTGGCCGCGCTCGTGTTCCTGGCGTCCCTGGTGCTCACCTACATGGTGGCCGAGAATACCCGGCGCAGCGCCAAGAGCGAACTCGAAAGCACCTTCGACTACCGCGCCCGCGATCTCGAAACGGTGCTGTCGCGGCGCATGGCGGTGTACGAGCAGGTGCTGCGCGGCGCGCGCGGCTTCCTGCGCGGTTCGGTCGACGTCAGCCGCGCCGACTTCGCCAATTACTACGACGTACTGCGCCTGAACGAGCGCTTCCCGGGCATCGAAGCGCTCGGCGTCGCCTCGATCATCCCGCGCGACCGGCTCGATGCCCACGTGGCGGCCGTGCGCGCCGAAGGCTATCCCGGCTACGACGTCACGCCCGCCGGCACGCGCGACGTCTACACCGCGATCACCCACATTCAGCCCTTCACCGAGCGCAACCGGCGCGCCTTCGGCTACGACATGTTCAGCGAACCGGTGCGCCGCGCCGCGATGGAGGCCGCGCGCGACACCGGCCGCGCCGCCGCCAGCGGCAAGGTCACGCTGATACAGGAAGGCAACCACGCCGAGCAATCCGGTTTCCTGATGTACCTGCCGGTCTACCGCGCCGGCCAGCCGCGCGCCACACGGGAGGAACGGCGCGCAGCCATCGTCGGCTGGGTCTACGCGCCCTTCCGCATGAACGACCTGATGGAGGGCCTGGGCGGCGAGCAAGCGGGCGACCTCGACGTCGACGTCCACGACGGCCGCCAGCCGCGCGCGGACACGCTGCTGTACCACTCGCAGGCGCCGCGGCCGGCCGGCCAGGCGCCGCTGTTCACTTACACGGCGGCGATGGAGACCGCCGGCCGCCCGTGGACCCTGGTGGTGCGTTCCTCGCCCGCCTTCGAGGCCACGCTCGAACGCCGCCCCAGCCTCGCGCTGGCGCTGACCGGCATCGGTCTCGGGCTGCTGCTCAGCCTCGTGATCTGGCTGCTGGCCAGCGAACGCCGCCGCGCGCTGCAGCTGGCCGGCCGCATGACGCTCGAACTGCGCGAATCCTGGGAGCGCATCGACGCCGAACGCCGGCGCATCCGCGTGATCCTGCGGAACGCCTACGACGCCTTCATCGCGGTCGACGCCGACGGCCGCGTGACCGACTGGAACGTCCAGGCCTGCAAGCTGTTCGGCTGGCGCGAGGACGAAGCGCTCGGGCGCGACGTGATCGAGCTGCTGGTGCCCCCGGCAAGGCGCGAACACGAACGCGCCTGCCTGGCGCATTTCGCCCGCAGCGGCGAATGCGCGATGCTGGCCGGGCCGACCGAGTACGAAGCCATCGACCGCCACGGCGAGTCGATTCCCGTCGAGATCGCGATCACGCCGCTGCCGGGCGAGCATGGCCACGGCATCACCGCCTTCATCCGCGACATCCGGCCGCGCAAGGAAACCGAGGCGCGCGAACGCTTGCGCCAGCAACGCCTGGACGAGGCACGCGGCGCCCTGCTGCGCTCGCAGAAGCTGGAAGCGGTCGGCCAGCTGACCGGCGGCGTGGCGCACGACTTCAACAACATCCTGCACATCATCGGCGCCAACGTGCAGCTGATGCTGCGCAACGAGGAAACCGGGCGCAAGCGCCTGGTCAGCATCATGGACGCGGTGGAGCGCGGCAGGAAGCTGGTCTCGCAGCTGCTCGCCTTCGCGCGGCGCCAGCCGCTGCACCCGAGCGTGGTCAACCTGGCGCACATGATCGAGCGCATGGACACGTTGCTGCACCGCGCCGCCGGCGACACCATCGCCATCCGCTTCGACATCGCCCCCGGCCTGTGGAACGCGCTGGTCGACCCCAACCAGCTGGAGAACGTGCTGCTCAACCTCGTGATCAACGCGCGCGACGCGATGGACGGCCAGGGCAGCATCACGATCACCCTCGGCAACCTGACCGTCCTGCCGACCGACGTGCTGGCCGACACCGGCATCCGGCCGGGCGAGTTCGTGACCGTGGCGGTGCGCGACACCGGCAGCGGCATGCCGCCGGAAGTGATGGAGCGCGCCTTCGAGCCCTTCTTCACCACCAAGCCCGAGGGCAAGGGCACCGGCCTGGGCCTGGCCGGCGCGCACGGCTTCGCGAAGCAGAGCGGCGGCCACATCCGGCTAGCGAGCACGCAGGGCGAAGGCACCACCGTCACCCTCTACCTGCCGCGTGCGCTGCAGGAAACGCCGGATCCGATGTTCATGCCGGTCGCGCATTGAAGGCCTGTCCCGGGACAGTCTCCGGCGTTGTCATAAAAGTTACGTGCGCACCCGTAGCGCCCGGCGCGGCTAGACTGTGCGCCATGGACAACACTTCCCATCACGCCGATGCGCGCGGCGCCCTGCCGCGCGCCCCCGGCTTCGACAACAGCCTCGCCCTGCTGGCCGAGGGCTACCAGTTCATGTCGCAGCGTCATGCGGCACTGGGCAGCGATGCCTTCGCCACCCGCCTGATGCTGCGCCGCGTGCTGTGCGTACGCGGCGAGGATGCGGCGCGCATGTTCTACCAGCCCGGCCGCTTCACGCGACGCCGCGCGATCCCGCCGAACGCGCTGGCGCTGCTGCAGGATGTCGGCAGCGCCCAGACCATGGACGGCGAGGCGCACCGCCGGCGCAAGGCGATGCTGATGTCGCTGCTGGGCCCCCTGGAGCGCCAGCGCCTGGTCGGACTGGCGGCGGCGCAGTGGCGCACGCAGTTCGCGCGCTGGCCGCAGCTGCCGGAAGTGAGCGTGCACCGGGCCGCCGAGGAAGTGCTGTGCCGCGCGGCCTGCCAGTGGGCCGGCATCCCGCTCGGCGCGGACGAGGTGGCGCGGCGGACCGCGGAATTGTCGAGGATGATCGACGCCGCCGGCGCGGTCGGGCCGCGCAACTGGCGCGCGCTGCTGGTGCGCAGCCGCACCGGGCACTGGGCCCGCGCGCTGATCGACGCCGTGCGCGCCGGCTCGGCCCAGCCGCCGTTCGACAGCGCGCTGAACGTGATCGCACGCCACCGCGATGCCGACGGCCGCCTCATGAACCGCAAGCACGCGGCCGTGGAATTGATCAACGTGCTGCGCCCCACCGTGGCGGTGGCGCGCTTCATCGCCTTCGGGGTGCTGGCCTTGCACCAGAACCCGCAATACCGCGAGCGCATCGCCCAGGACGACGCCTTGGCCGGCATGTTCGTCCAGGAAGTGCGGCGCTACTATCCCTTCTTTCCGGCCGTGGGCGGCCGCGCCACCCACGACTTCGACTGGCATGGACTGCGCATCGCAAAAGGGAGCTGGGTCTTGCTCGACCTGTACGGCACCGACCACCACCCGGCGATATGGGGCGATCCGGAAGTGTTCCGGCCGGAGCGTTTCGAGCGTTGGGAGAGCAGCGGCTACGACCTGATCCCGCAGGGCGGCGGCGACCATCATGCGGGCCACCGCTGCGCCGGCGAGTTCGCGACCATCGACCTGGTGAAGTCGGCGCTGCGCCTGTTTGCCACGGAAATCGACTACGCGGTACCGCCGCAGGACCTGCGGGTCAGCCTGCGGCGGATGCCGACCCTGCCAGCCAGCGGCATGGTCATCAAGGATGTGCGGCCGTCAGGGCCGCAAGCCAGCTAGGATCAGCGCACCAGGCGGCCGTCCAGCACGCGCACGCGGTCGCCGTTGCGGAAGCGGGTGTGGCCTTTTTCCGAGAAGGTGCGGTAGCCGCCCTGGGCCATCCTCACGCGCACGTCGGTGTAGGTGTCGGTCTTGATGTTGCGCTCGAGCTTGTTACCCGCATAGGCACCGCCGACGGCGCCGGCCACGGTGGCCAGCGTACGGCCGTTGCCGCTGCCGATCTTGTTGCCCAGCAGGCCGCCGACCACCGCGCCGCCGACACCGCCCACGCCGCTGGCGCGCTGCGCTTCGCGTTCATAGGTGCGGGTCGACACGACGGTACCGCAGTTGCGGCATTCGGCCGAGGCGCGCGGATGGTGGTCCTGCGGAGCAGCCTGGCTCAGCGCCGGCGCGGCACCGGCGGTCAGGAAAGCGGCGATCAAAGCGGCATTGCGGATGGAAGCGAATTTCATGGTTTTCCCCTTAGGTATTGTTGTTGCTAACATGCCTACAGAATAATCGGGCATGGACGCGCTGGAAAGGGCAAAACGGTATCAAGTGCAAGCGGATGTAACCGGATGGGGCTGTTCGCCATCGATTCACAAAGGCACGTCGACAATCCACTGCGACGCGAGTTTCCGGATCCGCTTTTCCACATAATAGCCGCCGGCTTCCACGTAATGGAGGCAGCAGCGTGCGCACACCTTGCATTGCAGGACCGAGCAACGATTGTAGGGATGGTAGTGGATGGCGATCGGCGCATCGGCCGACCAGTAATCGCTGCCATTGCGATGGTATTCCGTGTAGGTCGCTTCCTGATACGGATCCTCGACCAGCGTGCCGACGATTTGCATCTGCTGTTCGGGAAACTCGACGGGTAGCCGTGTCCAGCCCGGGAAGCCATCGATCCCGCAATTGCATGGGCGTGTCATGGCATCCGAGGCGGTGGCCAGTGCTTTCAGTTTTTCGAGATCGAGTTTGTCGTCGTTTGCCACGTGGAGGTCCGGTCAGGCGTGATGGAATGCCATGGTAGCCGATCCGTGGGGTCCTCACGCGCTTGAAACTGTGCAATCATCTCTGTCCCACCTTATATATGGATGAGCCGATGATCGAAGCCTCCGTCCGAGAAGACATCCTGTCGCGTCTCGCGAAAGCGGAAAGCGAGCACGACGTCAAAATCCTGCTCGCCGTCGAATCCGGCAGCCGGGCCTGGGGCTTTGCTTCCCCGAACAGCGATTACGATGCGCGCTTCATCTACGTCAACCGCCCCGAATGGTACTTGTCGGTCGGGCTTGAGGAAAAGCGCGACGTGATCGAATACCCGATCGTCGACGAACTCGACGTCAACGGCTGGGACTTGCGCAAGGCGCTGCGCCTGTTCTGGAAATCGAACCCGGCCTTCATGGAATGGATCCAGTCGCCGCTGGTCTACCTGCAGCGCGGCGGCTTCCTCGACGGCAGCCGCGCGCTGATGAACACGGTGTATTCGGTCGAAAGCGGCATGTACCACTACCGCAGCATGGCCAAGACCAATTACCGCGGCTACCTGCAGCAGGAGCAAGTCCCGCTGAAAAAATACTTTTATGTATTGCGGCCGCTGCTCGCGGTGCGCTGGATGGAGCGCTTTGGCACGCCGGCGCCGATCGAATTCGGCAAGCTGGTGGCGATGGTGGAATCGGATCGCGCGCTGGTGCGGGCCATCGACGCCCTGCTCGAGCAAAAGCGCATGAGCCCGGAACTGGGCCTCTCGCCCCAGGTGCCGGCGATCCAGGACTTCATCGTCAAGGAACTCGAGCGTCTTGATGGCATCGTGCCGGCGCGCTTCGAGCGCAGGGAGGTCGAGCCCGACCTGTCCGCCCTGTTCCGCAAGGTGCTGGCGGAGGCGTGGTCTTGAAGTAACGATGCCGACATCGGTTGGATTCCTGGATCAACATTGAACAGAGTGGGATTGCGGCAGTGACCAGCCAGCGTTTTGTTGAACGTATCCGGTTGTGATCTCCTGTGCGTTGTTGAACGGACCTGGTTCGTTCGCGAGGCTATCCTCACTCTTTGTAGTGTTTGACATGTGGAGGCCGGGCTGTGGAAAAGCGACTGTTCGATGTGGGCATGGCGCTCGAGCGTATCGAGCAGGCGGTGGCGCCCTGGCCCAAAGCCGCGCTGTTCCAGCTGGCCGAAGAAGGCTTTAGCTCGGTGTTCGAGCAGCTGCTGGCCTGCATGATCTCGATCCGCACTTATGACGAGGTCACCTTGCCGGTGTCGCGCGCCTTGTTTGCGCGGGCCCGCACGCCTGCTGAACTCCTGCAATTGTCGTGGGAAGAGCTGGACGGCTTGATCGGCGCCAGCACCTTCCATGAAAGGAAAGCGCACCAGATGCTGGCGATTGCGAAGCAGGTGGAGGAAGCGCACGGCGGCGTGCTGCCGGGGGACCGCGACGTGCTGCTGTCCTTCGCCGGCGTCGGGCCGAAGTGCGCAAACCTGGTGCTGGGCGTGGCGTGCGGCACGCCGGTGATCAGCGTCGACATCCACGTGCACCGGGTGACGGGACGCTGGGGCTACGTGAAGGCGGCCACGCCCGAGAAGACCCTGGTGGCGCTCGAGCAGACACTGCCGCAGCGCCACTGGATCGACATCAACCGCCTGCTGGTGCCGTTCGGGAAGCATATCTGCACCGGGAACCGGCCGAAGTGCTCGACCTGCCCGGTGCTCGACATGTGCCGCCAGGTGGGCGTGACCGAGCACCGCTGAGCCCTCATTCCTGCTTTGGCCTGGCGCGCAGCTGGCTGTCGGCCAGGCGCTGTTCGCGCAAGTCCTTGCGGATCGTGTAGAGCGCATTGACCACACAGGTCACCAGGGCGGTAATGATGCCGATGGCGACGCCCGCCTGTTCGAGCGTCAGCGAGGCGCCGATCGACGACATGGCGGCGACGATGCTCGTGATCTCGGAATGGTTCGGTTTGAACATGACGATGTCCTTTCTTGCAGACGAAAAAAAACCCGCCTGGGCGGGTGTTTGCTTTTACGACTTTCCTGCCTGATGAGACGCTCGAGCCGTTCGGCGGCGTCGAGCTGGAGAGTCGGTTCCGGCTATCGGTGGCGGTGTCCCGCGCAGTACGAGTACCGGAAGAAATAGGTCGATGATCTGGATCGCTTATTTGCCTTTCAGTCGCGCATTGGCACGTGCCGCATGCCGGCCGGCGATCCCGTGCAACTCGCTCACCATGTCCTTGACGCGTTCACGCACGAAACCGCCGGGATGGTCGATGGGCGCTTCGCCCCTGCCCTTGCAATCGCTGCACGGGCGCGCTTCGATGGTCCCCGTGCCGCCGCACTGTCTACAACTTCCCTCGATCCAGTGCGCCAGCGACAGTTCCGCAACGAGGAGATAGAACTTGTGCGCGGCCTGGGTATTCCACGCCGTGTTCTCCGGCACCCACTTGTGCGCCCGGCCGCGCCGGGTCACCTCGGCGGTCCAGAGACGCAGCAGTTGCCTCAAGCTGCCGGCGTCGCGCATCGGATCATCGGCGTACTTCACGCGGTGCAGCAAAGGTCCCAGGTCACCGGACCTGTCCGCCGCGGCAAAGGCGGCCGCGAGCAGAGGGTCGGTCCGGCCAGGCGGCGCCCCGTGCTCAAGAGTCGATGCGCCGAGGGCGCGGATGTAACGGTCGATGAATCCCATCATGCCTCCACTGATGACTTCGCAAACAAGTGTGGCTACACATCTTGTTTGCATTGAACTGGTTTTGTTCTCTATTCAAGACTGTTGTTTTAGCGCATTTCCCTCTTTTTCAGCGCTCTCCCTTTACACATCATTAAACACTATGTTTATAATCTGCGTCAACATAATGTGTAACACACCTTATTGAGCTCAATGGACAATCCCGACATGCATGTACAAATGAAACGCCTCTACGAGGCTGCCGAGGTACTGGCGGGGCTGAAGACACAGGCGGAAATCGCCAGGGCCCTGAACCAGTCACAACAGACGGTCAACAACTGGGAAGCGCGCGGGATCTCGAAGGCGGGCTTGCTGAAAGCCCAGGGCGCGATCGGCTGCTCGGCCACCTGGCTGGAAACCGGCACGGCGCCGATGGCGCTGGCCACGCGCCTGGTCGAAGGCGGCGCCGAAGTCCCCGTGCCGGCCGCGGACGACAACCCCTTCATCGAGGATGCGAAAGCGGTGCGGGTCGGCGACGAGCCGGATACGGTGCCGATCCGCCGGGTGACGCTGAAACTGCACGCCGGCGTGACCGGTTTCGAGACCGAACCGGACCTGGAAGACGGCGGCGTGCTGCACCTGCCCCGCGCCGTCATCGAAGCCTGCAACCTGGTGCCCCATCAATTGCTGGCGATCCGCGTGCGTGGGCAGAGCATGGAACCGATGATGTTCGAGGATGACGTCGTCGTCGTGAACACGGCGGACCGCAAGCCGGCCAGCCGCGAGATCTATGCCGTCAATTTCAATGGCGAGGCCCTGGTCAAGCAGCTGGTCAAGCGGAATAACGATTGGTTCCTGTATTCGATCAATCCGGAGTTCGGGCCAATCAATGTGCGTAGCGGACAGTGCAGCGTCGTCGGGCGGGTCGTGTATCAGCCGGGACGGGTATTGACCGGACGCTTGTAGGCGCAAGCGCAGGCGTCCTCATCCGCAACAGCGTTCAATTACTGAGCAACTGCTGTGCACATATGGGACACTTGCTTGCGATGTGTCCCGACTTGTTGCCCTCTCCTCTGCGCGTCGCGCAGGGCATGGATATTGCATTTCCCTGTATGACTGCAGGACCTGCAGTCCGACGCGAGTTGCCGATCCGCGCAATCGCCTGTCGTACAACTTCATTTTGAGGAGACCCACCATGGCCTGGAGCAAACCGGAATTCATCGACTGCCGTTTCGGTTTTGAAATCACGCTGTACATCGCGAACCGCTAGAAGGCGTCCGGCCCGGCACCGTGATGCTAGGCACGGTGCCGGGCCGGCCAGACAACATGCCCAGGTGCAGGCTGTCGTGATGCGCGCGCAGCGACGGGTCCAGGATGGGGTCCGGCCGATCGTGTTTCGGACGGATGCGAATTCACGGGGGAGGGCTCAGGCGACGGTATTCACGCTGGTCGCCTGCCCCTGTTGACCTTGCATGATCGACATGGCGGATTCCAGCATCTTCACGGTTGTGCCGTCCTTGCGCGCCAATGCGGCCTGGATGCCGTCGCGCACCTTTTGTGTGAAGTCGTAGCGCGTCCCGTCGTTCTCGGCCGCCAGTTCGCCACCAGGGCCGCCGCTTGCCGGAATCTTCATCGTCATGGCCATGAAAGGGCGGCTGTCATCGAGCGACATGTCGCCGCTGCGGATCCGGGTATTAACCCAGTCGCGCATGTCCTGGCGGGTCATGCTGGTGAAGTCTGTGCGCCTGCTGCTGTTTGTCTGGGCCTGGGCCTGGGTCAGTGCAGCCGAAAACGATGTGGTGGTCGAACGATCGGTCAACCGGGTCTGCGTGCGCTGGCTTGCAAATGGATGGCTTGGTCCTGCATCGATTTTCATTGCTTTCTCCCTTTTGACATGGAATTACAAGAACCAGACCACCATAATTTAGCATGTGCTCGCATGCTTGAAGGCGGAGACAAAAGGTCGATCATCCTTGTATTTGGCAGATTGACACCGGGAGTGGCAAAAGCTTGCTGGAGGCTGCTGTTTCGGTTGCGACAGCATGATATGGCCCCATGGCGGGCGCATCGGAGAGAGAGGATGTGGACAGTGCGCCCACAGCTTCAACGACCGAAACCTGTTTCACAGGCTTGAGTCGTTGAAGTTGAAGAGAAATTTGGTAGGCCTCCCCAGAGTCGAACTGGGCACCAACGGATTATGAGTCCGCTGCTCTAACCAAGCATGAGCTAGAGGCCCGAAACCTGTACTTCCTGGGACGCTAAAAAACGCGCCACTTCGGTTCGGATGACCCGAAGTGGCGAGAGCATATTGCTTTTAGTGCAGTCCCGTCAAGCCTGAGCGGTGCTCAGCCGCCACTTCCCTCCAGGAAGCTCTTGAGCTTGTCGGAGCGCGACGGATGGCGCAGCTTGCGCAGTGCCTTCGCTTCGATCTGGCGGATGCGCTCGCGCGTGACGTCGAATTGCTTGCCGACCTCTTCCAGCGTGTGGTCGGTCGACATCTCGATACCGAAGCGCATGCGCAGCACCTTGGCTTCGCGCGGCGTCAGCGAGTCCAGCACGTCCTTGACCACACCGCGCATCGAGGCGTGCAGCGCCGCGTCCGAAGGCGCCAGCGTGTTGTTGTCCTCGATGAAATCGCCCAGATGGGAATCGTCGTCGTCGCCGATCGGCGTTTCCATCGAGATCGGCTCTTTCGCGATCTTCATGATCTTCCGGATTTTGTCTTCCGGCATTTCCATCTTGACCGCGAGCGTTGCCGGATCCGGCTCGGCGCCCGTTTCCTGCAGAATCTGGCGCGAGATCCGGTTCATCTTGTTGATCGTCTCGATCATGTGCACCGGAATACGGATGGTGCGTGCCTGGTCCGCGATCGAGCGGGTGATGGCCTGGCGGATCCACCACGTCGCGTAGGTCGAGAATTTGTAGCCGCGACGGTATTCGAACTTGTCCACCGCCTTCATCAGGCCGATATTGCCTTCCTGGATCAGGTCGAGGAATTGCAGGCCGCGGTTCGTGTATTTCTTGGCGATCGAGATAACCAGACGCAAGTTCGCTTCGGTCATTTCACGCTTGGCCTTGCGCGCCTTCATTTCACCGGCCGCCATCTGGCGGTTGATGTTGCGCAGGTCCGGCAGCGGCAGCACGACGCGCGCTTGCAGGTCGATCAGGCGTTGCTGCAGTTCCTTGATCGTCGGGATATTGCGGCCGAGGATGGCGCTGTAGGCGTGGCCGGCGTTGACTTCGCCGTCGACCCAGCTCAGGTTCGTCTCGTTGCCCGGGAAGACCTTGATGAAGTGGGCGCGCGGCATGCCGCAGCGGTTCACCGCCACGTCCAGGATCTGCTTCTCGATGTGGCGCACTTCGTCGACCTGGCCGCGCAGGGTGTCGCACAGCTTCTCGACGACCTTGGCGGTGAAGCGGATGCCGAGCAGTTCGTTCGAGATCGCTTCCTGGGCCTTGATGTAGTCCTTCGAGTTGTAACCCTGCTTCTCGTAGGCCTTGCGCATCTTGTCGAATTGCTGGCCGATGAAGTTGAACTTTTCGAGCGCGGACGCCTTGAGCTGCTCGAGCTGTTCGGCGGAATAGCCGGCGGCGCCCGAGCTGGCGTTGCCGTCTTCTTCCTCTTCCTCTTCTTCCTCTTCCTCGTCGTCATCCTCGTCGTCGTCGCCGTCGGTCGAGGTCGGGGCGACCGCCGTCGGCGAGGTGTCCTCGGATTCGTTCGGGTCGACCATGCCGTCGACGATTTCGTCGATCTTGATCTCGTCGCTCTCGATGCGGCGGGCGGCGTCGATGATTTCGTCGATCGTCACCGGGCAGGCCGAGATCGCCTGGATCATGTCGCGCAGGCCGTCTTCGATGCGTTTGGCGATTTCGATCTCGCCTTCGCGGGTCAGCAGCTCGACCGAGCCCATCTCGCGCATGTACATGCGGACCGGGTCGGTGGTGCGGCCGAAGTCGGAGTCGACGGTCGAGAGCGCGGCTTCCGCGGCGGCCTCGGCTTCGTCGTCGCTGGTGACGTTGGGGACGTTATCGGACAGCAGCAGCGTTTCGGCATCCGGGGCATGCTCGTAGACGGCGATGCCCATGTCGTTGAAGGTGCCGATGATGCCTTCGATCGCTTCCGGATCGACGACGTTGTCCGGCAGGTGGTCGTTGATCTCGGAGTACGTGAGGAAGCCGCGCTCCTTGCCCGACTTGATCAGGGCCTTGAGCTTCTGGCGGCGGATTTCGAGTTCTTCCTCGCTGGCCTCGGTGTCGGACGAGAACGCGTCTTTCAGCAAGGCCTTTTCCTTGGCCTTGCGATCCTTGGCCTTGGCCTTGTCGACCGCCTTCAGTTCGGCGCGCTCGACCGCGTTCAGGGCGGCGACTTCGTCGTTCTCGGGCGTGAATTCCTTGGGCTTGCGGCCCCGCCGTCCCGGTACCTTGACGGCCGGCAGGACATAGCCCGAGGTGTCGATCGCGGCAAGTGCTTCCGCGTCGGTCGTTTGGCTGACAGGCGCAACACCCGCGACGCGGGCTTCCGCCTTGTCTTGTGAATTGTCCGCCTTGGCGGACATCCTGGTGGATTTGGTAGCCACTTTGGTTTCGGGTTTCTTGGTTGGCACAGGCGCTTTCGAAGTCACAACGACCACTTTACGATGGTTAATGATAAAGTTTTTGTTACCTTACATCACGCTGCAGGCACAAATCTGATGCCCCACTAACTGAAACTCCACGCCCGGTTCGAACGAAAACTCGTTTCAAAGCTTGCAATAGTTAGCGTTTTATTATAGCACGCACCCCAACACTTTCCAGTTGAGAACGCCACAGGGGCGACGCCGGGCCGTCATGCGAATTTGGCCGGCGTGTCGTTTGCCGCTTCCCGGGCCAAGAGGTCCTGCTGGGCCGTGATTTCACGATAGCGGGCGCTCACCTGATCTGGGGTCAATCCAGAAGAAAACAACTGGTTCAACTCCTGTTTTAAGACATCCATCTTGATTTGCCTCACTGCGCTGGTGATCCAAACGCGGTCTTGGTCAATATCCGATTCGGGTTCGGATGCGATCTCGGAAATCAAGCGGTCGTACTCGTTGCCGTCCTCTTTCAGTTGCTGGGACAAGGCGGCAAAGGTGCCGTTCGCACCCAGCGACTGCGCCATCGCGACCAGCTGGCGCAGCCGTTCGCCGGACTCGCCGCCGAAGTGGTCGAAGGCGCGCAGCGCCGATTCGTCCAGGTCCAGCGCCAGCGCAGGGTGCGCCACCAGGATGCGCATGATCTGCAGTTCCAGTCCGACCGGCTCCGGCCGGCCCTGGCGCGGCGGCGCCTTGCGCGCGACCGATACCGGCTTGGACAACTCGAACAACGCTTCGATCTCCGCCGGGGTTGACTGGGTCATGCTGGCCAGGCCGTGCACGATCTGCAGGCGCAGGGCCGAGGGCGCCATCGCCTGCAGCATCGGTTTCGCATCGAACTGGGCGCGGGCGCGGCCTTCCGGGGTGTCGAGGTCGTTTTCCGTGCTGACTTCGCGCAGCAGGAATTGCGACAGCGGCATCGCTTCGTTGATTTCCTGGGCAAACGCGTCGGCGCCGAATTCGCGCACATAGCTGTCCGGGTCATGTTCCTGAGGCAGGAACAGGAAGCGGATCGTCTTGTTGTCCGACACTTGCGGCAGGCAGGCTTCCAGCGCGCGGCGGGCGGCGCGGCGGCCGGCCTTGTCGCCGTCGAAGCTGAAAATGACGTTGTCGGTCTGGCGCAGCAGCTTTTGCACGTGGGTGCTGGTGCAGGCCGTGCCGAGCGTGGCCACCGCCTGCGGGAAGCCGAGCTGGGCCAGCGCGACCACGTCCATATAGCCTTCCGTCACCAGCACGTAGCCGGCGTCGCGGATCGCCTGGCGCGCCTCGAACAGGCCGTACAGTTCCTGGCCCTTGTTGAACAGCGGGGTTTCCGGCGAGTTCAGGTATTTCGGTTCGCCGCCATCCATCACGCGGCCACCGAAGCCGATCACCTGGCCCTTGGTGTTCCGGATCGGGAACATGACGCGTTCGCGGAAGCGGTCGTAGCGCTTCTTGTTGCCGCCGTCCTCGTCGACGCGGTCGATCACCAGGCCGGACTCGACCAGGGCCAGCGCCTCGTAATCCTTGAACACCGAACGCAGGCTGTCCCAGCCGGACGGCGCGTAGCCGAGGCCGAAGCGCGCGGCGACTTCGCCGGTCAGGCCACGCCCCTTCAGGTAGGCGATGGCGGCCGGGGCCTGGCGCAGCTGGGCGCGGTAGTAATCGCAAGCCTGGTTCAGCGCGTCGGTCATGGCCAGCGATTGGGCCTGCTGGGCGGCGCGCTGTTGCGGCGGGATCTTGTCGTCGGCTTCCGGCACGATCATGCCGACGCTTTGCGACAGGTCCTTGACCGCGTCCACGAAGCCCATGCCCGAGTATTCGATCAGGAAGCCGATCGCGGTGCCGTGGGCGCCACAGCCGAAGCAGTGGTAGAACTGCTTGGTCGGGCTGACGGTAAAGCTGGGCGACTTTTCGTTGTGGAAGGGGCACAGCCCCATGTAGTTGGCGCCGCCCTTCTTGAGCTGGACGTAACGCCCGACCACGTCGACGATGTCGACGCGGTTGAGCAGGTCGGTAATGAATGATTGCGGAATCACGTTTGAAACAGCCTTGGCAGTGCTTGTCTAAAGTCAGACTATATCGCAGGGCTTGTTACAGATTGATTTACGACAAGCCAGTGGGATACCGGCGCCGCAGCCGACAAAACGTGGGGCGCCAGCAACGCTGCGACGGATCAGGCGCCGGACAGCGCTTTCTTGACCTGGGCCGACACGGCCGTCATGTCGGCACGTCCCGCCAGCTTCGGCTTCAGGATGCCCATGACCTTGCCCATGTCCTGCGGACCGGCCGCGCCCGATGCGGCCACGGCGGCGGCCACCTCGGCGGCGACTTCCTCGTCCGACAGGCCGGCCGGCATGTAGGCCGACAGCACGGCCAGCTCGGCCTTCTCGATCTCGGCCAGGTCGGCACGGCCGCCCGCTTCGAATTGCGTGATCGAATCCTTGCGCTGCTTGATCATCTTCTCGACCACGGCGACCGTCTGGGCATCATCCAGTTCGATGCGCTCGTCCACTTCGCGGCGCTTGATTTCGGCGAGGATCAGGCGGATGGTGGCCAGCTTGCCGCTTTCCTTGGCGCGCATCGCTGCTTTCATGTCGTCGGTGAGTTGGGCTTTCAAGCTCATGGATTCTCCATTATTCTAGGAGCGCCTCACAAAAGCCTTCAGGGCAAGGCGCATCGTCGAAGACAGTACGCTAGTACGGCGAGA
>CAJYQM010000078.1 GCA_913777025.1 uncultured Massilia sp. | reverse complement strand
ACGAGCACGGCGCGGTCACCCACTACATCGGCGTGATCAACGACGTCACCGCCCTGAAGCAGCGCACCGACCACCTCGAGCACGAAGTCAACCATGACGCGCTGACCGGCCTGGCCAACCGCAACCTGATGTGGGACCGGCTGGAACAGGCCGTGCACCTGGCCCAGCGCCAGAAATCGCTGGTGGCCACCGTGCTCATCGACCTGAACAACTTCAAGGCCATCAACGACACCTTCGGCCACGAAGCCGGCGACGTGGTGCTGAAAGTCGTAGCGCGCCGCCTGCAGGCCTCGGTGCGCGACAGCGACACGGTGGCGCGCATGTCCGGCGACGAATTCGTGCTGGTGCTGGTCAACCAGCCTTCGCTGCGCTTCACGCTGCGCATGGTCGAGCGCCTGCGCCAGAGCTTTTCGATCCCGGTCACCTTCAACGGCCAGGAAATCCCGGTCGGCGCCAGCGTCGGCGTCTCGCTGTATCCGCACGACGGCAATACCGCGGCCGAACTGGTGCGCGCCGCCGACGTCGCCATGTACCACGGCAAGGGCAGCGGCCAGAACGATGTCCATTTCTTTTCCAACGACATGAAGACCAGCACCGAGGCCAAGCGCAAGATCGAGCATGGCCTGCGCGAGGCGCTCGAGCACGACCAGCTGTTCCTCATGTACCAGCCGCGCGTATCGGCCGGAACGGGCCGCGTGACCGGCTTCGAAGCCCTGCTGCGCTGGCGCCACCCGGAACACGGCGTGCTGCCGCCCAGCCGCTTCCTGGCCGAGGCCGAGGAAAGCGGCGCCATCGTCCAGATCGGCCAGCGCGTGCTGGACCAGGCTTGCGCATTCGCCGCCCAGCTGGCCGCGATGGGCGCCGGCGGGGTACCGGTGACGGTCAATGTCGCCTATCGCGAATACAGCCAGCCGGGCTTCATGGCCGGCCTCGCCGCCTGCCTGGAGCGCCACCGCCTGGCGCCCCAGGCCCTGCAGCTGGACCTGCGCCTCGACGGCCTGATCCGCAATCCGGCGCTCGGGCGCGAACTGGCCGAACAATTGCACGCGCTGGGGGTGTCGCTGTCGGTGGATGGCTTCGGCACCGGCCTGTGCGACCTCGGCTACCTGCAGCAATTGTCCGCCACCCAGGTCAAGCTGGCGCGCAGCACCCTGCACGGTGCCGACGGCGGCAGCGGCATCGCCAGGAGCCTGGTCGACATCGGCCACAACCTGCACATGGAAGTGGTCGGCGAGGCGGTCGAGACGCGCTCGCAGATGGAGTTCCTGAGGTCGCTCGGTTGCGACCAGCTGCAGGGGATCTGGTTCAGCGAACCGCTCGACGCGGAAAGCGCCCGCAGGATGCTGCGCGAGCGCCAGCCGGCTTGAAACAGCTACCGGCGAAGCCGTCCACCCTACCCTTCGCTGGTGATGCGTTTGACGAGCGCGCCGAGCACGTCTTCAGCCATGTCGTTCGAGACCTGGCAGGTGCCGGCGTTCTCGTGCCCGCCGCCGCCGTATTCCAGCATCAGCGCGCCGATGTTGGTCTTCGACGTACGGTTCAGGATCGACTTGCCGGTGGCGAACACGGTGTTCTGGTTCTTGAGGCCCCACAGCACGTGGATCGAGATGTTCGTCTCCGGGAACAGCGCATAGACGATGAAGCGGTTGCCGGCAAAGATGACTTTTTCCTCGCGCAGGTCGAGCACCACCAGGTTGCCATGCACCGTGGCGCAGCGGCGGATCTGTTCCTTGCACAGCTGGTCGTGCTCGAAGTACAGGGCCACGCGCTCCTGCACGTCGGGCAGCTGCATGATCTGGGCGATCGTGTGATTCCGGCAGTAATCGATCAGGTCCATCATCAGCTGGTAGTTCGAGATGCGGAAATCATGGAAGCGGCCCAGGCCCGTGCGCGCGTCCATCAGGAAGTTGAGCAGGTTCCAGCCCTTCGGATCCAGCACTTCCTCGCGGCTGAAGCGCGCCGCGTCACCCTTGTCGACGGCGTCCATCATGTCGCGCCAGGCCGACGGGAAGGACCGGGTACCGCCATAGTGGTCGTACACCACGCGCGCCGCCGAAGGCGCCCTGGGGTCGATCACATGGTTGTCGCGCCGGACCGTATTGCGCAGGGTTTCCGAAGAATGGTGGTCGAAGGCCAGGTGGGCGCTGGCGACATACGGCAGGTTGGTCGTGATGTCGCGCCCGGTAATGGCGATCTTGCCGTCCTGCATGTCCTTCGGGTGGACGAACAGGATGTCGTCGATCAGGTCCAGGTGAGTGAGCAGCACGGCGCAGACCAGGCCGTCGAAATCGCTGCGGGTAACTAAACGGTAACGTTCTGGTACGGCAGACATCGGCACACCCTTTCATGAAAGAAATATGGGCTGGCGCGGCCAGGCGGTCCAATGATCATACCGTGCAATATTTCCAATTGACAGGTTTATTGCCAAAATGCGACGCCGGCATCAGGATGCAATCCAGGACGACAATCCTGCAGACTGTCGCAAAGCACTGGCATGAGGAGGCGCCAGCCAGTAAAGTTGCGACATTCCAACAATCATCTGGATTGCACAACGGGTTGTCCGGCTGGCTGGATGCCAGGCGGACCACTCGCCGATTACCGATCGCTCCAGCCTTGAGTGCAATGCAAACACGTCACC
>CAJYQM010000077.1 GCA_913777025.1 uncultured Massilia sp. | reverse complement strand
GGACTGGAACCAGCCGCGGTGCTGGTCCGAACCCTCCAGGTAGAGGTCGGCCGGGAACGCCAGTTGTTGCTTGTGCGAGCCGCGCAGCACGGTCTGGTGGGTCGAGCCGGAGTCGAACCAGACGTCGAGCGTGTCGCGGTTCTTCTCGTAGGTGTCGGCCTCAATGCCGAGCAGCTCGCGCGCATCCAGCTTGTGCCAGGCGTCGATGCCGTTCGCCTCGATCAGCTTGGCCACCTGCTCCAGCAATTCCGGGGTGCGCGGGTGCAGCGCGCCGGTCTCCTTGTGGATGAAGAAGGCCATCGGCACGCCCCACTGGCGCTGGCGCGACAGGGTCCAGTCCGGACGATTGGCGATCATGCCCTGCAGGCGCGCCTGGCCCCAGTCCGGGAAGAACTGGGTTTCGGCGATGCCGGCCAATGCGGTCTCGCGCAGGGTCGGGCCGCCATCCTTCGGGGTGATGTCCATGCCGGCGAACCACTGGCTGGTGGCGCGGTACACGATCGGGGTCTTGTGGCGCCAGCAGTGCATGTAGCTGTGGTCGAACATCTTGAGTTCGAACAGGGCGCCCGCCTCGGTCAAGGCAGCGCAGATCGGCTTCGATGCTTCCCAGATCGTCAGGCCGCCGAACAGCGGCAGGGTCGAGGCGAAGCGGCCGTCGCCCATCACCGGTTTCAGGATCTCGTCGTCCTTCATGCCGTGCGCCTTGCAGGACTGGAAGTCTTCCAGGCCATAGGCCGGGGCCGAGTGGACGACGCCGGTGCCGCTGTCGGTGGTCACGTAGTCGGCCAGGTAGACCGGCGAGCTGCGGTCGTAGAACGGGTCGGCCTTGTGCAGCGGGTGCTTGAAGCGGATACCGTCCAGCTTGGCGCCCACGGTTTCGGCGACGACGGTACCTTCGAGCTTGTAGCGCGCCAGGACCGATTCCGCCAGGTCCTTCGCGACCACTAGCAGCAGCGGCTTGCCGTCCTTCTCGGTCTTGACCAGCGCGTAAGTGACTTCCGGATGGACGTTCAGCGCCTGGTTCGACGGGATGGTCCACGGGGTCGTGGTCCAGATCACGATGAAGCCGTCGCCCGCCGGCAATTCGTTCAAACCGAAGGCTGCGGCGACTTTTTCCGGTTCCGCGAACGGGAAGCCGACGTCGATCGCCGGGTCGCGCTTGTCCTGGTATTCGACTTCCGCTTCGGCCAGCGCCGAGCCGCAATCGAAGCACCAGTTGACGGGCTTCAGGCCGCGGTAGACGTAACCCTTTTCCAGCAGCGTGCCGAGGGCGCGCAGCTCGTCGGCTTCGTTACCGTAGGCCATGGTCATGTAGGGATTGTCCCATTCGCCCAGCACGCCCAGGCGGATGAAGCCGGTGCGCTGGCGGTCGATCTGCTCGAGCGCGTAGGCGCGCGCCTTCTGGAGCACTTCGGCGGTCGGCAGGTTCTTCCCGTACAGTTTTTCGATCTGGATCTCGATCGGCATGCCGTGGCAGTCCCAGCCCGGCACGTAGGGCGCGTCGAAGCCGGCCATGGTGCGCGACTTGACGACCATGTCCTTCAGGATCTTGTTGACGGCGTGGCCCAGGTGGATGTCGCCATTGGCGTAGGGCGGACCGTCGTGCAGGATGAACTTCGGACGGCCGGCGGCGGCCTTGCGCACGCGTTCGTAGATTTTTTTATCCTGCCATTGCTTGACCCAGCCCGGCTCGCGCTTGGCGAGGTCGCCGCGCATCGGGAAGGGCGTGTCGGTCATGTTGACCGGGTATTTGCTTTCGGGTTTCTTTGGTCCTTTTGGACCGTTCTTCGTATCGGACATAGGATTTTTCTAGGGTGGACTGCTGTTGTGCGTGAAGTAGAAACTGCGCCTGATGGAAACGGCGTGCCTCGTATGCCGGCATGGCCGCAAGGGCGGCCATGCCGGCATACGCGGCGTTCAAATTCGGTCTGTGGCGGTGAGGGCGCCGGCGCGCTGGGCGAACCAGGCGCGGGCCTGGCTGGCGTCGCGCTCGATGGCGGCGGTCAGCGTGGGCAGGTCGACGTATTTTTCTTCGTCGCGCAACTTTTTCAGGAATTCGACCCGCACCATCTTGCCGTAGCAGGATTGCGCATAGTCGAACACGTGGACTTCGAGCAGCATGCGCCCGGCGTCCTCGACGGTCGGGCGCACGCCCAGGCTGGCGACGGCCGGCAGCGGCCGGTCGGCCAGGCCGTGCACCTGCACCACGAAGATGCCGGCCAGGGCAGGGCGGTGGGCGACGCGCAGGTTCAGCGTCGGGAAGCCCAGGGTGCGGCCGAGCTTGGCGCCGTGGATCACGTGGCCGGACATGGCGTACGGATGGCCGAGCAGGGCGCGGGTGGCGTCGAAGTCGCCGGCGGCCAGCGCGGCGCGCACGGCCGAGGAAGAGATCCGGGTGGTGTCGTGCAGTACGGCAGGCAGGCTGTGCACCTCGAAACCGTAATGCTTGCCGGCGTCCTGCAGCATGGCGACATTGCCGGCGCGGCGCGCGCCGTAGCAGAAATCGTCGCCGACCATTAGCCATTTCACATGCAGGCCGTCGACCAGCACGCGCTGGGTGAAGTCCTGCGGCGACATGGCAGCGAAATGTTCGTTGAAATGCTCGACGATGACGCGATCGACACCCGCGTTGGACAGCGACTCCAGCTTGTCGCGCAGGTTGGCGATGCGGGCCGGCGCCTTGCTCAAATCCCCGCTGCGCTGGGCGAAATACTCGCGCGGATGCGGCTCGAAGGTCATCACGGCGGACTCCAGCCCGAGACGGTGCGCGGCGGCGGTCACGTGGGCCAACAGCGCCTGGTGGCCGCGATGGACACCGTCGAAGTTGCCGATCGTGAGTGCGCAGGGCGCGCGTGCCCTGTCATTGGGAAGTCCGCGAAATACCTTCATTGGATGATTCGTGCTCCGAGGCGAAATACCAGATTATACGGCAACTGGCATGCTGCACAGCGCAATGCCAGGATTGCACCATGGCACCCTTTCCAGGCGGGCAAGAAAAAAGCGCCGCCTGCACGGGGCAGGGGGCGCCTTTCGAGGCCTGCCCGCGGACGGGCAAGGGCTGTGCGGATCAGCCGCCGAGCGGCTTGTTGATCGCCATTTTGAAGTAGCGGGCCAGCTCTGCGGTACCGTCCTTGCCACCGACGGTGTCCAGCGTCTTGATTGCCTGCTGCTTCTTGCCGGCGACGGCGTAGGCTTCGCCCAGGTGCAGCTTGACGTACTCCGGGTACTTCAGGTTGGTCGCCTTGGCTGCGGTTTCCATCATCTTCAGGCCCTTGTCGGTCTGGCCCGACTGGACCAGCGCATAGCCGAGGGAGGCCAGGCCGTCGTTGTCTCCGCTCTTGAGCAGCGACGCTTCTTCGGCGGCGGCGTTCTTGTTCTGGTCGGCCAGGGTCTTCTCGGCCAGGTCCTTCAGGCGCTGGTGACGGCCGGCGTCCGCACCGGTACCCAGCACGCCCGCCTTGTAGCCCTTGTCGACGACCTTGATGGCTTCGGCCGGGGCGCCGGCTTGCAGCACGAGCTGGGCCATTTCCATGTACTCGCTCGGCTTCTTCATCAGGTTGTTGGCCAGCTTCAGGCGCCAGATGTCCACTGACAGGCGGCTGGAGAAGCCTGGCTTGCCCTGTACGCGGTTCAGCAGGTCGGTCCAGTACTGGGCTTTCGGGTAGCTTGCGGCCAGTTTCTCGATGGTGTTGACGTAGCCGACCTTGTCGCCCTTCTTGAGCTGGATGTTGGCCAGCATGCCCAGCATGTCTTCCGACATGCGGCCGCTCTTCTCGGCATTGCGCAGTTCGGTTTCGAGTGCGGCGGTATTGCCCTGCTTGTAGTAGTTCTGCAGCAGGTAGGCGCGCAGTTCGGGATCGTCGCGGTCTTTCAGCTGGGCCTGGATCGCGGCGTTTGCCTTGTTCAGGTCGCCACCACGCATGTAGATGCCGATCAGGCCTTTCGACATTTGCGCTTTTTCGGAAGCCGACAGCTTGCCCGAGCCGATCAGGTATTCGAAGGATTTGGCGGCGGCGTCGTAGTCGCCGGCCGACGAAGCGGCACCGGCACGGGTGCGTTCGATCAGGTAGGTTTCGTTCGCGGATTTGCCGCTGACCTTGTCGAGGTCGCGCAGGCGGGCGAGAGCTTCCTTGTTCTTACCCTGCTTCATCAGTTGCTGCGCTTCCTGCAGCGGCTTGCCGACTTCCGGACGGAGGGTTTCGGCGGCGTAGGCCGGGGCCAGGCCAACCACCGGTGCGGCGGCGGTGAATCCGAGTGCGGCCAGTGCGAGGCCGAGGTGTGCGAGGCGGAACTTGGACATTATCGAAATTCTTTCATTCAAAATAGACACGGCAGGGAAACCCTGCCGTGTTCATTATAGCCAAAGCGATTACTGGAACTGTTCGTTACCGACCATACCGATCTTGGTGACACCAAGACGCTGGGCCGATGCCATCACGCCAGCGACAACCTTGTACTCGACCAGCTTGTTCGGACGCAGGTGCACTTCCGGCTGATCGGGCTGGGCTGCCACGTTCGCCAGTTTGGCTTCCAGCGTGGCACGGTCCGGGATCGGGGTGTTATCCCAGAGGATCGTACCGTCGAAGTCCACGTCGATCGTGACCACCACAGGTTCCGTGGCATTCGGCGGAGGATTGCCAACCGGCATGTTCAAGTTAACCGCGTGGTTTTGCTTTGGAATGGTAATGATCATCATGATGATCAGAACCAGCATGACGTCGATCAGCGGCGTCATGTTCATTTCCATCATCGGTTCCGGATCAGCGCCACCGCCACCGGAAGAACCAACGTTCATACTCATGAAGTTTCCTTTCAAAGGTCAGGATGCTGTGCAGGGCCGGCAAACCTGCCGCCGGCCCTGCTCATCCCTTCGAATCAGCCTTTATCAGGCGGTTCGGTGATGAAACCGACCTTCTGAATTGCTGCACGCTGGGCCGTGTAAAGCACCTTGCCGATGTATTCGTAGCGGGTTTGCTGGTCGCCACGAACTTTTACTGTCGGCTGGGGCACTTTCACCGCTTCTTTCTTCAGGAACTCGAAGAGTTCGTCGGTGTTGGCCAGGTGTTTCTGGTTCCAGTACATCTCGCCGTCTTTGTTGACGACGATAGCAATGTCTTCCGGCGTGGTTTTCTCAGCCTCGTTGACCTCGTTCGGCAGAGCGACTTTCTGCAGATGGAGAACGACAGGGCTGGTGATCAGAAAGATAATCAGCAGAACCAGCATCACGTCCACGAGGGGCGTGGTGTTGATCTCTGACAGGACTTGATCTTCTCCGCTTTCGGAGCCAACACTCATCGACATGATTTAGCCAACCTTTTTAGCGCCAGTGGCGGCACGTGCAGCTTCCGAGGTGTGCATGGCGCCCGAGATCAGGACCGAGTGCACGTCGGCGCTGAAGGAACGGACGTCTTCCATCGCGGTTTTGTTGCGGCGTACCAGCCAGTTGTAACCCAGAACAGCAGGAACTGCGACGAACAGACCGAATGCGGTCATGATCAGCGCTTCACCCACCGGACCTGCGACCTTGTCGATCGACGCGTTACCGGTCATACCGATGTTGGTCAGTGCGTTGTAGATACCCCAGACGGTACCGAACAGACCGATGAACGGTGCGGTCGAACCGACGGTTGCCAGGAACGACAGGCCATCTTGCAGGCGCGACTGGACTTTGTCCACGGCGCGCTGGATCTGCATGGTCACCCAGGTCGACAGGTCGATCTGCTCGAGCAGGGCGCCGTCGTGGTGCTGGGTTGCCTTGGTGCCGGTTTCAGCGATGAAGCGGAACGGCGAGCCGTTGGCCAGTTGAGCCGAACCGGCGGCGATCGACGGGGCCTTCCAGAATTTCTGGTTGGTTTCTTTCGCTTGCTTGAAGATCTTCATCTGGTCGATCAGCTTGGTGATCAGGATGTACCACGAACCCATCGACATGATTGCCAGGATGATCAGGGTGCCGCGCGAAACCCAGCCGCCTTCCCACACGGCCTGGATGCCGAACGGGTTTTCCACTTCTTCTTTCTTGCCTTCAGCAGCAGCCGGGGCGGCTGCGGTGTCGCCAGCCGGGGCAGCGGCAGCGTCTGCTGCCGGAGCTGCCGGTGCTGCTGCTGCGTCAGCCGCCGGGGCGCTCGCTGCTGCCGGAGCGTCAGCGAAGGCCGGTGCGGAGACCAGCGCCGAAGCTGCCGTAACCGAGAACAGGACAGCCGCCAGCAGAGCGGACAAACGGGTATTCTTAAACATGCTTCCTCCAAAAATTTAAATGAACAGTTCGCTGACAATCGACAACGAAAATCATAGATTGAGACGAGTGGTCCCGCCTCGGTTTAGTCCAGCTGCCAGACGTACTGCACCGCTGTCCATGCTTGTTGCGGCTGGCCGTCAACCATCGCTGGTTTGAATCGGCATTTACCAAGAGCTGACTGCGCAGCTTTATCCAGGTCCCTGAAGCCGCTCGACTTCTGGAGCTTGGAATCCATCACGTGACCATCCACGCCAATCAGGAACGAAATGGTCGATACACCCGTTTCCTCGTTACGCAGCGACGATTTCGGATATTCCGGTTTCGCGCAGGTGTTGAAGTCCGCAACTGCTTCGGTACGGCTCGGGCCTTTTGCCGGCGCTGCCGGTGCCGGAGGTGCCGGTTGTGCCGGAGGCTGGCGGTTGATTTCCGTCGTCGCCGGTTTTTGCTGCGTCGTGTTAGCGATCACATTCTGCGGCGGTGGCGGGGTCTGCACCTGCACTTCGACCGGCGGAATGAACGGCGGCGGAGGCGCTTTCATTTCCGGCGGCGGCGGCGGCGGTGGGACATCCGGCGGCGGTGGCGGTTTAACTTCCTCGATAATTTTGGTCTCCACCGGTTCCATCATCTTGGCGACCATACGCTTACCCAGACCGGTAACCAGTCCGTATGCGACGATCAAGTGCAAGACGATGACAATGGCGATACCAGTGAAATTCTTCCCGGGGTTCTTCTCATGCGAAAAATTCATCCTGCTTTCTCCAATACCAACCTTTTTTGTTGCTACTAAACCCACAAAACACGACAAAATGCTAAGAGCCGCATCCGGGACATCGGCGAATTATACCTACGAATTCTTTTTTGCACATACATTTTTATACCTCCAAAGAGGGCCTATTTGCCTGTAAAAACAAGCAAACGAGCTCATCGGTGCGAAGGCTGCGCAGGTGTCTTGACGACGGAAGGAGTTAGTTGTTTTGCAATGTTGAGTGGAACCCTTTCTTGATGTGTGGAAGATGAGGCAAGGAACGCCGTTTTGCCGAATTTTCCATGCCCCTTTTACTGCTCAGCAAATAACATATGATTCATTCGTGGCGTTTCTGCCAACTATAACTAAGTTTCCAGAGAGAGTGGCGTACTGTTGAACAGTAAACCCCTCTATCGCAAAGGCAAAACCATAAGAGGACCTTATACGGCTATCGGACCTTGATATGGCTCAGTAGGCATGCGAGATAACCGTTGAACAATATCAGATAAGTAAGGGATTTACGAGAGGCATACTTTGGTGTGCTCTATATATAGAGGGGGTATGGAGAGGGGGTAGAAGAGGCCCGCACCAGGGCGGTGCGGGCATGGCGGCGCAGGGGCGGCGCCGCACCAGAAACAATCAATAACGTGCGCGTTTTTCGCGCCGGCATTCCAGGCTGCTGACCACGCGGCCGGACGGGTCAACCGTTTCCAAGCGTACATCGAAGCCCCACAGCCTGGCCACATGCTTGAGGACTTCATGCGCCTGCTGGTTCAGCGGACGGCGCTGGAACTGGGTATGGCGCAGCGTCAGCGCCCGGTCGTCGCGGGTATTGACTTGCCAGACCTGGATATTCGGCTCGCGGTTGCCCAGGTTGTACTGCTCGGCCAGTTGCTGGCGTACATAGCGGTAACCGGCTTCGTCGTGGATGGCGGAGATCGTCAGCTTGTCGCTGCGGTCGTCGTCCAGCACGGCAAAGAAGTGGAAGTCCCGGATCAGCTTCGGCGACAGGTACTGGGCGATGAAGCTTTCGTCCTTGAAGTTGCGCATCGCGAAGTCCAGCGTCTTGAGCCAGTCGCTGCCGGCTATGTCGGGAAACCAGGCGCGGTCTTCAGTGGTCGGGTTCTCGCAGATGCGCTTGATGTCGGTCATCATCGCAAACCCGAGCGCGTATGGGTTGATGCCGCTGTAATAAGGGCTGGTGGCGGCCGGCTGGAATACCACGTTGGTGTGGCTCTGCAGGAATTCCAGCATGAAGCCGTCGCCGACGATGCCTTCCTTGTGCAGCTCGTGCAAGATCGTGTAGTGCCAGAACGTGGCCCAGCCCTCGTTCATCACCTGGGTCTGGCGCTGCGGATAGAAATACTGCGAGATCTTGCGCGTGATGCGTACCAGTTCGCGCTGCCAGGGTTCCAGCAGCGGCGCATACTTCTCGATGAAATACAGCAGGTTTTCCTCGGGCTCGACCGGGAAGCGCGGCGGCGCGGCGGCATCCTTCTGGGTTTCCTCGCGCCGCGGCAGGGTGCGCCACAGCTCGTTCACCTGGGACTGGATGTATTCCTCGCGTTCCTTCTGGCGGTTCTGTTCCTGCGCGACCGACAGCTTGGCCGGTCGCTTGTAGCGGTCGACGCCGTAATTCTGCAGCGCGTGGCAGGAGTCGAGCACATCCTCGACCGCGTCGATGCCGTGGCGCTGCTCGCATTCGGCGATGTAGTTCTTGGCAAAGACCATGTAGTCGACGATGGCATCGGCATCGGTCCAGGTGCGGAACAGGTAATTTCCCTTGAAGAAGGAATTGTGGCCGTAGGCGGCGTGCGCGATCACCAGCGCCTGCATGGTCAGGCTGTTTTCCTCCATCAGGTAGGCGATGCACGGGTTCGAGTTGATCACGATCTCGTACGCCAGACCCATCTGGCCGCGCTTGTAGCTTTTTTCGGTGGAGAGGAAGTGCTTGCCGAAGGACCAGTGGTTGTACGATACCGGCATGCCCACCGAGGTGTAGGCATCCATCATCTGCTCGGCGGTAATGATCTCGAGCTGGTTGGGGTAGGTGTCCAGGCCGAACTTCTTGGCGACCCGGCGGATTTCCTCGTGCGCCTGTTCGATCAGGTCGAAGGTCCACTCCGACTGTTCGGGCAGGGCGCGCGGGTTGTTGGGATCTCTTGGCATGAGCGGGCCTCGCTGACCGTTTATTTGGGCTGCTTCTTGAACAGCTCGCGGAACACTGGATAGATATCGGCCGGCGTCACGATCTTCTGCATCGCGAAATTCTGGTGCGTGGCCGCCACCTCGGCATATTGCTCCCACAGGTTCTGGGGCGGGCCGTCGGTGATCTCGACATAGGTGTAGTACTGCACGCGTGGCATGATCTGGCTGTTCAGGATCTGCTTGCACAGCACCGAATCGTTGTCCCAGTTGTCGCCGTCGGACGCCTGGGCCACGTAGCTGTTCCAGTCGCCGTTGCTGTAGCGCTCGCTGACGATCTTGTTCAGCATGTGCAGGGCCGAGGACACGACCGTGCCGCCCGACTCGCGCGAATGGAAGAACTCGTTCTCGTCGACTTCGGCCGCCGCCGTGTGATGGCGGATGAAGACGACTTCTATCTTCTCGTACACGCGCTTCAGGAACAGGTAGAGCAGGATGAAGAAGCGCTTGGCAGTGTCCTTGCGGCTCTCGTCCATCGAGCCCGACACGTCCATGATGCAGAACATCACGGCCGCGGTCGAAGGCTTGGGGATCTTGATCCGGTTGCTGTAGCGCAGGTCGATCGGGTCGATGAAGGGAATCGCCAGCAGCCGCGTGTGCAGGTGGTGGATCTTGTGCTTGAGCTCGAGGACTTGCGGGTCGTCGTCCTCGGCACCGTTTTCGCGCAGCTCGCGCAGTTCGTGTTCGAGTGCCGTCAACTGCTTGCGCGACGGTCCGCCCACGGCAATGCGCCGCCCGAGGGCGCCGCGCAGCGAGCGCAGCACGTGGATGTTGGAGGGCGTGCCGGAGATGTTGTAACCGGCGCGCTGGTTCTTGAATTCGACGACCTGGGGCAGCTGCGTCTTGATCATGTTCGGCAGCTCGAGGTCCTCGAAGAAGTAATTCATGAATTCTTCGCGGCTCAGCTCGAAGATGAAATCGTCTTCGGTGGTCTGATCGCTGTTGCCCGCCTTGCCGCGGCCGGCGCCGCCGCCACCGCCGCGCGGACGGTTGAACTGGTCGCCTTTCTGGTATTCGGTATTGCCGGGGTTGACGGTTTCCCAGACACCGCCATGCGCATGTCCGAAGCGGGGCTCGTTCACGTCCTTGACGGGAATCGAGACCTTTTCGCCGTTTTCGATGTCGGTGATCGAGCGACCCTTGATCGCCCGGCCCACCGCATCCTTGATTTGCGCCTTGTAGCGGCGCAAGAAGCGTTCGCGGTTGACCGCAGACTTGTTCTTGCCCTGCAAGCGTCGGTCGATGAGGTAAGTCAAAACAGGCCTCCTGCTGAAATTCGCGGCGGGCCGGAATACCACCGGTCCCCCTATCTTAACGCGCCGCGCCGTTACGTGGTTGGCCGGCCTTCAGTGGGACAGGGCCTACACACGCTGCCTGTCCTCCGACGCCGCCAACCACGTTCCTTGCGGTGGCCTTTAACCGGCCCATCCTCACGCCATCACGAGGACTTCCTTACGCGCAGATACCATTCGCACAGCAGCCGGACCTGCTTCGGCGTGTACCCCTTTTCCACCATGCGCGCCACGAAGTCGGCGTGCTTGGTCGCGTCCTCGGCACTCGCTTTCGCGTTGAACGAGATCACGGGCAAGAGTTCCTCGGTATTCGAGAACATCTTCTTCTCGATCACGGTGCGGAACTTTTCGTAGCTCGTCCAGGCCGGGTTCTTGCCGCCATTCGTCGCACGCGCGCGCAAGCCGAAGTTGACGATCTCGTTGCGGAAATCCTTCGGATTCGAAATGCCGGCCGGTTTCTCGATCTTTTCCAGTTCCGCGTTCAGCGATTCGCGGTCGAAGCTTTCGCCGGTGTCCGGATCGCGGAATTCCTGGTCCTGGATCCAGAAGTCGGCAAAGGTCACGTAACGGTCGAAAATGTTCTGGCCGTATTCCGAATAGCTTTCCAGGTAGGCGGTCTGGATTTCCTTGCCGATGAAATCGACGTAGCGCTGCGCCAGGTGCTCCTTGATATAGGACATGTAGCGCTGTTCGGTCTCGGGCGGGAACTGTTCGCGCTCGATCTGCTGCTCGAGCACGTACAGCAGGTGCACCGGGTTGGCCGCGACTTCGGTATTGTCGAAGTTGAAGACCTTGGACAGGATCTTGAAGGCAAAGCGGGTCGACAGGCCGTTCATGCCTTCGTCCACGCCGGCATAGTCGACGTACTCGTGCATCGACTTGGCCTTCGGGTCGGTGTCCTTCAGGTTTTCGCCGTCGTACACCAGCATCTTGGAATAGATGCTCGAGTTTTCCGGGTCCTTCAGGCGCGACAGGATGGCGAACTGCGACATCATGCGCAGCGTGCCCGGGGCGCAGGGCGCTTTGTCGAGCGAGGAATTGCGCAGCAGCTTGTCGTAGATCTTGATTTCGTCCGATACGCGCAGGCAATACGGCACCTTGACGATATAGATACGGTCGAGGAAGGCCTCGTTGTTGCGGTTGTTGCGGAAGGTCTTCCATTCCGATTCGTTCGAGTGTGCCAGCACGATGCCTTCGAAGGGAATCGCGCCGAAGCCTTCGGTGCCCTTGTAGTTGCCTTCCTGGGTCGCGGTCAGCAGCGGGTGCAGCACCTTGATCGGCGCCTTGAACATCTCGACGAATTCCATCAGTCCCTGGTTGGCCAAGCACAGGCCGCCGGAATAGCTGTAGGCGTCCGGATCGTCCTGGGCGTAGTCCTCGAGCTTGCGGATGTCGACCTTGCCGACCAGCGAGGAAATGTCCTGGTTGTTTTCGTCGCCCGGTTCGGTCTTGGCGATCGCGATCTGTTTCAGGATCGACGGATAGCGCTTGACCACGCGGAACTTGTTGATGTCGCCGCCGAACTCGTGCAGGCGCTTGACCGCCCACGGGCTCGGCACGTTGCGCAGGTAGCGGCGCGGGATGCCGTAGTCTTCTTCGAGGATGGCGCCGTCTTCCGTCTCGCTGAACAGGCCCAGCGGCGATTCGTTCACCGGCGAACCCTTGATCGCGAAGAAAGGCACCTGTTCCATCAGGGATTTGAGTTTTTCGGCGATCGACGACTTGCCGCCGCCCACCGGGCCCAGCAAGTAAAGGATCTGCTTGCGTTCTTCCAGGCCCTGGGCCGCATGGCGGAAGTAGGAAACGACCTGTTCGATCACTTCCTCCATGCCGTAGAACTCGCGGAATGCCGGGTAAATCTTGATGACCTTGTTGGCGAAGATGCGCGACAGGCGCGGGTCGAGGCGGGTGTCGACCAAGGTAGGTTCGCCGATGGCGGCCAGCATGCGCTCGGGAGCGCTGGCGTAGGTCAGGGGATCTTTCTTGCAAAGCTGAAGGTACTCGGACAACGAGTATTCCTCTTCGCGGGTACGCTCATAGCGGGCTGCGTAGTTATCAAAAATGGTCATGTGAATGTCCTCTAATGTGCTAACACTGATCACTGTGCGGCAACCGATGAAAGGCGATTGCCCAAGCCCCGCGCTATGGCGTTCCTGTCGCGATGGGGTCGCCGTCTAAGTTTGGCAGTCAGGAAACCTGACACGAAACGGAGGGCGATGTTCTTGTTGTCGTCCGGTTTTTTTGGACTCTGGAAAACGCTGCATGCAACATTTTTCCGAGGCTTGACCGGTTGGTTAGCGCCCGCTGAGAGCGTCTTCTTACGCTTATGAAATTTATTATGTGCCTATTAGTTCTCGAAGTCAAAACAGTGTCCAGTGTTTACTGCTCTGCTTGTAACTCATTGAATCAGCAACGAAAACGCCATTTTGACGAGGCTGCCGCAGTGGCGTTCCGGCGCTGCGGATAAGGTCCGGATGGGCTCGCGAGCTCGGACTTTTGGTCCCGTCGGAGTCCCTCATGTTTATCAAATGGTAAGTAAATAGTGCACCAAGTCGCTAAGCAGTGGCGCACGCGTATCGTGCTCGCGATTTACAAAAATTCCAGAGTGAAAGGAGCACGGTTCACGCATGCGCTACACTGGCTGCCTGAGCCCCGAAACCACCCCTTTACCGCGGAGATCACCATGCTGAACGAAGCGCTGCGCCACATGCTTCAGGCGATGCCCAAGGCAGAATTGCACATCCACATTGAGGGCTCGCTCGAGCCCGAACTGATATTTGAGTTCGCGCAAAGGAACGGTGTTTCGCTACCTTACCCCTCGGTGGAAGCGTTGCGTCAAGCGTACGCTTTTACAGATTTGCAGTCGTTCCTGGATATTTATTACGCGGGTGCAAGCGTCCTGCTGACCGAGCGGGACTTCTACGACATGACCATGGCGTACCTGGAAAAGGCCGCCGCGGACAACGTGCGCCACGCCGAAATCTTCTTCGATCCGCAAACCCACACGGCGCGCGGCGTGCCATTCAAGACCGTCATCGACGGCATCTGGCGCGCCTGCCAGGACAGCCCGGTCAGCGCCACCCTGATCATGTGCTTCCTGCGCCACTTGTCCGAAGACGACGCCATCGCCACGCTGGAACAAGCGCTGCCTTACCGCGACAAGATCATCGGCGTGGGCCTGGACTCCTCCGAAGTCGGCCACCCGCCCGAAAAGTTCGCGCGCGTGTTCGCGCGTGCGCGCCAGCTCGGCCTGCACCTGGTCGCGCATGCGGGCGAGGAGGGGCCGCCCAGCTACATCGACAGCGCGCTCGACGTGCTGCACGTGGAGCGCATCGACCACGGCGTGCGCTGCCTCGACGATCCGGCGCTGGTCGAGCGCCTGGCGCGCGAGCGCATGGCGCTGACGGTGTGCCCGCTGTCCAACATCAAGCTGCGCGTGTTCGACGTCATGGGCAGCCACAACCTGCGCCGCCTGCTCGATGCCGGCCTGGCCGCCACCGTGAATTCCGACGACCCGGCCTCCTTCGGCGGCTACGTCAACGCCAATTACCTGGCCGCCTTCGAGGCGCTGCCGCTGGACGCGACGCATGCGCGCCAGCTGGCCGTCAACAGTTTCGAAGCCGCCTTCCTCGCGCCGGCGCAAAAACGCGCCTTCCTGGCCGAGGTCGACCAATTCTTTGCAAACGCCTGAACCCGAACGGATGAGGACCGCCCCATGCGCACGCCGCTCCTGAGTCAAACCCTGCGCATGACCGCGCGCGACTGGCGCGCCGGGGAACTGCGCTTCCTGCTGGTGGCGCTGGTCGTCGCGGTGTCGGCGCTGACCGCCGTCGGCTTCTTCGTCGACCGCATGCGCAGTGGCCTGAACCGGGACGCCCACCAGCTGCTGGGTGCCGACCTGCTGGTCAATGCCGACCAGCCGCTGCGCCAGGACTGGCGCGAGGAAGCGGGCCGGCGCGGCCTGCTGCTGGCCGACACGGTCACCTTCCCCAGCATGGCGCAGGCCGGGCAGGGCGATGATTCGCAGGCCTTGCTGGCGTCGGTGAAGGCGGTGTCGCAGGGCTATCCGCTGCGCGGCCAGGTGCGCGTCACCACCAGCGTGGAAGACGCCAGCGAAGCGCTGGGCGACGTCGCCCAGGGTGTTCCGGCGCCTGGCACGGTGTGGGTCGACGTCAACCTGCTGCCGCCGCTGCGCATCAAGGTCGGCAGCACGATCCAGCTGGGCGACAAGAGCTTCAAGGTGGCGCGCCTGATCGCGTCCGAACCGGACCGCGGCGCCTCGTTCTCGAACTTCGCGCCGCGCGTGATGCTGCCGCTCGAGGACCTGAAGGCCACCGGCCTGGTCGACAATTACGCGCGCGTCACCTACCGCATGCAGGTGGCGTCCAGGTCCCTCAACGACCAGGCGGCGGTGCGGGGCTACGAGGGGTGGCTGCGCGCGCGCATCGCGCAGGACAACGTCAAGGGCGTGCGCATCGAGACCCTGGAAAACGGCCGTCCCGAGATGCGCAACACGCTCGATCGCGCGGAACGCTTCCTGGCCCTGGTCAGCCTGCTGTCGGCGATGCTGGCCGCGGTGGCCGTCGCGATGGCGGCGCGCCGCTTCATGCAGCGCCACCTGGATGCCTGCGCGATGCTGCGCTGCCTCGGCATGACCCAGAACGAGGTCGGATTGATGTTCCTGCTCGAATTCGCGATCGTCGGCCTGGCCGGCAGCCTGCTGGGCGTGCTGGCCGGCTTCGGCGCCCACTTCGTGCTGCTCGAACTGATCGGGCGTTTGATTCCGGCCGAGCTGCCGCCGGTCTCGATCCTGCCGGCGCTGCAGGGCATCGCCACCGGCATGCTGCTGCTGGTCGGTTTTGCCCTGCCGCCGGTGCTCCAGCTGCGCAACGTGCCGCACAACCGCGTGATCCGGCGCGAAGCCGCGGCGCCGCAGCCGGCGGCGCTGGTGACCTATGGCCTGGGCATCGCGGTGTTCTTCGGCCTGCTGCTGTGGCAGGCCGGCGACATGCGCCTGGCCTTGATCACCGCCGGCGGCTTCCTCGGCGCCCTGGCGGTGTTCGCGCTGGTCGGCTGGCTGGCCCTGCTCGCGCTGCGGCGCCTGCGCAATCTGTTCCCGCACCAGGGCTGGCGCTTCGCCATCACCTCGCTGCAGCGCCGCCCCGGCGCGACCGTGGTGCAGATCGTGTCGCTGTCGCTGGGCCTGATGGCGCTCCTGGTGCTGACCGTCGTGCGCGGCGACCTGATGCAGGCCTGGCGCCTGTCGACGCCGGCCGACGCGCCGAACCGTTTCATCATCAACATCCAGCCCGACCAGAAGGACGCCGTTGCAAGACAGATCCGCGCCGCCGGCGTGACCGAGCTGCCGCTGTACCCGATGATCCGCGGCCGCCTGACCGCGGTGAACGGGAAAGAGGTGACCGCGCAGACCTACACCGACCCGCGCGCGAAAGGCCTGTCGGACCGCGAATTCAACCTGTCCAGCGTGCCGGATCTCCCGGCCGGGAACGAGGTCGTCGCCGGCGAGTGGTATGGCGACGCGCCCGCCAGCGCCGAAGCCTCGGTCGAGCAGGGCATCGCCCAGACGCTGCGCCTGAAACTGGGCGACACCTTGCGCTTCGACATGGGCGGCCTGGTGGTCGATGCGAAGGTGACCAGCCTGCGCAAGCTGGAATGGGGCTCGATGCGTGCCAACTTCTTCGTCATCATCAACCCGGCGGCGATGCGCGACGCCCCGACCACCTACATGACGGCCTTCCACCTGCCCGCGCAAGGCATCGGCCTGGCCAACACGCTGACGCGCCAATTCCCGAACCTGACCGTGGTCGACGTCAGCGGCATCATCCGCCAGCTGCAGGACGTGCTCGACCAGGTCGTCACGGCGGTCGAGTTCCTGTTCCTGTTCACGCTGGCCTCGGGCGTGCTGGTGCTGTACGCGGCGCTGATGGGGTCCCAGGCCGAGCGCACGCGCGAAGCCGGCCTGTTGCGCGCGCTGGGC
>CAJYQM010000076.1 GCA_913777025.1 uncultured Massilia sp. | reverse complement strand
CGGCGCTGCTGCCAGTACCGCAAGCCCTGCTGCCCCGCTTCGCGCCAGCCGAGCTGGCGCGCCGCTTCGCCGAGGCGCGCGAGCACGTCGCCCGGGTGCGCGGGCGCGTGCGCATCGACACCCCGGATCCATTCATGAACGCGGCCATGGGCGCGCTGAACGTGGCGGCGGACGCCGTCTGGGATGCCCAGCAGACCGCGGTCATGCACGGCGCCATCGCGTGGCGCGTGAAGCTGCTGGGCTGGCGCGGCCCGTATTCTCCGGATGCGCTGGGCTGGCACGAGCGCGCACGCCAGAATTTCGGTGTCTGGACCCGCAACCAGAGCACGGCGCCGATCCCGCCCCAAGTGCCGCCGGCGGACCCGAAGGCCAACCTGGCGCGCAACGAGCCGGGCCTGCATTCGAACGGCGCGATGAGCTTTTCGCACTACGACATGAACCTGGTCTTCATCGACGCCCTGCTGCGCCACCTCGAATGGACCGGCGACCTCGATTACGCGCGCGAGGTCTGGCCGGTGCTGGAGCGCCACCTGGCCTGGGAGCGGCGCCTGTTCCGGCGCGAGTTCGGCCAGGACAAGCTGCCGCTGTACGACGCCTACGCCGCCATCTGGGCCAGCGACGACCTCTATTACAACGGCGGCGGCGCGACCCACGCCTCGGCCTACAACGCCTGGCACAACGAGATGGCGGCGAAGATCGCGCGCCTGATCGGCCGTGACCCGGCGCCGTACCGGCTCGAGGCCGACGCCATCCGGCGCGCCATGCGCCGGCAGCTGTGGATGCCGGCGCGCGGCGCCTTCGGCGAGTACCGTGACCTGCTGGGCGAGCAGCTGCTGCACCCGAGCTACGGTTTGTGGAGCTTCTATCACACCATCGATTCGCGCGTGCCGGACGCCTTCGAGGCGGCGCGCATGGCGGCGGATCTCGACCGCCACATGCGCGCCATCCCTGTTACGGGCCCCGGCGTGCCGAGCGACCGGCCCTACCGGATGCTGTCCGAATCGGATTGGATGCCCTATTCCTGGTCGATCAACAACGTGGTGTTCGGCGAGAACCTGCACACGGCGCTGGCCTACTGGCAGGCCGGCAGGCTTGATGCCGCCTACGACATCGCCAAGGGCGGCATCCTGGCCAGCCTCTACATGGGCATCAGCCCGGGCAATATCGGCACGCTGAACTACCTGGACGTCTACCGGCGCGAAGCCCAGCGCGACTTCGCCGACGGCATCGGCGTGATGTCGCGCGCCATCGTCGAAGGCCTGTTCGGCGTGCGGCCGGATGCGCTGGCCGGCGTGCTGACGCTGCGTCCGGGCTTCCCCGCCGACTGGGACCACGCCACGCTCGCCCATCCGGACCTGGGCCTGGCCTACCGCCGCAAGGGCGGCAGCGACAGCTGGCGCGTGACCCAGGCCGGCACCCGCTTCAAGCGCCTGGTCCTCCTGTTGCCGGCGCGCGCCGGCAAGGTGGCGGCGCTGCGCGTGAACGGCAAGCCGGCGGCTTGGCGGTCCGACGCGGACGCGGTCGGCGCGCCGCGGCTGCGCATCGAGCTGCCGTTCGCGGGCGAGGCGAAGATCGAGGTCGCCTGGGCCGGCGCCGCCCTTGATGCCGGCAAGGCCGCCGGCGTCGCCACGCGCGAGGGCTTCCGGCAGCTGCGCCAGGGCGACTTCAGCTGGTGGCAGGCCACGCCTGCGACGGCCCCGGACGATGGCGCCTGCACGCTGGCCGGGCCCGGCTGGACCACCGGTACGCCGATCCAGGCCGCGCCGGTCGACCTGGCACCCTGGTTCAACGACAGCGTAAGCGCCATCTTCAAGCCCGGCAAGTACCAGTCGCCGCGCGCGCCCCACGTCACGCTGGCCTTGCCCGCGCAAGGCATCGGCGCCTGGGCCGGCCACCTGAACCTGCTGCCCGCCATCGACGACAGCGGGCTGCGCGCCCTCGGGGGCAGCCTGCCGCTGCCAAACGGCCTGCGCTTCGCCACCCCGGGCGGCAGCGGCCCCAACGTCCTGTTCACCTCGCAATGGGACAACTACCCGCGCGAAGCGGCGATCCCGCTGCAGGGCAAGGCCAGGCGCGCCTTTCTCCTGATGGCCGGCTCCACCAATTACATGCAGAGCCGCATCGACAACGGCGAGATCGTCGTCAGCTACGCCGACGGCGGCACGGGCCGCACGGCGCTGCGCAACCCGGACAACTGGTGGCCGATCGAGCAGGACTACTTCATCGACGATTACCAGTTCCCGCTGTGCGGCCGCCTGCCGGTGCGGGTCGACCTCAAGACCGCGCGCGTGCGCGTGCTGGACCCGGCCACGGTCAAGGGCACGGGACGCGAGATCGAAGGCGGCGCCGCGACCGTGGTCGAGGTGCCGCTCGACCCGGCGCGCAGCCTGAAAAGCCTGACGCTGCGCACGCTGGCGAACGACGTCGTGATCGGAGTGATGGGGGTGACGCTCGACAAGGCTTTTCAGGCTGCGCGCCGGGTCGAGCGGCACCTCGACCACGGTCGCGGCGCCGCCTTCGATCTCGCGTCCCGTGCCCTTGACCGTGGCCGGGT
>CAJYQM010000075.1 GCA_913777025.1 uncultured Massilia sp. | reverse complement strand
CACGACGGCGCCGCGGCTGTCGGCCAGCAGCGGGTTGATGTCGAGTTCGACGATCTCCGGCACCTCGGCCACCAGGCGGCCCACCTGCACCAGCACGGCCAGGATCGCATCCATGTTCGCCGCCGGGTGGTTGCGGTAGCCGGCCAGCTGGCGCGCCACGCGGGTGCGCTTGACGAGGTCGCGCGCCAGCACCGTGTTCAGCGGCGGCAGGGCCACCGCATGGTCGGCCGTCACCGAGACCGCCAGGCCGCCCTGGCCGAACAGGATCACGGGACCGAACACCGGGTCGGTGGCGGCGCCGGCGATCAGTTCGTGGGCTTCGGGATTGCGCGCCATCGCCTGCACGATGAAGCCCTCCAGGCGCGCATCCGGCCGCAATTCGGCAAGGCGCTTGCGCATGCGCTCGGCCGCCGCCGCCACCGCTTCCGGCGTGTCGAGGTCGAGCGTGACGCCGCCGACGTCGGTCTTCTGCGCCACGTCCGGCGACAGGATCTTGACCGCCACCGGAAAGCCGATCTCGTGCGCGGCCTGCACCGCCTCCTGCGGCGTGGCGGCGGCGCGCGTCGGCACCACCGGGATGCCGTAGGCGCCCAGGATGGCCTTGGTTTCGGGATCGGACAGCAGGTAGTGGCCTTTCTGCAGCGCCTCGCGCACCAGGCGCCGCGCCCGTTCGCGATCCGGTTCGCCGTCGCCGACGGAGGCCGGCACCTCCATCAGCAGGTGCTGGTTGTGGCGGTAGTTCACGATCTGCAGGAAGCCGTTCACCGCTTCCTCCGGCGTGCGGTAGGCCGGCATGCCGGCTTCCGAGGCGATGGTCCTGGCGTCAAGCACGCCCTGCCCGCCCAGCCAGCAAGCCAGCACGTTGCGCGAGGACGGCCGCGCCAGCGGTGCCAGCGCGCGCGCGACGTCGGCCGGGTCGACCACCGCGTTCGGGGCGTGGATCATCAGGACCGCGTTGACGTCCGGGTCCTTCAACAGCACCTCGACCGCGTCGCGGTAGCGCTCCGGCGGGGCGTCGCCGCGCAGGTTCAGCGGGCCGCTGCCGCTCCATTCGGGCACCAGCTCGCGCAGCCGGGCCACGGTGTCCTCGCCCAGCAGGGCCTGGGTGCCGCCGCCGTACTGCAGCGCGTCGCCGGCCAGGATCACGGGGCCCGCGCCGTTGCCGAGGATGGCGAGATGTTCGCCGTACAGCGGCTTGGCGCGCGCCAGCGTCTCCACGGCGGCGAACAGCTGGCCGGTGGTGTAGGCGCGCAGCATGCCGGCGCGCCGGATCGCGGCATCGTAGACGTCGTCGGGCCGCGCCAGCACGCCGGACAGGCACGCCGCCGCGCTGGCGCTTTCGAGCGACCTTCCCGCCTTGAGCATCAGGGTCGGCTTGCTGCGCGCCGCCGCCCGCGCCGCCGACATGAACTTGCGCGCGTAGCGCAGGCTTTCCACATGCAGCAGGATGGCGCCGGTGCCGGGGTCGCTGGCCAGGTAATCGAGCACGTCGCCGAAGTCGACGTCGGCCGAATCGCCCAGCGAGACGAAGCTGGAAAAGCCGATGCCGCGCGTGCGCGCCCAGTCCAGCACGCCCGTCATCAGGGCGCCGGACTCGGAGACGAAGGCGATCCGCCCCTTGGCCGCGCCACCCTCGGCGATGCTGGCGTTCAGCCCGATGCCGGGCGCCAGCAGGCCGAAGCTGTTGGGACCGAGGATGCGGATCAGGAAGGGATTGGCCGCGTCCAGCATCGCCTGCTTGATCGAACGGCCGCGGTGGTCGCGCGCGCTGGACAGGCCGCCGGTCATCACGATCGCGGCGCGGGTGCCGAGTTCGCCCAGCGTGCGCACGATGCCGGGGATGGTGCCTGGGGGCGTGCAGATGATGGCCAGTTCCGGTGCCTGCGGCAGCTTGCCGACGTCATGCCAGACTTCGCGCCCGGCCAGCAGGTCGTACTTGGGGTTGACCGGGTACAGCGTGCCGGCGAACCCGCCCTCGAGCAGGTTGCGCAGCACGGTGGCGCCGACGCTGCCCGGCCGCTCGGACGCGCCGACCAGGGCCACGGATTTTGGGGCAAACAATTGCCGCAGATTGCGTACGCTCATGCCGGTCCTCCAGCCGCACGCGAGCAGCCGTGCAGGGGTTTCGTAGCATTTTGGCTACACTGTGGCCAAGTGAAATGCATATATAGGACCAGAAAATGACGGAAGGCAAGGAAGAAAAAAAGGGTGGCTCGCGCAGCGTGATCTACGCGGCGATCGTCGCCAACCTCGGCATCGCGGCCGCCAAGTTCGTGGTCGCCGCCATCACGGGCAGCGCGGCGATGGCGGCCGAGGGCATCCACTCGGCGGTCGACACCGGCAACGAATTGCTGCTGCTTGTGGGCGAACACAACAGCGAAAAGCCGGCTGACGCGCGCCACCCGTTCGGCTATGGCAAGGCCTTGTATTTCTGGGCGCTGATCGTCGCGATGAGCGTGTTCTCGCTGGGCGGCGGCCTGTCGATCTACCACGGCATCGACGCGCTGCGCCATCCGGAACCGATGCAGGACCCGATGTGGAGCTACATCGTGCTGGCGGTGTCGGCGCTGTTCGAGGGCTACAGCTGGAACGTGTCGCGGCGCGAGCTGCAGAAACGGCGCAAGCCGGGAATGTCGCTGTGGCGGACCGTCCGCGCGAGCAAGGACGCGTCCGTGTTCACCGTCTTCATCGAGGATTCGGCGGCGCTGATCGGCCTGGCCATCGCGGGGCTGGGCATCTTCCTGGGCCATTACTTCGACAATCCCTACTTCGACCCGGCCGCTTCCGTGCTGATCGGCCTGCTGCTGGTGGGCGCCGCGTTCACGCTGGCGCGCGAGACCGGCGGGCTGCTGGTCGGCGAATCGATCGGCGCCGACGCCACGCAGCGTGTGCGCACCATCTTCGCGAACGACCCGGCCATCCTGAGCGTCGGCGAGCTGGCGTCGATGCAGCTGGGGCCCGACGAGGCCCTGCTGACGGCTGCCGTGCAGTTCAAGCGCGGCATGCGCATCGACGAAGTGGAAGCCGCGATCGAACGGCTGGAGAAATCGGTGGCCGCGGCGGTGCCGCAGATCCGCCACATCTATTTCGAGTCGGGCGCGCTGCGCTCGGCGATGCATTGAGGTCCCCCGGCGAAAACGATGCCGATATGCTACCACGCGGCGCGCATGACGCCGTGCTAGAATGGCCGCGTGAATACCGTCCGTCGTTTCCTCCTCGTCTGGCTGCTCGTGCTGGCGCTGCCCTTCCAGGGCGTCGCCTCGGCAAGCATGCTGCTGTGCGCCCCGGCTTTGCCCCCGGCGCCGGTGGCAGCACAAGCGATGATGAAGTCCATGGACGTCAAGCCGCATGACCACGCGGCGATGCTGAAGGCCATGGCAGCAGCGGACAAGGCCCACGGCGACCACCATGGCGGCGTCGAGCACGACGGTCACGGCCACGACGGTCACGGCCACGATGGCAAGTCGCGCACCTGCGCCGACTGCTGCGTCGGCGCCGCGATGGCCCCCGCCATGCTGCCGGTACTGGCCCTGGCGCCGCCGCAATTCATCTCGATTCCCTTCCGCGCCGGCCACGTGCCCAGCGTCGACCCCACGCTGCCCGAGCGGCCGCCCAGGACCACCCTCGCCTGAACCGCGTGCCGTCGCCCCATCGGGCCGGCGGCTGTCTTCACGCATCGTCAAACGAGGTTTCCATGTTGATCGCATACTCATCGCGGCGCGCCGCATTGCTTGCGGCCGTGCTGCTTGGCGCCGCCGCGCTGCCTGCCGCCGCGCAGGCGCAGTCCGGCGCCGCCGACTCACAGGCGGCAGTGCCCGCCACCGTCTACAAACCGGCTATCGTGTACCGGCCCGAGGCCGCAAACGGCGCCACGCCCGACCGCAACTGGGCGCAGAATAACGCCACCGTCGCGGCCACGAATTCCATGTCGCTGACCATGAAGGGCATGCGCGGCGCGGACGGATCGCATGCC
>CAJYQM010000074.1 GCA_913777025.1 uncultured Massilia sp. | reverse complement strand
CCAGGGCGGGCTCGGTCATGTGCGCCTACAACCGCATCAATGGCCAGCCGGCCTGCGGCAGCGAGCTGCTGATGAAGGAACACCTGCGCGGCGCCTGGGGCTTCCAGGGCTACGTGGTGTCCGACTGCGACGCCGTGACCGACATCTCGGAGCAGCACAAGTACGCGCCCGATCCCGCCGCCGCGGTTGCCGTGGCGCTGAAGGCCGGTACCGACAACGAGTGCAACACGAAGACGCTGGGCAGCGAGACCGGTCTCTCCGTGCGCTACAAGGAAGCGTGGCAGCGCGGCCTGATCGCCATGGACGACATCGACCGCGCACTGGTGCGCCTGTTCTCGGCGCGCTACCGCAACGGCGACCTGGCCGGTCTCCCGCAGCGCGCCGTCAACGCGGTGCCGCCCAGTGCGATCGGCACCAGGGCGCACCAGGACCTGGCCCTCGAGGCGGCGACCAAAAGCCTGGTGCTGCTGAAGAACGATGGCGTCCTGCCGCTCAGACCGGGCGTGCGGATCGCGGTGGTCGGTCCGCTGGCCGATGCCACCCGCGTCCTGCGCGGGAATTATTCGTCGGCGCAGTCGGCGCCGCCGGTCTCGGTGGTCGACGGCCTGCGCCGCGCGCTGCAGCAGGCGCAGGTGACGCTGGTGCCGGCCGCCGCCTCGATCACGGACGGCGATCCTGTCCCGGGCGCGGCGCTGCGCACGCCCGACGGCAAGCCCGGCCTGCGCGCCGAATACTTCAACCGCAAGGGCGACGGCTACGAGGGCAAGCCGGCCGCGGTGCGCACGGAACCCGCGCTGGAATCGCATGCGCTCGAGTTGAAGGCGGTCGCGGACCAGCACAAGGTGGTCTGGACCGGCGCGCTGGTCGCGCCCGAGAGCGGCACCTGGCGCATCGGCGTGAGCGGGGTCCAGGGCGAACTGACGGTGGGCGGCAAGCCGGCCGTGCGCGCGACCGCGTATTCGAAATGGGCCGAGCCGCTGGTGCTGACCGAGGTGCGCCTGGAAAAGGGCCAGCGTTACCCGCTGCGCTTTCACGCCGAGACCGGCGGCTCCGGCGTGCCCGGCCTGTTCTGGAAGCGCATCTCGACGGACCCCGATGCCGACCTGGCGGCGGGCACGCGCGATGCCGACGTCGTCGTCGCGGTGGTCGGCCTGACTGCGGACCTGGAAGGCGAGGAGATGGCGGTCAAGGCCGAGGGCTTCTCGGGCGGCGACCGCACCACGCTCGACCTGCCGGCCGACCAGCGCCGGCTGCTGGACCGCGCGCGGGCGCTGGGCAAGCCGCTGGTCGTGGTCCTGATGAACGGCAGCGCGATCGACCTGACCTGGGCCAGGGACAACGCCGGCGCCATCCTCGAAGCTTGGTACCCCGGCCAGTCCGGCGGCCAGGCGGTGGCCGAGGTCCTGACAGGCCGTGCCGATCCGGGCGGGCGCCTGCCGCTGACCTTCTACCGGGGTCTCGCCGACCTGCCGCCCTTCGACGATTATTCGATGCAGGGCCGCACCTACCGCTATTACGCGGGCACGCCCGTGTATCCGTTCGGCGCCGGCCTGAGCTACACGAGCTTCGGCTACACGCCGCTGCGCATCGAGCCGGTCGAAGGCGCGCCCGAGAACGGCGTGGTCGTCACCACCGAGGTCACCAACACGGGCGCGCGCGACGGCGACGAAGTCGCCCAGCTCTATTTGGCGCCGCCGGCCTTCGAGGGCGCGCCGCGGCTGGCCCTGCGCGGCTTCCAGCGCGTCTCGCTGAAAGCCGGCGAACGGCGCCAGTTGCGCTTCCGGCTGTCGCCGCGCGACCTCAGCTTCGTCACGCGCGACGGCGTGCGCCAGCTGACGCCCGGGCAGTACACGCTCAGCGTCGGCTCGGGCCAGCCGGGGACCGGCGTGGCGGGACAGCAGGCGCCGCTCGTGCTGGGCAAGACCGCGGTACTGCCGCAGTGAGGGATTCCGGCACCGCCGGATTTTTGGAGGAGAGAAAACAATGAAAACGAACTATCCGATGACACCGTTCAGGAGACTGGCCGCGGGCGCGGCGCTGCTGGCCTGCCTTGCCGCACCGGCACTGGCGCAAAACGAAAAGATGACGCCGATCGCGATCCCGCCGCAGCCGGACGCGATCGTGCTCGGCACCGGCCCGCTGCCCGGCGCGACCACGCCCGAGAGCTGGCACAGCCAGTACGGCAGCACCTTCGCACGCAACGTGACGGTGGCCACGCTGACGCCTTTCCTGCCCGACCCGGCCAAGGCGACCGGCGCCGCGGCCATCGTCGCGCCGGGCGGGGGTTTCCGCACCCTGTCGATGAACAACGAGGGCTGGGACGTCGCCAGGGCGCTGGCCGACAAGGGCGTGGCCGCCTTCGTGCTGAAGTACCGCCTGAACCAGACCCCGGCCGACATGGACGAATTCGCGAGTTCGATGGCGAAGATGTTCTCGGACGGTGCGCGCGCGGCGCGTTCGCCGGCGGCGCAGGACCCGGCCGTCGCGCTGGCGCCGCAGATCGCCGATGCGCGCGCCGCCTTCGCGCTGGTGCGCTCGCGCGCCCGGGCCTGGCACGTCGACCCTGACCGCATCGGCATGGTCGGCTTCTCGGCCGGCGCGATGCTGGCGATGGCGACCGCGCTGCACGGCCAGGATGCGAAACCGGCCTTCGTCGGCGACATCTACGGGCCGCTGGCGGCGGTGAAGGTGCCGGCCGACGCGCCGCCGCTGTTCATCGCGCTGGCCGCCGACGACCCGCTGTTCGGCAATGCCGGCTACGGCCTGGTCGACAGCTGGCGCGCGGCCAGGCGTCCGGTGGAATTCCACCTGTTCGAGCAGGGCGGCCACGGCTTCGGCATGTACCAGAAGACCACCACCAGCACCGGCTGGTTCGACGCCTTCGCGCGCTGGCTGGGCATGCACGGCTATCTGGCGCGCAAGCCCTGAGCGCACTGAGCGCACAGGGCAGGGCAACTGGCGCCGCCGGGCTGCAACTGGCGCCGCCATGTGTCCGTTCGTCGCATGCGGCACCGCGGTAGCGGCAGGGCTGGCACAGTCATGCCATCCCAACCGACATCACGGAGCCGACCATGCCGATCCAGATCCTCGCCCACACCCCCCTCTACGTCTGGGCGATCCTCGCCTTCCTGCTCTACCGCGGCGCAATCGCCCTGCATGCGCGCGAACTCGAGCCGCGCAAGCTCGCCGTCATCCCGGCCGTGATGCTGGCGCTGTCGCTGCAGGACATCGTGGCCAAGTTCGGTAGCGGCGGCATGGCGCTGCCGCTGTGGGCGCTGGCCACCTGCGCCATGGCGGCGCTGGTCTGGACCTTCGGCGGCGACCGCGTCGCGGCCGGCAGACTGCCCGGCCGGGTGCGGGTGCGCGGCAGCTGGGGGCCAATGGCGCTGATGATGGCCGTGTTCTTCACCAAGTACCTGGCGTCGATCATGCTGGCGGTGCGGCCGCACCTGCTCGGCGATACGGTGTTCGTGGTGGCGGTGTGCGTGCTGTTCGGCCTGTTCAGCGGTGTCTTCCTCGGCCGCCTGGCGCGCGACCTCAAGGCTTGCCGGGCGCTCGAGGCGGGCACCGCCGCGGCTCGCCCCATCTGACGCGCGGCTCGCCCCATCCCGTTTGCCGGCGCGGCGCCGGGGTGGCAATCTTCCCCTGACCCGGCACCTGGCAGCCGGCTGGACATGGAAGAGGATGCGATGAAGAGAAGGGACGTGTTGAAGGCGACGATGTCGGCAGCGCTGTTGCCGGCAATGGCATGGGCAAGGGATGCGGCGCCCGCGGGCATCAGCCGCGCGCGGCCCGGCACGCCGCAATGGCCGGGTGCCGCCGAATGGCAGCGCCTGCGCGCGCAGACCGGCGGCCGCCTGCTGGCCCTGTCGTCGCCCTTCGGCGCCTGCAAGACGGATGCGGCCTGCGCCCAGCTCCTGCAAGACATCAAGAACCCGTATTTCATCGGCGACGATCCGGCCCTGACCCAGACCAGCGGTTGGCAGGACGCCTGGACTTCGCAAACCAGCACGTACGCCGTGGCCGCGCGCGATGCACAGGACGTTGCCGCGGCCGTGAAATTCGCCGCCAGGCACAACGTGCGCCTGGTCGTGAAGGGCGGCGGCCACAGTTACCTGGGCGGCTCCAATGCGCCCGACTCCTTGTTGGTGTGGACGCGTGCGATGAACGCCGTCACGCTGCACGACGCCTTCGTCGCCCAGGGTTGCCCGCAGGCGGACGCCCAGCCGGCGGTGAGCGTCGGCGCCGGCGCCATGTGGGCCGACGCGTATGCCGCCGTCACCACGCGCGGCGGGCGCTACGTGCAGGGCGGCGGCTGCACCACGGTCGGCGTGGCCGGGCTGGTGCAGGGCGGCGGCTTCGGCAGTTTCTCTAAGCGCTACGGCACCGCGGCCGCCAGCCTGCTCGAGGCCGAGGTCGTGACCGCCGACGGCCAGGTGCGCATCGCGAATGCCCGCACCAATCAGGAGCTTTTCTGGGCGCTCAAGGGGGGAGGCGGCGGCAGCTTCGGCGTCGTCACGCGCCTGACCCTGCGCACCCACGCGTTGCCCGACTTCTTCGGCGCCGTGTTCGGCGAGATCACGGCATCGAACGACGCCGCCTGGCGCGCGCTGGTGGCGCGCTTCGTCGAGTTTTACGCGGCCAGCCTGTTCAACGAGCACTGGGGCGAACAGGTCTCGCTGCGCGACGGCCGCCGCCTGAAGCTGTCGATGGTGTTCCAGGGCTTGAGCCGGGCCCAGGCCGAGGCGGCGTGGGCGCCGTTCTTCGACTGGGTGCGCGCGCGCAAGGAATACGGCTTCAGTGCGCAGCCGACCGTGGCGGCGATCCCGGCACGCCACTTCTGGAATCCGGAATTCTTCCGCAAGCACGCCCCGGACCTGATCACAATGGATGGCCGCCCCGGCGCCTCGCCCGACCACTTCGTCTGGACCGGCGACCGCGAACAGGCCGGCTGGTTCATCCACGGCTACCAGTCGGCCTGGCTGCCGGCGGGCCTGCTGGGCAAGGACCGGCAAGCCGCCCTGGTCGACGCGCTGTGCGCCGCGTCGTCGCAATGGTGGGTCGAGCTGCATTTCAATAAAGGCATCGCCGGCGCGCCGCAGGCTGCGCTGGACGCCACGCGCGACACCGCGATGAACCCGGCCGTGGTCGACGCCTTCGCGCTGGCCATCATCGCCGGCGGCGGCGATACGGCCTATCCCGGCATGCCGGGGTTGAAGCCCGAACCGGCGCGAGCGCGCGAGCGGGCGGCCGGCATCCGCGGCGCGATGGATGCCTTGTTGAAAGCGGCACCGGACGCCGGCGCCTATCTCTCGGAAAGCGATTATTTCCAGCGCAATTGGCAGGATGCCTACTGGGGCCGCAACTATGCGCGGCTGGCGCGCGTGAAGCGAGCCGTCGATCCGGACGGCTTGTTCTTCGTGCACCATGGCGTGGGCAGCGAAGGCTGGAGCCGGGACGGTTTCACGCGCCTCTAGCGCCGGACACCGGTGCGATGCACGAATCGCGCCAGCGTGCTAGCATCGGCGCCCCGTGCTTCCATCGATGGAGTTGACAGTGAGTTTCGTGTTCCGGCTGATATCCCAGGATGAGGATATGGCACCCTCGGTCGCGTTCGAGGATTCGATCAGCCCCGGCTACGTGCCGTTGTGGGAAGAGGTCGGCGTCTACGATGCGCTCTACAACAGCGACGGCCGGCGCGGGCGCGACGTCTCGCGCGCGATCGCCTTCGGCGTCGACCGCCTGAACGAGGACGAATCGCTGGGCCGGCTGCTGCCGCCCACCTGCCGCCAGGGCGAGGCGATCCGTTTCCTGGAAAACGTGCACCGCGCCTGCGTCACGCACGCGGCGGCGGTGGTGGAAACGCGCTAGCGGACCACATCCCGCGTCGGCGCACTGCCGAACAGGCGCGTGTATTCGCGGCTGAACTGCGAGGCGCTGACATAGCCCACGCGCGCGCCCGCGGTGCTGGCCTTGAGGCCGGTCGACAGCAGCCGGCGCGCTTCCTGCAGGCGCAGCACCTTCTGGTACTGCAGGGGGCTCATCGCCGTCACGGCCTTGAAATGCTGGTGCAGGGTCGAGGCGCTCATGTGCACCATGTCGGCCAGCGCATCGATCGTCAGCGGCTGGTCGTAGTGGTCGCGGATCCAGGCGACGGCGCGGCCGATGCGCTGCACGCTCGAATCGGATTGCCCGATCAGCGCCAGCCGCCCGCCGACCGGGCTGCGCAGCAGGCGCACCAGCATCTCGTCGATCACCAGCGGCGCCAGCAGGGGCGCATCGACCGGCTCATCCATCACGGCCAGCAGGCGCGCCGCCGCGTCGACGATCGCATCGCCCGCCTGGGCCAGCCAGATGCCGCGCTGCTCGTCCACGCGTGGCGCGCCGTCCGGATACACCTTCAGCATCAGCTCGGCGACCCGCTGCGGGTCGAGGTCCAGCCGGAAGCACAGGTAGGGCCGGGACGGCGTCGCCTGCGTGACCTGTGCCGAGACCGGCAGGTCGACCGAAAACACCAGCATCTGCGACGGATCGTAGCTGTAGGCCTCGCTGCCCAGCAGGACGGTCTTGGCGCCCTGCGCGACGATGCACAGCGAGGGTTGCTGCAGCCCGTGCACCAGTTCCGCGTTCGGGCGCGAGGCGCGGATCGCATGCACGCCTGGCACCCTCAGCTCGAAGCTGCCGTCGGCCGGGGTGTGGGCGCGCAGCAGGTCTGCCAGCCGGGCCAGCGGGGCACTGGCGGCAGGCGTGGGGGCGGGGATGTGTTCTGCGGGCGTGTTCATGATGTCGCCAGCATAGCGCGTCCGTCCTGCCATGCCTACCCCGTTGCCTGCCGCCGGTTTCATGCGTCGCCGTCCAGGGAGGCGGTCAGCGTGGCGAATGCGCGGATTTCGTCCAGGCGGCCTTCCAGCGCGCCGGTGATCATGCCGAGCGCGTCGCTGCCGGCCACGAACTGCTTCGGCGGCGTGCTCATGCCGGCCAGCTGCACCAGCGCGGCGCCCAGCTTGGCCGGATCGCCCGGTTGGCGGTGGCTGTAGGCGTCGTACTGGGCCTTGACCGTGCCGGTGCCGTAGTCGTCGATGACCTTGCTGCCGTAGTGGATCGAGCTGCCGTCCAGGAAGTCGGTGCGGAAGAAGCCCGGCTCCACCACGGTGACGTGGATGCCGAAGGGCGCGAGTTCCGGCGACAGCGAGGCGGACAGGCCTTCCACCGCGTACTTGGTTGCGCAGTACACGGCGGCGCCTTCGAAGCCGAGCGCGCCACCGACCGAAGACAGGTTGAAGATATGGCCCGAACGCTGGCGCCGCATGGCCGGCAGCACGGCGCGCGTCACGTGCATCAGGCCGAACACATTGGTCGCGAACTGCGCTTCGATGGCTTGCGCATCGATCTCTTCGAAATTGCCGAGCAAGCCATAGCCAGCATTGTTGACCAGCACGTCGATACGGCCGAAGCGTGCGAGCGCCGCCTGGACGGCCGTCTCGGCTTGCTCGGGGCGGGTGACGTCGAGTTCGGCGAGCAGCACATTGTCGTTACCGGGATAGGTGGCGCGCAGCTGGTCGAGCTTGCGGCCGGTGGCGACGACACGGTGGCCGGCCCGCAGGGCGGCCTGGGCGACTTGGGCGCCGATACCGCGGTTGGCGCCGGTGATGAACCAGACTTGAGACATTTGTTTCTCCTTGGGGGTTGGTATGGAGAAGATTCTAGGGGCCGGGATGCGTCCCGATTTGCCTGAAAGTCCGGAAGGCTGGCGCATTCCTTTCGCGATGGCCGCGGCAGCCCGTGTATGCTGTCGGCCTCCGCCTTTATCACGTCCCGCCATGCCACGCTCCACCATCACGCTCGCCAACGAGACCGTCACCCGCGAACGCATCGAACAACTGCTGCAGGAAGAGGCCATGCTGGTGTTCGACACCTGCGACCTGCAGGGCGCCGATTTGTCGCGCCTGAACCTGCAGGACTGCGCCTTCCGCCACTGCGCGCTGGCCGAGGCCTCGTTCTACGCCGCCAACCTGGCACGCACCCGCTGGCAGCGCTGCCGCGGCGGCCACGCCGATTTCGAGTCCGCCGACCTGGTCGACGTCGTGTTCGAAGGCTGCGACCTGAACAACGCGAGCTGGCGCCGCACCAAGCTGGCGTCGAGCACCTTCCGCGGCTGCAAACTGACGGGGGCGCGCTTCGAGGAAGTCGGCCAGCTCGGCCTGGCCTTCGAGGATTGCCTATTGGTCGGCGCCGACCTGCGCCGCATGTCCTTCCGCAAGGCGAAGCTCGTCGGCCTGGATTTTTCGGAAGCCGATTTGTCCGGCTGCGACTTCCGCGACGCCGTGTTCGAAGGCGGCAGCCTGCGCGACGCCCACATCAAGGACACGCGCTTCGAGCAGGCCGACCTGCGCGACGCCGATCTCGGCGGCCTGAAGCTGGGAAGCGCCAAGCTGTTCGCCGGCGCCGTCATCTCGACGCGCCAGGCGGCGGAAATGGTGCGCGCGCTGGGCCTGAATGTAATCTGAAGAATTGGCGTAGTAATATTACACATTTTTAACGGTGTCGGATTTGCATGCGGCCGGCCAATCGAGGTGTACACAATGCGTTTCCGTTTTCTTGCCGTCGGCGTGATGTTTGTAAATTACATGGCTGCCCCCGGCGCCTGGGCCCAGGAGGTCGTTGCAAGCAGCACGTCGCCCGGTGATGTGCTGACCGTCGAAGTCCGGATCGACCCGATGGGCAAGCTCGGCTACGACGTCAAGCGCAAGGGGAAAGAGATCATCGGCCTGTCGCGCCTGGGCTTCAACCTGGCCAACGCGCCCAAGCTGGACGGTAATTTCAAGCTGGTCGACAAGCGCGTCAGCGATCATGACGACACCTGGGAACAGCCCTGGGGCGAACGCCGCTACGTGCGCAACCATTACCGCGAACTGCGCGTCGAGGTGGCCCAGGACACGGCCGAGCAGAGCAAGCGTGTAAAGCGCGGCTTGACGGTCGTCTTCCGCATCTACGACGACGGCATCGGCTTCCGCTACGAATTCCCGGCCCAGCCGGACGGCCGCGACGTCGCCATCAGCGACGAGCTGACCGAATTCGCGGTCGCCCAGCCTGCCACCGCCTGGTGGATCCCGGCCGGCGAACTCCCTGGCCTGGAAGAGATGGTGCAAAAGGCGCCCCTGAAGGAGATCGGCACCGCCAACACCCCGCTGACGCTGCGCCTCGAAGACGGCACCCACGTCGCTCTGCACGAAGCCGCGCTGGTCGACTACGCCTCGATGTGGGTGCGCAAGGTGCAGGGCCAGACGCTGCGCGCGCAGCTGGCGCCGTCGACGACCGGGCCGGCCGTGGTGCGCAAGGCGCCGTTCACGACGCCATGGCGCACGCTGCGCATCGCCGACGATGCGGCCGGCCTGTACATGTCGAACCTGGAACTGAACCTGAACGAGCCGAACAAGCTGGGCGACGTGTCCTGGGTGAAGCCGTCGAAATTCGTCGGCGTGTGGTGGGGCATGCACCTGCAGCAGACCACTTGGAACGCGGGACCGAAGCATGGCGCGACCACGGCCAATACGAAGCGCTACATCGACTTCGCGGCGCAGAACGGCTTCCGCGGCGTGCTGGTCGAAGGCTGGAACAAGGGCTGGGAAAGCGACTGGGGCCACGGTGGCGCCGACTTCAGCTTTACGGAAGCCTATCCCGACTTCGACCTGCCGGCGCTCTCAAAATACGCGCAGCAGAAGGGCGTGCGCCTGATCGGCCACCACGAGACCGGCGGCAATATCGCAGCCTACGAAAAACAGATGGACGCCGCTTACAAGCTCTATGCGCAGCTGGGCGTGGACAGCGTCAAGTCCGGCTACGTGCACGAAGCCGGCACCATGCAATTCCCCAGCGCGGATGGCGGCATCCATTACGGGAACTACGATTCGCAGGAAGGCGTGCGCCACTTCGTGAAGGCGGTGACGGAAGCGGCACGCTACAAGATTGCGGTGGACACCCATGAACCGGTCAAGGATACCGGCCTGCGCCGCACCTACCCGAACTGGATCTCGCGCGAAGGCGCGCGCGGCGTCGAGTACAACGCCTGGGGCAACCCGGTGAACCCGGTCGACCACGAGGTCAAGCTGGTGTTCACGCGCATGCTGAGCGGCCCGATGGATTACACGCCGGGCGTCCTGAGCCTGGTCGGCGCGGACGGCAAGGTGTTCAACTCGACCCAGGCCAAGCAGCTGGCCAACTTCGTCGTGATCTACTCGCCGATCGCGATGGCGGCCGACATCCCGGAAAACTACGCGAAGTACCCGCAAGCCTTCAAGTTCATCCGCGACGTGCCGACCGACTGGCTTGATACCCGGGTGATCAACGGCGCGGTGGGCGAATACGTGACCATGGCGCGCAAGGACCGTAACTCGAACGACTGGTACGTCGGCGCCGTGACCGACGGCCAGGCGCGCACGCTCTCGCTGCCGCTGGCTTTCCTGGATCCGGGTAAACAGTATGTGGCGGAGATCTACCGCGACGGCGATGCGGCGGATTACCGCAACGCGCACCGCTTCGACCTGGTGATCGAGAAGAAGACCGTCAGCGCGAAGGATACGCTGCAGCTCAAGCTGGCGCCGGGGGGCGGGCAGGCGATCCGGCTGGTGCCAAAAGCTTGAAGCCGGCGTCAGTGTCTGGCTAGCAGTGAGTTTTGGATAGGATTCAGGGCTCACTCGCGTGGCAATATGACTTCATCAATAGTCTTTTGCTTATTGCCAGCCCATGAAAACATCGTCAGGAAGTTCTTCATCGACAGCATACACGTCGATTGCCGCCCTGTGGAAAGACGTCTGCTCAGGCACGGCAGCCTATAGAAAATTCGAGCAGGACTATCACGAAAGACGATTTCTCCAGGCCTTGCACTCGGACCGGTGCCTGGAGTTTTTGGCGGAGAAACTTGCCGACTGGACCGCCCGGCCTGTGACGATAGGTTCTGCGTTCATCGATGCGCGTCCGCGCTTCGAATGGGCGGGGGGAGCGGGAGAGATCGCTGATTTACTGGTGATTGTTCACCGTACTGACCATAAAGAATATCCTGGCTTGGCCTGTCTGGTGCAGACAAAAGTATCGCCCGCAATGGACGCGCTCGATGGCGGCGACTCTACCGAGCAGCAACTTAAGCTCTATGAAAAGTGGCCCGACATCGAGTTTTCGTCGTCGAATGATATCGCCGCTTTGGTGCAGAAAAACTGCAAGACGAAATTTTCGTTGAATCCTCCTGCGCCGGGGTCTAATGCAGTACTCAGCTGGCCCTTTCCGTTCTTGCGAATTTGTAATATCGCCACGCCCTTATCCACCGATTCGACGACCCCATCATGGACGCTGGCAAAAGACGCTGCGGAACCCGAGCCGTTTGCCGTCTTCGGTGAGCACCCTGCCAAGGCGAAGGCAACATTTATCGAATGGCTGAAGGCATCGGTTTCCAATAACAAGCCCACTGCAATGGAAGTGATATCGCTGGCCGATTCGAACACCGAGTTCGCGAGTTTGGTAAAAAGTCTTCTGGTCGTCCTGGCTGACAGACAGAAAAAGCAGAAGCTGGGTTACAGCGGAGGTGAACTGTTGAGGAAAGCCGGCATCGATCTCATTTTTGACAATCTGAGATCGTTCACGCCGAAGAAACTTCAGTACCCGGACTACACATCATCATTCGAACATGGCGGACGCTCGAACTATCAGGGCGATGATAGCCATGATGGCGATGATGGCGATGATGGCGATGATGGCGAGATGCTCGTGCTTTATATTGAAGTGGGTCCGGAAGGCAGGAGTGCGTCCAGGCCAAAACCCGCAGTTGAAAACAACCCTTATCCGGGATTTGGCCTGATTTAGAGCGCCTGGCAAACTTCGCGACCTGCCTCCAAGCGATGCGTCAACAGGCAGCAGGTGAGTTTTCGATAGCCTTCCACCCGCCAAGCCATGGCAAAATCGCAGGCTCCCCCTCGACAAAGGCACCCATGGGCAGCCGCGCATCACGCATCACCTTCCATCTGGGCAGCCTGCTGCTGGCCTGCGGCGCCCAGGCCGCCCCAACAGGCGTCCACGAAGACCGCTTCCAGGCCGACGCCCTGAGCCTCACCCGCGTCACGCTGCAGGACGCCGACGGCCCACCCATCCGCTACACCCTGTCGGCGCCCGCGCACAAGGCGCCGCTGGTCCTGATGATCCAGGGTTCCGGTTGCGTGCCGAACTTCATGGGCGTGGGCACGCCGGACGCCAAGGCCACCATCCCGGGCTGGAAGCTGATCGCCGGCCAGGCACGCTACGCGGTCATGACGGTCGACAAGCCCTGGCAATCGGACGCGCCGCAGCAAGGTCCCTGGGGTGCGGCGATCGGCTGCGGCGACGGCTTCATCCAGCATTTTTCCTACGACAGCTGGCTGGCGACCTTGAAGCGCGCGCTGCGCCATGCGCTGTCGCGCCCCGAGGTCGACGCCCGGCGCGTGCTGGTGATCGGCGTGTCCGAAGGCGTGCAGATGGCGGCCAGCCTGGCGCACGAGATCCCGGAAGTCGGCGACGTCGCGCTGCTCGGCGGCGGCGGTCCGACCCAGTTGTTCGACTTCGCCGCCGCCATCCACTCCGGCAGCGGCAGCGACGAGGAGAAGCTGAAACGCCTGCAGGAACTCGACGCTACCTTCAACGCCATCCGCGCCGATCCGGCCAGCACCAGTAAATTCTTCATGGGCCATCCCTACCTGCGCTGGAGCAGCTTCTTCAGTCACTCCGTGGCTGCGGACATGGCGCGCACGCCGGCGCGCGTCTACATCGCAAGCGGCATGCAGGATGCCAGCGTGCCGATCCTGTCGGCCGAAATGCTGTATGCCGAGCTGCGCGTGCAGGGCAGGGACGTCACCTTCCGGCGCGTCCCGCGCGCCGGCCACAGCCTGGTCGAGGACAGCCTGCCGCTGGAGGGCAAGCGCAAGGCGCAGAAGGCCGAATACGAAGCCATCATGGCGTGGTTCGAGCGGCGCCCGGCAGGTGCCCCGTGATCAGGGCACTTTTCATCTGCAGCCAGAACCGCTTGCGCAGCCCGACGGCGGAACAGGTGTTCTCGACCTGGCCCGGCGTCGAAACCGATTCCGCAGGCCTGGGCAACGATGCCGACGTGCCGCTGTCGTCCGAGCAGATCGCGTGGGCGACGATGATCTTCGTGATGGAAAAGCGGCACCGCAACCTGCTGTCGAAAAAGTTCAGGCAGCACCTGAACGGCAAGCGCGTGATCTGCCTCGATATCCCGGACGAGTACGAGTACATGCAGCCGGAGCTGATCCGGCTGCTGCAGGCGAAGGCGGGGGCCTTCCTGCGCTAGCCAATTACGCTGGCTGCTGCAGTACCTGCTCGATTTCGTCGGCGATGTCCTCGGGCTTGGTCTGCGGCGCATACCGGTGCACGACCTTGCCGTCGCGCCCGACCAGGAACTTGGTGAAGTTCCACTTGATGGCTTCCGTGCCCAGCACGCCCGGCGCCTCGCCCTTCAAGTGCTTCCACAACGGGTGCGCGCCGTCGCCGTTGACCTCGACCTTGGCGAACATCGGAAAGGTGACGCCGTAGTTCTTTTCGCAGAACTCGCCGATCTCGGCTTCCGTGCCCGGTTCCTGGTGGCCGAACTGGTCACAGGGGAAGCCCAGCACTTCGAAGCCGTGGCCGCGTTCGTGCAGTTCGCGGTACAGGGTTTCGAGGCTTTGGTACTGGGGCGTGAAGCCGCACTTGCTGGCGGTGTTCACGATGAGCAGCACCTTGCCGCGGTATTGGGCGAGGTCGACCGGTTTGCCGTCGAGGGCGGTGGCCTGGAAGTCGTAAACGTTCATGATTGTCTCCTGCATCCTGTATTAATATGAATGCAAGAGTGTACGGCAAAGCGGTCCGCGTTGCTGACTAGACCAGCCCGAGGCTCTCGGTCCCCGCCGAGAAATCGCGGTTCTTCGCGTGCTTGCTATTGAGCTTGATGTTCAGGCGCAGGTCGTTGACGGAGTCCGCATTGCGCAGCGCATCCTCGTACGAAATCTTGTCCGCCTCGTACAGGTCGAACAGCGCCTGGTCGAAGGTCTGCATACCCAGTTCCCGCGACTTCTTCATGATCTCCTTGATCTCGTGGACTTCGCCCTTGAAGATCAGGTCCGAAATCAAGGGAGAATTCAGCAGGATCTCCATCGCCACCACGCGCCCCTTGGCTTCCTTCTTCGGGATCAGGCGCTGCGAAATCAGCCCCTTCAGGTTCAGCGACAGGTCCATCAGGAGCTGCTGCCGGCGCTCTTCCGGGAAGAAGTTGATGATGCGGTCGAGCGCCTGGTTACTGCTGTTGGCGTGCAGGGTAGCCAGGCACAGGTGGCCGGTTTCGGCAAAGGCGATCGCGTGTTCCATCGTCTCGCGGTCGCGGATCTCGCCGATCTGGATCACGTCCGGCGCCTGGCGCAGGGAGTTCTTCAGCGCGGCTTCGAAGCTGTCGGTGTCGACGCCCACTTCGCGCTGGGTGATCACGCAGTTGCGGTGCGGGTGGACGAATTCGACCGGGTCTTCGATCGTGATGATGTGGCCGTAGCTGTTCTCGTTGCGGTAGCCGACCATCGCGGCCAGCGTCGTCGATTTCCCGGAGCCGGTGGCGCCGACCATGATCACCAGGCCGCGCTTGGTCATGATCACGTCCTTCAGCACCTCGGGCAGCTGCAGGTCTTCGAACCTGGGGATGGTGGTCGTGATCACGCGCAGCACCATGCCGACTGAGCCCATCTGCATGAAGGCCGAGACGCGGAAGCGTCCGAGGTCGCCGGGGCTGATCGCGAAGTTGGCTTCCTTGCTCAATTCGAAGCCGGCGGCCTGCTTGTCGTTCATGATGGCGCGCGCCAGGTCGGCCGTGTGGCTGCCGCTGAGGGCCTGGCTCGATACCGGCGTCATGCGGCCATCGATCTTCATCGCCGGAGGGAAGCCGGCGGTGATGAACAGGTCGGAGCCGCCCTTGCTGACCATCAGGCGCAGCAGGTCGAACATGAATTTGGAGGCCTGGTCGCGTTCCATCGTAGGTCCTTGCGTGGCTTAGCCGGGGAAGTTGTCCGGGATCTTTGCGGCGCTGCGTGCGGCGGCGGACGAGATCACGTTGCGGCGCACCAGCTCGGTCAGGTTCTGGTCCAGGGTCTGCATGCCGACGTTGGATCCGGTCTGGATCGCCGAGTACATCTGGGCGATCTTGGCTTCGCGGATCAGGTTGCGGATCGCCGGGGTGCCGATCATGATCTCGTGCGCGGCCACGCGACCGGAGCCGTCCTTGGTCTTCAGGAGCGTCTGCGAGATCACGGCCTGGAGCGACTCCGACAGCATCGCGCGCACCATCTCCTTTTCCTCGGCCGGGAACACGTCGACGATACGGTCGATGGTCTTGGCGGCGGACGAGGTGTGCAGGGTGCCGAACACCAGGTGGCCGGTCTCGGCGGCCGACAGGGCCAGGCGGATGGTCTCGAGGTCGCGCAGCTCGCCGACCAGGATCGCGTCCGGGTCTTCGCGCAGCGCCGAACGCAGCGCGTTGTTGAAGGAGAGCGTGTGCGGACCGACTTCGCGCTGGTTGATCAGGCAGCGCTTGGAGTCGTGCACGAATTCGATCGGGTCCTCGATCGTCAGGATGTGACCGTACTCGTTCTCGTTCAAGTGGTTGACCATGGCGGCCAGCGTGGTCGACTTGCCCGAACCGGTCGGACCCGTCACCAGCACCAGGCCGCGCGGCTTCATCGCCAGTTCGGCGAAGATCTTCGGCGCGTTCAGTTCTTCCAGCGACAGGATCTTGGACGGGATCGTGCGCATCACGGCCGAGGCGCCGCGTTCCTGGTTGAAGGCGTTGACGCGGAAGCGCGCCAGGCCGGGAATCGCGAACGAGAAGTCGCACTCCAGCATTTCCTCGTACTGCTTGCGCTGGCCGTCGTTCATGATGTCATAGATCATCCCGTGCACGTCCTTGTGCTCGAGCGGCGGCAGGTTGATGCGGCGCACGTCGCCATGCACGCGGATCATCGGCGGCAGGCCGGCCGACAGGTGCAGGTCGGATGCCTTGTTCTTCACCGAGAATGCGAGGAGTTCAGAGATGTCCATTTATAATTCCTGGTTCGCCAGCGTCCCGCGACGGGTTGTTGTGGCGTAGAAAAATATTTCCTATAGAAAACCATTATGTCCACAATCGCCGGGAACTTGCAAGCTGTCGAAGCGACAATCCAGGTGGCCTGCGAGGCCGCTGCCAGGCCCCGTTCGACGGTCCAGTTGCTGGCCGTGTCGAAGACCTTCCCAGCGGAAGCGGTGCTCGAAGCGGCCGCCTGCGGCCAGCGCGCCTTTGGCGAAAACTACCTGCAGGAAGGCGTCGATAAAATCGCCGCTGTCGCAAAAGCGCTACCGGATACGCCGCTGGAATGGCATTTCATCGGCCCGATCCAGAGCAACAAGACCAGGCCGATCGCCACCCATTTCGACTGGGTGCACACGGTCGAGCGCCTGAAGATCGCCCAGCGCCTGTCCGAGCAGCGCCCGCCCGAGCGCGGGCCGCTCAACATCTGCCTGCAAGTGAACATCAGCGGCGAGGCGACCAAGAGCGGTGTGCACCCGAGCGAATTGCTGGCACTTGCGCGCGAAGTCGCGAAGCTGCCGAACCTGCGCCTGCGCGGCCTGATGGCCATCCCGGAAGCGGAAGACGACCCGGCACTGCAGCGCATGCCGTTCGCGCGCCTGCGCGCGCTGGCCCAGGACATCGTCAAAGACGGCATCTTCGTCGACACCCTGTCGATGGGCATGTCGGGCGACATGCGCGCCGCCATCCTCGAAGGCGCCAGCATCGTGCGCGTCGGCAGCGCCATCTTCGGCGCGCGCCACTATGAATAAGGGAAGTCCCATGAAGATCACATTCATCGGCGGCGGCAACATGGCCACCGCCCTCATCGCCGGCCTGGTCGGCCGGGTCCCGGAACCGGGCGACATCCACGTGGTCGATCCGAACCTGGACGCACTGAACAAGCTGCACACCCAGTACGGCGTGGGCACGGCGGACGCCATCGGCGCACCGGTGGCGGAGAGCGCCATCGTCGTGCTGGCCGTGAAGCCGCAGCAGATGCGCGAAGTGGCGGCGCAACTCAAAGGACAGCTGGGCGGCCAGCCCTTGCTGCTGTCGATCGCCGCCGGCATCCGCAGCGCCGACCTGTCGCGCTGGCTGGACGGCTATGGGGCGATCGTGCGCGCGATGCCGAACACGCCGGCGCTGATCAAGAAGGGCATCACCGGCATGGTGGCGATGGCGGGCGTGAGCGACGAGCAGAAGGAACTCGCGGACGAGGTCATGCGCGCGGTCGGCGACACCCTGTGGCTGGACGACGAAAGCCAGATCGACGCGGTGACGGCGGTGTCGGGCAGCGGCCCGGCCTATGTGTTCTACTTCCTGGAAGCGATGCAGCAGGCGGCCAGCGAGATGGGGCTGGCGCCGGAAGAAGGCAAGCAGCTGGCGCTGGCGACCTTCATGGGCGCGGCGCGCCTGGCGGCGCAATCGGACGAACCGCTCGAGGTGCTGCGCCAGCGCGTGACCTCGAAGGGCGGCACTACCTACGCGGCCATCACCAGCATGGAAGCGGCTGGCGTGAAGGCGGCGATCGTCGACGCGATGAAGGCGGCCCAGGCGCGCGGGCGCGAGCTCGGGGACGAGCTGGGCAAGGACTGAGGTTCAAGCCTGCGGCGCATCGCCGCAGACGTCCAGCACCAGCGCGCGCAGCCAGCGGTGCGCCGGATCGGCCTGCGCGCGCGGGTGCCACAGCAGCGACACCGTGATCGGCGCCACCGCGAGCGGCAGGTCGAAGGTGTGGATGCCCTCGCGCAGCGCGCTGGTGTGGCGCTCGGGCACGGTCGCGACCAGGTCGGTGGCGCGCGCCAGCGCCAGCGCGGTCGAGAAGCCGGCGACGATCGTCGCGATCTTGCGCGCCAGGCCGAGCGCTTCCAGGGCCGCATCGACATGGCTTGCCTTGCCGCCGTTGGTGCTGCGGCGGTACACGGCGACGTGTTGTGCCGTCAGGTAGTCGTCCAGGCCGGCTGCCTTGCCGTCCAGCGCATGCCCGCGCCGCACCACGCCGACGAAGCGGTCGCGGAACAGGGCCTGGGCGCGCAGCTCCGGACCCATCGAGCCGCTGACCACGCCGGTCTCGAGGTCGACCGTGCCGTCGCGCAGCCCGCGGCTGTCCTTGTCGGCTTTCAGCAGGAAATGCAGGCGCACGCCCGGGGCGTCGCGCCCGATGCGCGCCAGCAGGGCGGGGCCGGCGTTTTCCGCGAAGCCGTCGCTGGTGCGCAGGACAAACGTGCGTTCCAGGCGGCCCAGGTCGGGCGCCTGTTCCGGGCGCAGCACCGAGTGCGCCTCCTGCACCACCCGGGCCACCTGTTCGCGCAGCGCGAGGGCGCGCGGGGTGGGCACCAGGCCGCGGCCGGCGCGCACCAGCAGCGGGTCGCCGGTCGCCTCGCGCAGGCGCGCCAGCGCACGGCTCATCGCCGAGGCGCTCAGGCCCAGCCGGCGGGCGGCGCGCGCCACGCTGCCCTCGGCCAGCAGCACGTCGAGCGTGGGCAGCAGGTTGAAATCCGTATGCGGGTCGGGATGGCTCATCCGGCAACGATAGCACAGCCGGATAGGGCGTCGCATGCATCAATACATTGCGATTGCTGCGCCTTCCGCCATGCCACGGCCGTCTCCAACATGCCGTCATCGATCTCCCAAGGATGCCACGATGACGACTTCCCTCCCGCGCCAGGGCCTCGGCGCACTGGCCCTGCCCATGCTGCTGTCCGCGCTCGGCGCCAGCATCGCCAACGTCGGCCTGCCGGCCATGGCGCAGGCCTTCGGCGCCACCTTCCAGCAAGTGCAATGGATCGCGCTGGCTTACCTGCTGGCGATCACGGGCGCCAGCGTCGGTGCCGGCCGCCTCGGCGACGTCATCGGGCGGCGGCGCTTGCTGGCCGCAGGCATCGCCCTGTTCACGGTGGCGTCGCTGCTGTGCGGCCTGGCGTCGGGCTTGCCCTGGCTGGTGGCGGCGCGCGTGCTGCAGGGACTGGGCGCGGCGGTCATGATGAGCCTGACGCTGGCCATGGCCGGTGCCCTGGCACCGCAGGGCAGGACCGGCAGCGTGATGGGCCTGCTCGGCACCATGTCGGCGGTCGGCACTTCGCTCGGTCCGGTGCTGGGCGGCCTGCTGCTCGGCACGGGCGACTGGCCGCTGCTGTTCCTGGCCGGGGTGCCGCCGGGCGCGCTCGCGCTGCTGCTGGTGCTGCGCGGCCTGCCGGGCGATGCCGCCGCGCCGGGCGACGCGCGCCCGGCCTTCGACGCCGCCGGCACGCTGGTGCTGGTCCTGGCCCTCGTCGCCTATGCGCTGGCCGTGACGCTGGGGCGCGGACAGGTCCAGCCGATCAACCTGGCCATGCTGGCGCTGGCCCTGCTGGGCGGCTGGCTGTTCGTAACGCTGCAGAAACGGGCCGCTTCGCCCCTGGTGCCGCTGCCGATGCTGCGCGACCCGGTGCTGGCCGCCGGCCTGGCCGCCAACCTGCTGGTCGCCACCGTGATGGCGACGACGATGGTGGTCGGTCCCTTTTATTTGTCGCTGGCGCTCGGGCTGGACGCCGCGCACGTCGGCCTGGCGATGGCGTGCGGCCCGCTGACGGCGGCGCTGGGCGGCGTGCCGGCGGGACGCCTTAGCGACCGCTTCGGCGCGGCGCGCATGGGGATCGTTGGACTCGCCGTGCTGGCGGGCGGCTGCGCCTTGCTGGCCCTGACGCCGGCGCGCCTCGGCGTCCTCGGCTACGTGCTGCCGCTGGCCGTGGTGACGCTCGGTTACGCCTTGTTCCAGGCGGCCAACAATAGCGCCGTGATGGCGGGCGCGGGTGTGCAGCGAGGGGTCGTGTCCGGCATGCTGGGCCTGGCGCGCAACCTCGGTTTCATCACCGGGGCGGCGGTCATGGGGGCCTTGTTCGCGTGGAGCGCGGGCACGGCCGACCTGGCGCATGCGCGGCCGCAAGCGGTGGCCGATGGCATGCGCGCCAGCTTTGCCGTGGCGGCGCTGCTGGGCGGGATCGGGCTGGCGCTCGTGCGCCGGGGCGCCGCCCTCGGCGCCAGCCGTGCGACTGCTACCGGCGCCTTACCCTAGGCTGTGCCGCATTGTCAGCCCCGATAGCGCGCCAGCATCCCCAGCGCACCCTGCGCCAGGCGCCAGGCCGACATGGCGGAGCCGGCCAGGCCGGCCAGCCGCCTGCGCCGGGTCATCGCGAGCGCGGCGACGGCGGCCAGGCCGCCCAGCACCAGCTTTTTATGCCCGGCGACGTAGCCGGCCACCGGGTTGTCGACGATGGCCGAGGGACGCAACGCGCGCAGTTCGAAGGCCAGGCCGGTGCGCTGCTCGGCGCAGCGCTGGACCAGTTCGTGCCGGCGTTCGGCGAGGGTCGGTTTATGCATGGGGCGCCTCCGCTTGCGGATCAGGGGTGACGGCAGGCGTGACCACGGCATGGCCGCGCAGGTAGGCGACGTCGTTGCGCAGTTCGGCCAGCGTGCTCGAAAACAGCGCGGTCTGGTTCTTCAGGCCTGCCTTGACCTTCATCACGATCAGGCCGGCGCCCGCCGCGAACAGGATGGCCATGCCCGCAATCGCCTGCAGGCGGTAGTCGTCCCAGAACAGCACGATCACGAACAGCGCCACCAGCAGGCAGGCGCCGCCAGCCAGGAACACCGCCAGCAGGACCCACGCGAGGTAGCCCAGCAGGCGGCGCGCATCTTCCTGGAATTCGACGGCGGCCAGTTCGAGCCGGGTGCCGATCATGGCCACCACGGTCGACGCGATGCGGCCCGCAGCCGCCAGGATGGACATCGGTGCCGTCCTTATTTACGGGAGATCAGCATGCCGATCACGATGCCGACGGCGGCGCCGACGCCGACCGCCTTCCACGGATTCTCCTGGACGTAGTCGTCGGTGGCCTTGTAGGCGACCTTGGCCTTCTCGACCGCGGCTTCTTCCAGGCGAATGATGTCATCCTTGGCCTTGACGATGGTGCGCTCGAACTTGGCCTTGGCCGCCTTCAGCTCGTCGCCGGTCAGCTGGCCGCTGTGGCGCAGCCAGGATTCGGCGTCCTGGATCACGGTCTTCAGGTCCGACAGCAGCTGGTCGCGGGCACCGGATTGGGTGGGGATTTTTTCCATCATGAGAGAGCCTCTTTGTTGTTTGTGTTTTGAACAATCTTATCGTAAAGCATAATCCGCCGCGACGCCAACGAACAGTGCGGCGCCCAGCCAGTTGTTATGGCGGAAGGCGGCGAAGCAGCGCATGCGGTCGCGCTCGCGGATCAGGGTGTAGTGGTAGACCGCCATGCCGGCCGCGACCACCACGCCGGCGACGAACCACCCCCTCAGCCCCAGCATCCAGCCGCACACCAGGTCGATGCCCAGCGCCGCCGCATAGCACAGCATGACGGCCGCCACGTCGAAGCGCCCGAAGGTGATGGCCGAGGTGCGCATGCCGAGCTTGATGTCGTCGTCGCGGTCGACCATCGCGTATTCGGTGTCGTAGGCCACGGCCCAGAACACGTTGGCCACCAGCAGCCACCAGGCCACGGCCGGCACCGTGCCCTGCACCGCGGCGAAGGCCATCGGGATGCCGAAGCCGAAGGCGATGCCCAGGTAGGCCTGCGGGATCGCGAAGAAGCGCTTGAAATAGGGATAGCTGCCGGCGACGATCACGGCCACCACGGACAGCTGCTTGGTCAGCGCGTTCAGCGGCAGGATCAGGAGGAAGGAGACGATGGCCAGCACGGCCGCGACCATGAGCGCTTCCCAGCCCTTGATGCGGCCGCTGGTCAGCGGGCGGTCGACGGTGCGCTTGACGTGGCGGTCGAAGTCCCGGTCGGCGTAGTCGTTGATGGCGCAGCCGCTTGACCGCATCAGGGCGGTGCCGACGACGAAGATGGCGACGACCATGGGGTCGGGGCGGCCGCCGGAGGCCATCCACAAGGCCCACAGGGTGGGCCACAGCAACAGCAGGATGCCGATCGGCTTGTCGGCACGGATCAGGCGGAGGTACAGCGCCAGCTTGGTCATGAAGGATTCGGGTGAGGTAAACGGCAAACCCGAATTGTAGCTGACGTGGCTTGCTTCGCAGAGCGAAGTAAGCCACGCGCAGGCGGGGCCAAGTTGGATGCGTTTCGACGGCGCCGGCAGAACTTGGGCCCCCGCCTACGCGGGGGCGACAGATCATCTGTCTCAGGCCGCCGCCTGCAACTGCACCATCTCGACCCCCGGCAAGCCGCAATCCGCCACCGCCTTCACCACCGCGTCGATCGCCGCGCGCCGGGTAAAACTCTTGCGCCAGACGATGACCACGCGGCGCGACGGCGCCGGATCCTGGAAGGGCACGAAGGTCAGCATGCCGTTCGGGTCCTTCATGTCCGGCACCGAGGCGCGCGGCAGCACCGTCAGGCCGATGCCGCTGGCGACCATGTGGCGGATGGTTTCCAGCGACGAGCCCTCGAAGGTGCGCTGCATGCCGTTGTTCGGGTTCGACGAGAAGCGCGCCATTTCGGGGCAGACCTCGAGCACCTGGTCGCGGAAGCAGTGGCCGGTGCCGAGCAGCAGCATGGTTTCGCTTTTCAGGTCCTCGGCCGAGATGTCCTTGCGGCTGGCCCAGGGATGCTGCTTGGGCATCGCGACGACGAAGGGCTCGTCGTACAGCGCCTGCACCTGCATGCCGTGCTCCGGCAGCGGCAGCGCCATGATGGCGGCGTCCAGCTCGCCCTGGCGCAGCAGGTCCAGCAGCTTGACCGTGAAATTCTCCTGCAGCACCAGTGGCATCTGCGGCACGTGCTCGATCAGGTTCTTCACCAGCGGCGGCAGCAGGTAGGGGCCGACCGTGTAGATCACGCCCAGGCGCAGCGGGCCGGACAGCGGGTCCTTGTTCTGCTTGGCCAGTTCCTTGATGGCGGCAGTCTGCTCGAGCACGCGCTCGGCCTGGGCCACGATCTGGGCGCCCAGCGGCGTGACCGAGACTTCGGAACCGCCGCGTTCGAACAGTGTCACGCCGAGCTCGTCCTCGAGCTTTTTAATGGCGACGGACAAGGTTGGCTGGGCAACGAAGCAGGCTTCGGCAGCGTGGCCAAAATGCCTGGCGCGGGCGACGGCAACGATGTATTTCAGTTCGGTCAGGGTCATGGGCGTAGCGTATTGGCGTCAAACGGGCATATCGACCCTATTTTACAATCAAAGCCATCGATATAATGACCAGGCCGGCGATGTTGCCTGGCGTTAATATAAAGGCATCCCATGTCGTCGACTTTCGGGCCGGCCGAAGCCCAGGCCTACACGCACAAGCTGTTGACCGTCATGCACCACCAGGGCGGTTCCGATCTCTTCATCTCCGCCGACTTCCCGCCCAGCATGAAGCACCAGGGCGCGATGAAACCGCTCAGCAACCAGCGCCTGACCGGCGAGGTCACGCGGGCGCTGGCGCTGTCGCTGATGAACGAGCGCCAGCGCGCCGAGTTCGAAGCCGAGATGGAATGCAATTTCGCCATCTCGCTGCCGGGCGTGTGCCGCTTCCGCGTCAACGTCTTCGTCCAGCAGCAGAGCGTGGGCATGGTGGTGCGCACGATCGCGTCCGAAATCCCGAACTTCGAGAAGCTCGACCTGCCCGAGGTGCTGAAGGACGTCGTCATGACCAAGCGCGGCCTGGTGCTGGTCGTCGGCGGCACCGGTTCCGGCAAGTCGACCACGCTGGCGGCGATGATCGACTACCGCAACAGCAACTCGGCCGGCCACATCATCACGGTCGAGGACCCGGTCGAATACGTCCACAAGAACAAGAACTGCCTGATCACGCACCGCGAAGTCGGCGTCGACACGCTGTCCTGGCACAACGCGCTGAAGAACACCCTGCGCCAGGCGCCGGACGTGATCCTGATCGGCGAGATCCGCGACACCGAGACGATGGAACACGCGATCGCCTTTGCCGAAACCGGCCACCTGTGTTTGGGGACGCTGCACGCGAACAACGCCAACCAGACCATGGACCGGATCATCAACTTCTTCCCGGAAGAGCGCCGCAACCAGTTGCTGATGGACCTGTCCTCGAACCTGCGCGCCATCGTCTCCCAGCGCCTGGTGCGCACCGAGGATGGCAAGGGCCGCAAGGCCGCCATCGAGATCCTGCTGAACACGCCGACCATCGGCGAGATGATCCTGAAGGGGAACTTCCACAGCATCAAGGAAATCATGGCCAAGTCGCGCGAACTCGGCATGTGCACCTTCGACCAGGCCCTGTTCGAGCTCTATAACAAGGGCTTCATCGGCTACGACGAAGCCATCCGCAACGCCGACTCGGCCAACGGCCTGCGCCTGCAGATCAAGCTGTCGGGCGAACGGCGCGCGCCGGGCGAGGGCGGCGTTGCCGGCAAACCGGCCGAGTTGTCGATGCTGGTCGAAGAAGAACCGGACGATGGGGCGCCGAAGGCCAGTTAAAATCGCCCAACGTCGTTCCCGTGAAAACGGGAACCCATACCGAGCGTCAAGCACTACAACGCTCGTGGATCCCGCCCGCAAACGAAACCAGATGCCCACCTTCGAACAAAAACTCTGCTCCCGCGCCACCCTCCAGGAGCGCATCGCCCAGCTCCCCAAGCCGGTGGTGCTGACCAACGGCGTCTTCGACATCCTGCACCGCGGCCACGTCACCTACCTGGCCCAGGCGCGCGAACTGGGTGCCTCGCTGGTCGTGGCCGTGAACACCGACGCTTCCGTAAAACGCCTCGGCAAGGGCGACGACCGGCCCCTGAACACGATGGTCGACCGGATGGCCGTGCTGGCCGCGCTGGAATCGGTCAGCCTGGTGGTCGAATTCGACGAGGACACCGCCTTGGAAGTGGTGCAGGAAGCCCGCCCCGACATCTATGCCAAGGGCGGCGACTACGTGATGAGCGAAATCCCGGAAGGGAAGGAAGTCATCGCCCAGGGCGGCAAGGCGGTCGCGATCGATTTCGAACACGACCGCTCGACGACCAAGCTGGTCGCCAAGATTCGCCAGTTCGGCTGAGAGCGCCGAACAAGACCTCCATCGCGGCGTTGCATCGCCTTGCCCTGGAGGCTTGTTGGACGCTCTAGGTTCGCTCAAGCCCCCAGCGGCTTGCCGTTCACGACCACGTTCTCGTAACGCAGCTTCTCCACCCCGGACACCTCCGGCTCGCCCTTGGCCAGCTGCACGTCGACGTCCCTGAAGCGGATGTCGCTGATGCTGGTCTGGCCCGGGTTCGGCTTCATCGCGCCAAAGGTCCCCATGCGGCCCTTGATGCCTTCGAAGCTGATGTTGCGCACCACGGATTTCGGCGGCGCCTCGCCCTTCAGGTCGAAGTACTGCGACCACGGGCGCATCGCGATGATGGCGTTGTCGCCGCGGGTCGCGGCCAGCGTGATGTTGCGGAAGTGGATGTCTTCGTAGTGCTGCGGCGTGTCCGGGCGCAGCTTGATCACGGCCAGCGCGTTGGCATTCGTCACCGTGCAGTTCTCGACGACGATGTCGCGCACCACGGTCGCTTCGCTGCCCAGCGTCAGCGCGCCGTTGCCGCGCTTGAAAGTGCAGTTGCGGATGCGGATGCGTTCCACCGGCGGGCTGTCCTTGTCCTCCATCGCGTGCGGTCCCTTGGAGCCCTTGGCCGCGATGCAGTCGTCGGTGACCGAGAAGGTGCAGCCGTCCACAGTCACGTCCTGGCAGCTGTCCAGGTCGATGCCGTCGGTGCTGGGCGCCTGCTTGTAGTCGTCCGGGACTTCGAAGCGGCTGTTGCGCACCTGGACCTGCCGGCACCGATACAGGTGCAGGTTCCAGAACTGCGAATCCTTGAAGGTGATGCCGTCGATGACCACGTCGCGCGCGTTCTCGATCAGCGCCAGGCGCGCGCGCGGCACGCCCAGGTTCCTGAAGTTGTGCGGATCCGGGGCCGCCTTGCGCAGGCGCCAGAACTCGTCCCAGATCGGCTGGCCGGCGCCGTCGAGGGTGCCCGCGCCGGTGATCCGCAGGCCGTCGCAGCCGCTGGCGTTGATCAGGGCCGGGTTGAAGCTCTCCTCGAAATGACCTTCGATGCGGGTACGCCGGGGCGGGAAATGCTGCATGTCGGTCGAGCAGCGCAGCACCGCGCCCTGCTCGAGGTGCAGGTGGACCTGCGGCTTCAGGAACAGCGCGCCGCTGACGAACACGCCTTTCGGCACCACCACCGTGCCGCCGCCCCTGGCCGCCAGGCCGTCGATGGCGGACTGGATGCTGCGCGTATTGACGGTGGCGCCATCGGGGACCGCGCCGGCATCGACGATCGAGCGGCGCTTGCCGGAGGGTGCCGCCGCATGCGCAGCCAGGCTCCATAGCGGCGTCGAAAGCAGCGACAGCAGGACCTTGCGGCGCAACGGGGGATGAACAGGCATGACTTGCTCCAGACTGGTTGGGGTGTCCGCCGAGTATCCATCAAAACCGCCCCCGTGCGCTCACCCGGCGCCGTACCGATCAAGAAGATGAGCGTGCCGTCCGGGAGGATGAGCGGATCGGCACCGGAATCGATCGGGACGGCACCGCCGGGCGCGCGCGAAGATTCTATGATCCAGCGGTGTGTTCAACGATGAAAGGAGCAACCATGCTGGTCGTCCATCACCTCGGCGTTTCCCAATCCGATCGCATCGTGTGGCTGTGCGAGGAACTCGAACTTCCGTATGCGCTCAAGCGCTATGCCCGCGATCCCGCCACCCGGCTGGCGCCCGACGACTATCGCGCACTGACGCCGTTCGGGACGGCGCCGGTGATCAGCGACGGCGATCTCGTGCTCGGCGAATCGGCCGCCATCGTCGAATATCTCGCCCGCACGCATGGCCAGGGGCGGCTGATGGTGGAGTGCGGCGCACCCGGCTACGCCGATTTCCTGTTCTGGTTCCATTTCGCGAACGGCTCGCTCATGCCGGCCGCACTGATCGATTCGCTCGCGCAGCGCATCGGCACGCAGGACAGCATGGTGGCCGGCCTGCGTGCCCGTCTCGAGCGCGCCTATGATCTAATGGAAGACCGGCTCGGCAAGGTGCCCTTCCTGGCCGGCGACGCATTCACTGCGGCGGACATCATGAATCTTTTTCCATTGACCACCATGCGCATCTACTCGCGACGCGACCTCGATCCCTATCCGCACATCCGCGCCTATATCCGGCGCATCGCGGCGCGGCCGGCATTCCGGCGCGCGATGCAAAAGGCCGAGCCGGACATCGAGATACCGCTGGCTTGACGGCATGGGCATGGAACGGCACGAGCAGGACAAGCAGAATCGGCAGGACCGGCAGGACAGCGCCCTGGTGGTGCGTCAGGGCGTGGGCCTCAGTGCGCGCGTCGGCCAGCGCCGCGACCTGCGTTTCAGCCGGATCGTGGTCGACCGGCCCGCCTTGATCGTCGTCACGCACGGCACCAAGACGCTGCACGCGGACGACCGGCAATGGTCGATCCGGGGCGGGGAGGGCGTCGCGATCGCGGGCGGGCAGACCTTCGATGTGAGCAACCGCCTGTCCGATGACGGCCTGTACGAAGCGCGCTGGCTGATCTGGGACCCGGCCATCGTCGCCGGCTTCGACCGCTGGCCGGCCCGGATACCCCCGTTGGCCGGTGCCGCCAGCTTGGGCAGGATCGACACCCAGCTCGCCGGTGCCTTCGAGCGTGCCGTCGACGCCATCCAGGATGTGGAGCATGTCCCGGACGAGGTCGCGCGGCACCGGCTGGCCGAAGTGCTGGTGTGGCTGTCGCTGCGGGGCATCCGCTTTGCGCCGGCGGACACCCCGGGCATGGCGACGAAGGTGCGCCGGCTGTTCGAGACGGCCCTCGACCGGCGCTGGACAGCGGCGGCCGTGGCGAGCGATCTTGCCGTCAGCGAGGCCACCCTGCGGCGGCGCCTGGCCGCCGAAGGTACGGCGCTGGGTGCCATCCTGGCCGACGTACGCATGTCCTTCGCCATGGTGCTGTTGCAGTCGACCCGCTACCCGGTCCAGCGTATCGCGCTCGAGGTCGGGTATGAATCGGCCTCGCGCTTCGCCATCCGGTTTCGCGAACGCTTCGGGTTTCCTCCGACCGCCATCAGGCGTTGTTGACCCGGGAGGCGCGATACGGAGCGCGGTCCGGCAGGCAGCCCAGGCCGGCCAGCGTGCGCTCGACCGCCACCTCCAGCGGCGTGTGCGGCTCGGCGCCCAGCAGCGCGGCCAGCTTCGCGTTCTCCAGCCGCACCGGTTGCCGCCACAGGTAGCGCATCTCCAGCAGTTCGCGCATGGTCTCGTTGAAGGGCGCGGCCAGCGGGACGGCCCACCATGGAAAACCGGCGACGCGCGCCTCGATGCCGTGGCGCGCCGCCACCTGCCGGATCGCGTCCGTCATCGCGCTGCCGTCCGGATCCCAGTGGCCGTTCATGTGGAAGCGCGCGAAGGGTTCGAGCTCGTCGCGGCGTTCGATGAGCGCGACCATCGTCGCCGCGACGTCGGGCAGGTAGGCCCACTGGTGGCCGACGCCGGCGCGGCCCGGATAGGCGATGCGGCGCGGCGGCTGGCCGGGTTTCACCAGGCCCTGCGCGAACCAGGTGTTGCCGGACCGAGGGCCGAAGAAGTCGCCGGCGCGTACCACCAGCGCCCGGCCGCCGCGCGCGCAGAAGGCTTCCAGCGCCCCCTCCATCTGCACCCGCAGCAGCCCCTGACGCGCAAGGGCAGGCTGCGGGTGCAGATGGAGGGGGCGCTGGAAGCCTTCTGCGCGCGCGGCGGCCGGGCGCTGGTGGTACGCGCCGGCGACTTCTTCGGCCCTCGGTCCGGCAACACCTGGTTCGCGC
>CAJYQM010000073.1 GCA_913777025.1 uncultured Massilia sp. | reverse complement strand
AAGTATGCCTATCTGCCGCAGCACCTGCGCCCCGATGAACTGGTCGGGGGCAATGGCGTGATCGAAATGGGTACCTTTGTCGGCATCCTGCTGGGCGAAGTGATGGGCGCGGTCCTGGCCGGCCACGGCAGGCTCGGCATCGAACTGGTGGCCGGCGGCACGCTGCTGGTCGCCGTGCTGGGCCTGGCCACCAGCTGGCGCATCCCGGCGTCGCCGGCCCCGGAACCGCAGTTGAAGATCAGCGCCAACTTCGTCGCCGAATCGTGGCGCAACCTGGCCTATTCGCGCCAGAACCGTACCGTGTTCCTGTCCATGCTCGGCAATTCCTGGTTCTGGTTCTACGGCGCGCTGGTGCTGTCGCAATTCCCGCTGTTCGCCAAGGATTACCTGCACGGCGACCACAGCGTCTTCGTGCTGCTGCTGACCATCTTCTCGCTCGGCATCGGCACCGGCTCCTTGTTGTGTGAAAAACTGTCAGGAGGCAAGGTGGAAATTGGCCTGGTACCCTTCGGCGCCATCGGGCTGTCCGTGTTCGGCATCGACCTGTATTTCGCCAGCCAGGGTTATACGAACACCGGCACCGTCGACGCCATCGGCCTGCTGCACCAGGCCGGCACGATCCGGATCCTGGCCGATCTGCTGCTGCTGGGCGTGTTCGGCGGCTTCTTCATCGTGCCGCTGTTCGCGCTGATCCAGACCCGCTGCGATCCCAAGCACGTCTCGCGCACCATCGCCGGCATGAACATCCTGAATGCGCTGTTCATGGTCGCCGCGGCCGGCGTCGCCCTGTTCCTGATCGGGCAGGGTTTCACCATTCCCGAGATGTTCCTGGTCACCGCGCTGCTGAACGTGCTGGTGGCGGCCTACATCTTCTCGCTGGTGCCGGAATTCCTGATGCGCTTCCTGGCCTGGCTCTTGATCCATACCATCCACCGGGTCTCGACCGTGGACGTGGAGCGCATTCCGGAAGAGGGCGCGGCGGTGCTGGTCTGCAATCACGTCAGCTACGTCGACGCCATCGTCATCCTGGCCGCCAGCCCGCGCCCGATCCGCTTCGTGATGGATCACCGCATCTTCAAGACGCCGCTGCTGGGCTTCATCTTCCGCACCGGCAAGGCGATCCCGATCGCGCCGGCCAAGGAAGACCCGTGGCTGATGGAAAAGGCCTTTGTCGACATCGCCCACGCGCTGCACGACGGTGAACTGGTCTGCATCTTCCCGGAGGGCAAGCTGACCCGTACCGGCGACTTGAACGAGTTCCGCGGCGGCATCGCCAAGATTGTCGAGCGCAGCCGGGTGCCGGTGATCCCGATGGCGCTGCGCGGCCTGTGGGGCAGCGTGTTCTCGCGCGATCCAGCCAACGTGTTCGAGCGGACCTTCGCCCGCGGCTGGCGTTCACGGCTGGCGCTGGCGGTGGGGCGGCCGGTGCCCCCGCAGGAGGTCACGCCGGAGGGCTTGTACGAGCAGGTGCTGGCCTTGCGCGGGGAATGGAAGTAGCGATTTGCGACTGCTACGCACTTGCCTGTCAAAAACTTAACCATCCTGGCCGGCTCTGATATAATTGCAGACTGGATCGGGGCGTAGCGCAGCCTGGTAGCGTACGTGCATGGGGTGCACGGGGTCGGAGGTTCGAATCCTCTCGCCCCGACCAAAGAATGAGTGAGATGGGCCAGCTTTCGAGCTGGCCTTTTTCGTTTATCGACAGCGAAAAACAAAACCCGCATCAGCGGGTTCTTTATTGGCCAGGCGACGACTCAACCCCGCTTGCGCCGCGTCAGCCCCGCAATCCCGGCCAAGCCCAACCCCATCAGCGCCAGCGACTGCGGCTCCGGCACCTCCGCCGGTCCAAAGATCTGGTCGCGCACGTTCGCAGCGATGTCCGGGAAATTGGTGAACACGCCATCCACGCCCAGGTTGTAGCCGGTCGCATAGCTCGCGGGATTGTTCAGGTAGGTGTACGGCATCACGGTCAGGCCGGCACCGTGGGCGGCATTCACGCAGGCCGCGCTGAGCTGGCCGGTCGAGGGGCCGATGCCGTCGGCAATCGCCGCCACGGACGCCGCTGCGGCCGCCGTCGTGGGGCAGACGCCGAGGTAGCTGACGGGAATCGCGGAGTTGGCGTTCAGGTAGTCCACCTGCGCCGCGTTGAACGACTGCGTCAGCGCGCGGCCGGCGGTATTGAAGTAGCCGTTGTACTTCGGATTGTTCAAGCCGGCCAGGATGGCTTCCGCCACCGCCAGTCCGCTCTGCTTGGCTTCCGGGAAGACGCCGATGGCGATACCCGTGTCCAGGTAGTTGTCGTACACCAGGTCGAGGAAGGCGTCGTAGCTGGTAAAGCTGTACGACAGGCTCGGATCGAAATAGGACTTGTCGGTGCAGTAGCCGTTCGCGTTACGGCAGGTCACGGACAGCTGCTGCAGTTGCGCCAGCGTGAATTTCGTCACGTCGTAGGCCCCGTTCGCGGAACGCAGGGCGGCGATCTCGGGATGCGTCGCCGCATAGGCCACGACATTGGTGGTGGCGTTCAGGGTGCCGTCGTGCAGCATCACGGCCTTGCCGTCGGCGGTCAGGTAGACGTCGCCCTCGATGTAGTCGGCGCCCATCTTCATGGCCAGCTGGTAAGCCTGCACCGATTCTTCCGGCAGGTAGCCGCTGGCGCCGCGGTGGGCGATCACCAGCGGGCGGTCGCCGCTCAGCGTCGGGACGGGGGTCGCATGGGCGGCGACCGAGGCGAGCATCAGGGCGGCGAATGGCAGGAGACGGGTGTGCGGCGGCTTTTTCATGGAAGCGGATCCTCTCGGAGAGCGATGGTTTTCTGTCGAATATTCGATTGTTGAAATCACTGAACGCAGAAGTTGCTTCATGGAATCAATACTTGATCCATATCCTCAACGTCATCGTTGCATTCGAGGCAAATTTTATTTGCTCCAAATGACGGGAGCGTGACGTGAGGGAGCCTGTCACGCAGGGCGTTCGACAATCGTGAGGAGGGAGTGTCAAGCTCGCGGTGGACGCGTGCTCCACAGGATCAGCCACAACAGCGCTAGCTGGATGGGCAGGCGTAGCCAGAGCGCCCACAGGGGAACCGGAAACAGGTCCGGCCGTTGCAGCATGTAGATGTGCGCGGGCGTTACAGCAATGGTCAGCATGAACAGGCCGATACCTGCCACCCGGCGGGTCTTCGGTACCAGGATGGCGGCCGCGCCCAGCAGTTCGAACACGCCGCTGACCAGCACCGCCGCCACCGGCCATGGCATCCAGGGCGGGACGATGCGTGCTTCCGTTTCGGTCGCCACGAAATGCATGATGCCGCCGATGAAGAACCACAGAAAAACAAACCCCAAGCCGGCGATCCGCCTTTTCCCGAGTGCGCGTGTCGTTCCAGTGTGCCTGGTCTCGAATTTCATGGTGGTTCCAATCGTTGATTGCCGGATATCGTTCGCAATTGCCCTGCTGCGAGCGTTACCTAACAGAAGGATTTGATGATTTACGGCGAAATCATACGCAACCGGAATGCAAACGACATTTCTCTACCAACGAAGCGCTGGCGCAACAGCGACATCACGACAACGCCAGCCATGGACATTGAAAACAACGAGCGGAGTGGATGGTTTTACCGCGGGACGCCGCACGACGCGGACATGGACCTGGGTTTCTGTGTCATCGAAGTCCGTCTCGCCGGCGAAGCGCTGGCGTCCGATTACCGCTTCATCGAGGTCAATGCCGCCTTCGAACGGCACACCGGCCTGAAGGACCCCGCGGGTCGATGGATGCGCGATCTCGTGCCGGGCTACGACCCGGTATGGTGCGAGCGCTATGCCGCGATCATCCGGACACGTCGCGCCATGCACGTCGAAGGCGCCTCCGCCGCGCTTGGAGGACGCCATTTCGACGTGTTTGCCTATCCGGTCGGCACGTCGGAGGAGTGCAGGGTGGCCATCCTGTTTTCCGACATCAGCGCGCGCAAGCAGGAGGAAACGCGCCAGGCGGCGCTGTTCACCCTGACGGACCAGCTGGCGCAATGCGAGGACACGGCCGGCATGACCGACCTGGCCTGCCGCATCCTGGGCGAGACGCTGGCTGTCCAGCTGGCCGGCTATGGCACCGTCGATGCCGCAGCGGAAACCATCACCATCGAACGCGACTGGACGGCCGGCACGCCGCGCTCGCCCGTTGGCCCGGTGGCGCTGCGCGACTACGGCGACCTGGTCGACGACTTCAAGCGCGGTGACACGGTCGCCATCAGCGACGCCTACACCGACCCGCGCACCCGCGCCCACGCCGCCGCCCTCGAAGCGCACGGCGCCCGTGCCTTCGTCAGCATACCGGTGTTCGAGCGCGGCGAATTCGTCGCGCTGCTGTATGTCGGCACGGCCCTGCCGCGCGACTGGGGCGAGGCCGAACTGCAGTTCATCCGCGAAGTGGCGGCGCGCACGCGCGCGGCGACCGCCCGCATCGAGGCGCAGGAGGAACTGTGCGCGCTCGCCGCGTCGCTCGAGCGGCAAGTCCAGGCCAGGACCCGCGAACTCGACCGTGCATGGCAGCTGTCGCAGGAACTGCTGGTCGTCGCGCGTCCGGACGGCAGCATCGAATCGGTCAATCCGATGTGGTCGAAGCTGCTGGGCTACGAGGCGGGCGACATCGTCGGCCGCAGCTTCGTCGACTACGTCCATCCCGAAGACCTCGACCGCACGCTCGCGGCCTTCGCCGGCATCCTGGAGCGGCCCTTGACGACGCCCTTCGAATACCGCTTCCGCCACCAGGACGGGTCGTGGCGCTGGTTTGCCTGGACCGGCGCCTTCGAGGACGGCAAGGTCTACGCGGCCGGGCGCGACCTGGCGCGCGACCGCGAGCACGAAAAGGCCCTGAACGACGCCGCCGACTTCACCCGGCTGGCGCTGACCTCGGTGGGCGGTGTCGGCGTCTGGACCTGCGACCTGGTGCAGGACCGCTATGTGTGCGACAGCGCCATCGCGGACCTGTACGGCATCGACCCGGTGCGCGGCTCGCAGGGCGTGCACAAGTCGGAGTTCCTCGGCAACGTCCATCCCGAGGACCTGCCGAAATTGGAGGAAGAGATCGCCCGCAGCCTGACTTCCGGTACCGACATGGCCTTCGAATACCGGCTGTGCCACCCGGACGGCAGGGTGCGCTGGGTGCTGTCGCGCTTTCGCACCTACCAGGACGAAAACGGGCGCCCGGTGCGCCGCACCGGTGTCGGGATCGAGATCACGCACCAGCACAAGCTCGAAGAGCAGTTGCGCCAGGCACAGAAGATGGAGGCGGTCGGCCAGCTGACCGGCGGGCTGGCGCATGACTTCAACAACCTGCTGGCCGGCATCACCGGCGCGCTCGACCTGATGAAATTGCGCATCCGCCAGGAGCGCTTCGGCGAAATGGACCGCTTCATGACGGTGGCCCAGGGCGCCGCCCGGCGTGCCGCCGCGCCGACCCACCGCTTGCTGGCGTTTTCGCGGCGGCATGACGGTGGCCCAGGGCGCCGCCCGGCGTGCCGCC
>CAJYQM010000072.1 GCA_913777025.1 uncultured Massilia sp. | reverse complement strand
CTGCTCGCGCGCAGCCAGGCCTGCCGCGCCGCATTCACCCGGGTGACCCTGCTCGGCGCCGGCGGCGCCACGGCGGTACGCGCCGAAGCGCTGGCCCTGGTGGCCCTGAGCGCCGGCCGCCACCTCGGCACCACGCCGACCGATGCCCAGCTGTTCGCGGCGCTGGCGATGCACGAGGGCTTCGCCGTCGACCTGCCCTTGGGCGGCGGCAAGACCCTCGCCGTGGCATGTTGCGCCATCCTGCATGCCTGGAGCGGCATGCCCTGCCACGTCGTCGTCGCCAGCGAGCGCCTGGCGCAGCGTGACACGCATGCCCTGGCGCGCCTGTATGCGATGAGCGATTGCAGCGTCGGCTGGCTCGCCGCCGATACGCCACGCGAGCGCCTGGCCGAGATCCACGCCTGCGACGTCCTGTATGCGACCGGCCGCCAGCTGATGACCGAGCACGTGCGCGAACGCGCCGCGCTGAAGGATGCCGCCAGCCCGCTGCGCCGGCAGTTGCGCACCCTGGCCGGGAGCGCGCCGCTCGCGGCGTCGGTGGCCCCCGGCATGCGCGCGGCCGTGGTCGACGACGTCGACCGCGTGCTGCTGGACGAGGCATTGAGCCCGCTCCTGATCAGCGCCAGCGGCGACGACGCCATCCTGGAAGCCGCCTCGCGCGCCGCCGCGGCGCTGGTCGAGGAACTGCAGGCCGGGCGCGACTACCTCATCGATTTCCTGCCCATGGCCGACGTCGTGTTCAGCGAGGAAGGGCAGGCGCGCCTGGACACGCTGCGCTCACGCCTGCCGGCTTTCTGGCGCAGCCCGGCGCGCGCCGAAGAGCTGATCGGGAATGCCCTGGTCGCGCGCGACGTCCTCGTCGCCGACCAGCATTACGCCGTGCGCGAGGGCAGGGTGATGCCGCTGGCGGACAACCTGCAGGCGCTGCTCGGCAGCCGCGGATGGTATGCCGGCATCCTGCAGGCGCTGGAGGCGCGCGCGGGCGTGGCGGTGACGCCGCCGCCGCGCACCATCGCCCGCAGCGCGCTGCAGGAATTCTTCCCCCTGTATCGTTCCCTGGGCGGCACGGGCGCGCTGCTGCGCGACCTGGTCCCGGAGCTGTGGCGTTTCTACCGGCTGCGCACCCTGGAAGCGCCGCCGGACGCCGGACAACCGCGCCGCCTGCGGCCCGCGCGCGCCGCCTGGCGCCGCGAAGTGTTCGCCACCCGGAACGACAAGGTGGCGGCCTTGCTGGCCTGCGCCACGCGCCTGCAGCAGCAGGGCTTGCCGGTCCTGATCTGCGCTGCCGACATGACCGACCTGCAGGCGATCGCGGTCGCCCTGGCCGAGGCCAAGCTGACGGCCCAGGTCGCGGTCGGCATGGATCCCGAGCAGGATGTCCTGCGCCTGGAACAGGCCGGGCAACCCGGTGCCCTGACCCTGGCCACCTGCGCCACGCTGCGCGGCACGCCGATCGCCGTCGGCGAGCGGGTCCGCGCGAACGGCGGCCTGCAGGTGCTGTCCAGCGGTTACCAGGATTCGCGCCGGCTCGACCAGCTGGTCGCCGGCAAGGGCAGCGTGCCGGGCGCGCAGGCGGCGGCGCAGTTCTTCGTGTCCGTCGAGGACGAGATCTTCACCCGCAGCCTGCCGTTCTGGGCGGTGCCGCTGCGCTGGCTGGCGCGGCGGCCGGCCGCGCGTGCCGGCCTGACGCCCTGGCTCGCGCGCATGGCCCAGGCGCGCACCCGTGGCCAGCTGGCGCGCCAGCGCGAACTCTTGCTCAAGCGCGAGCAGCAGCTCGACCAGCAACTGGCGTTTTCGCGGCGGGCGTGACGAGGGGGGGCCGCTCACTGCGAGCGGCCAAGTCACGTATTTGCGACACCCATGCTCGACATCGTCAATAAATATTGCCCAATAGAATTGTTTTTGGTACTTTAGCTCCCTATCAAGCTGCCTCACCAGCGCATCTTCGATTCCTCGCGTCCCCTATCCCGCACGCACCGCGCAAGTTCCTTGGATCTTCGCGCTCCACGATCGCGACACGCTTCGCGGCAGCAGTTGCTCGTTCATTTCAACCGACTTACACGGGGCCGTGCCCGCCAACGCCATGTACACGAACACTTCTCCGCTGTTGAACGCCGTATGGTCGGCGGACACCGATGGCACCTTGCATTCGCTGCTGGAAGAACAGCCCGGCCTGCTCGGGATCAGGATCGGACAGCGTTTGCAGGACTGGATCGCGCAGGCCTGCACGGACCACGACCACGGCGTGTTCCCTGGCGCCGGCCCTGGCCGGCCATTCCGTCTCGAGCTGGATATCAAGGCCGGCGACGACCGGTCCCGCCACCTGCTGGTCACCGGTATCCCGCACGCCGCGGGGCCCGGCTCGGGTTACAGCGGGGCGATCATCGACCTTGGCGCGCACAGGCAGGCGCTCGACGACGCCGTCTTCACGACACGCGAACACAGGCTGATCATCGACCATAGCGACGACCTGATCGCGCACAGCGGTCCCGATGGGCGCTACCTGCATGTGTCACCATCCTACACCCGTTTGATGGGGTGGCGGCTCGACGAGGTCGTGGGCCGGCCCGTCACCGATTTCGTCCATCCCGACGACCGTGCCCCGGCATCCGGAGCGCTGGCGCACCTGGCATCGCCGGATCCGCGCCCGCTGGTCATCGAAGTGCGCAAACGCAACGCAGCGGGCGACTACGTGGCGCTCGCCAC
>CAJYQM010000071.1 GCA_913777025.1 uncultured Massilia sp. | reverse complement strand
CGCGCCAGCGAGCAGCAATTCCGCTCGCTGATCGGCAACATCCCCGGCATTTCCTACCGCAGCCTGCTGCAGGGCGAGCAGCCGATGGTGTTCATCAGCGACGCGGTCGAACGCGTGACCGGCTGGCCGCGCACCGATTTCCTGGGCGCGCGTCCGAAGCGCAGCTTCGGCACCCTGATCCACGCCGCCGACCGCGTGCGCGTCTCGGAAACCATCGCCAGGGCGCTGGCCGAACGCCGTCCCTACCTGGTCGAATACCGCCTGCTGCACGCCGACGGCAGCACCCGCTGGCTGTGGGAAAACGGCACCAGCGTGGACAACGAGGCCGGCGAGCCTTACTGGCTGGACGGCGTGATCCTCGACATCACCGAGCGCCGCCAGATGGAAGAGGCGCTGCGCGAAGCCAAGGAAAAGGCCGAACAGGCGGCCGCCGCGCGCGCCAGCTTCGTGGCCAACATGAGCCACGAGATCCGCACCCCGATGAATGCGATCCTCGGCTTCACCGACGTGCTGCTCGACGGCGAACTGGCGGCCGACCAGCGGCGCCACCTCGACACGATCCGCAGCGCCGGCCGCGCCCTGCTGCGCCTGCTGAACGAGATCCTCGACACCGCCAAGCTGGAAAAAGGCGCGGTGGAACTCGAGCAGAACGACTACAACCTGCTGTCGCTGATCGACGAGCTGTCTTCGACCCTTGCCGCGAATGCGCGCGCCAAGGGCCTGCACGTCGACATCCAGTACGACCCGGCGCTGCCGACCTGCCTGCGCGGCGACGAGCTGCGCGTGCGCCAGGTGCTGACCAACCTGCTCGACAACGCGATCAAGTTCACTGAACGCGGCAGCGTGACCCTGAACGCGTCGCTGAAGGACGAGCAGCTGCACATCGAGGTCAAGGACACCGGCATCGGCATCGCGCCCGATCGCCTGGCCGCGATCTTCGAACCGTTCACGCAGGCCGACGCCTCGATGACGCGCCGCTTCGGCGGCACGGGCCTCGGCACCACGATCAGCAAGCAGCTGGTCGAGCTGATGGGCGGCCGCATCTGGGCCGAGAGCGCGCCTGGCAAGGGCACCACCTTCCACGTGATGCTGCCGCTGGTGCTGGCGCGCTTCGCGCCGCAGCAGCAGCGCGTGCGTACCGCCGCCGCCCTGCCGCCGCTGCGCGTGCTGGTGGCCGACGACGTGCCGCAGAACCTGGAACTGCTGCAGCTCTTGATGGCGCGCCGCGGCCACACCATGACTGCCGCCGGCGATGGCGCCGTGGTGGTCGACCTGGCCGCGCGTGAGCAATTCGACCTGATCCTGATGGACTTCCAGATGCCGACCATCGACGGCCTGTCGGCCACGCGCCTGATCCGCGCGCAGGCCGAGGCCGCGGGCCGCCAGCGCGTGCCGATCATCGCGATGACCGCCAGCGTGCTGGACGAGCACCGCCGCGCCAGCGCGGAGGCCGGGATGGATGGTTTCGCCACCAAGCCGGTCGACTGGTTCAGCCTGTCGCACGAGATCGCGCGCGTGCTGGGCCTGGCGTCCGGCCTGCAGCAGGCGGACGAGCTGCCCGCGGCCGAGCGCCAGGTGCTGAACCGCCATGCGGGCCTGCACCGCTGGAGCGGCAAGGAGGACGCCTACATGGACGCGCTGACGCGCTTTGCGGAGCAGTACCTCGACGCGGCGCAGGCGCTGTCGGCCCAGGCGGCGGCCGCCGACTACCGCGCCATGCGCCTGCTGGCGCACAAGGTGCGCGGCGTGGCGGCCAACAAGGGCCTGGAACGGCTGGCCGATGCCCTGGCGGTGGTCGAAGGCCAGGTCGACGGCGACAGCGGCAAGCTGTATCCGGGTGCCGAGGCCGCGCTGCAGGATGCGCTGGCCGTGCTGCGCACGCAGCTCGACGCGGCGCTGGCCGCGGTGCGCGCCGCGCTGCCGGCGCCGAGCCAACCCAAGCCGGGCCAGGCCGCGCGCCCGGTGGTCGACCTCGAGCGCGCCAGGCGCAACGGCGTCCTGCTGCGCGACGCGCTGCGCCATGGCGGCCTCGATGACAACGCGCTGGCGGTCCTGGCCGCGGCCCTGAACGGCCACCCGCTGGCCAGCCGGGTGGCGCAGGTGCACGCCGCCCTTTCCGACTTCGACTTTGAACTGGGCATGCAGCAGCTCGACGCCATGCTGGAAGCCCTCGACGAATCCGCACAGGAGATCCCCCAATGACCAACGTCCACCAGCCGCTGATCCTGGCGGTCGACGACGAGGCCAGCAACCTGCAGTTGCTGCGCCAGATCCTGCAGGACCACTATCGCCTGCGCTTCGCCAAGGACGGCACCCGCGCGCTGGAACTGGCGCGCGAAGAACGCCCGAACCTGATCCTGCTCGACGTCATGATGCCGGGCATGAGCGGCTATGAAGTCTGCGCCGCGCTGAAGGCCGATCCGGCCACCGCTTCGATTCCCGTGATCTTCGTGACCGCCCTGAACGACACCGACGACGAGCTGGAAGGCTTCGAGGCCGGCGCGGTCGACTACATCACCAAGCCGGTCAGCCCGGCGATCGTGCGTGCGCGCGTGCGTACCCACCTGTCGCTGGTGCGCATGGAAGCGCTGCGCGCCTCGCGCCTGGAGATCGTCCAGCGCCTCGGCCTGGCGGCCGAATACAAGGACAACGAGACCGGCCTGCACGTGATCCGCATGAGCCATTTCGCCCGCATCCTGGGCCTGGCGGCCGGCATGACCGAAGCCGAAGCCGACGACCTGCTGCACGCCGCGCCGATGCACGACGTCGGCAAGATCGGCATCCCCGACCGCATCCTGCAGAAGCCCGGTCCGCTCGATCCGGAAGAATGGAAGATCATGCAGAGCCACGCCAGCATCGGCGCCGAGATCATCGGCCGGCATGACGGCGGCATGCTGGCGCTGGCGCGCAACATCGCGCTCTCGCACCACGAGAAATGGGACGGCAGCGGCTATCCGGCCGGCCTGGCCGGCGAGGCGATTCCGCTCGAAGGGCGCATCTGCGCGGTGGCGGACGTGTTCGACGCGCTGACGTCGGTGCGTCCGTACAAGAAGGCCTGGACCGAGGAAGAGGCGATCGACTTCCTCATCCAGCAGAAGGGCAGGCATTTCGATCCGAACCTGGTCGACCTGTTCATCGGGCAGATGCCGGCGATCCGCGCGATCCGCCAGCGCTGGGCGGAACAGGTGCCGGCAGCGCTTCCGGAAGCGGCCTGATGATATCTGCCGGTTCCGATCGGGTGCACGATATCGGCGCCGTCAACAATCACCGCGTGGACGGCGAGCCGTCCACCCTACGCGAGGGGCGCGGCGGCGAGTTCCAGCGGCGCCTTGCGCGCCGCCAGTTCGTGGTACAGCGCCACGTAATCCTCCGCCATCTGGCTTGAGGTGAACAGCTTCCAGTAGCGCGCCTCGGCGCGCCGCCCCATCTCGCGCGCCATGTCCGGGTTGTCCCACAGCGTGCGCATCGCGGCGCGCAAGGCCTCGGGGTCGGACGGCGGCACCACCAGGCCGCTCTCGCCGTGCACGTTGATGTAGGTGGTGCCCGTGCCGATCTCGCTCGAGATCATCGGCTTGCCGTACATCGCCCCTTCCAGCAGCGAGATGCCAAAGGCCTCCGAACGCAGGTGCGAAGGGAACGCCACCGCATAGCACAGGCGCAGCAGCGCCACCTTGTCCTGCTCGTCCAGCGCGCCGACGAACATCACGTTCTTCAGGCCGAGGCGCTCGGCATGGGCCTTGAGCTCGCGTTCGATCGGGCCGGCGCCGACGATCACCACCGGATAATCGGTTCCGGCCACCGCATCGAGCAGGATGTGCAGGCCCTTGTAATAGCGCAGCACGCCCACGAACAGGAAGAACTTCGGGCCGACCCGGGCGCGCCAGTGCGCCAGGCGCGCGCTGTCCGGCTCGGGATAGCTGGCGCGGTCCAGGCCGAAGGCGATCACGCGGGTCTTGTCGCGGTAGCGCTCCAGCACTTCCGAGGTGGCCAGGTAGTTGGGCGAGGTCGCCACGATCGCATCCACGCTGTCGAGGAAGCGGTGCATCAGCGGCCGGTAGAAGCGCAAAAGGGCCTTCTGGCGCACGATGTCGGAGTGGTAGGTGACCACGGCCGGCTTGTCCACGCGCGCCAGGAAATGCGCCATGTCCAGGAAGGGCCAGGGGAAGTGGTAATGGACGACGTCGACGTCGCGCGCCAGGCGCGCCAGCGCGCCGATCGCCCTTACCGACACCGCGTTCGAGGCCAGTTCGAAATCCAGCGGCACCCGGTGCACGGTATGCCCCTCGAACTCGATCGGCGCCAGGTCGCTGGCGCGCGACAGCGCCAGCACCTGGTTGCTGACGCCGAGGCGCCCGGTGCCGACGCACATCTGGCGGATAACCTGCTCGATCCCGCCGACTGAATCGGGAAAATACGTCTTGCAAAAATGAAGGACACGCATAAGACCGCTGTTTTTCAGAGCAGGGAACGGTAGACCGCGGCGGTCAGGCGTGCGGTGGCGTTCCAGGTCAGCTGGAAGGCGCGCAGCCGTCCCGCCGCGACGCAGCGCGCGCGCAATGCGGGTTCGCGCGCCAGCGCCAGCATCGCATCCATGATCGCGCCGGTGTCGAGCGGATCGACTTCCAGTGCCGCGCCGGCCGACACTTCCGGCAGCGAGGTGGTGTTCGATGCCACCACCGGGACGCCGGAGGCGAAAGCTTCCACCACCGGGATGCCGAAGCCTTCGTACAGCGACGGAAACACGAACACGCCGGCACCGGCATACACGTGGCGCAGCGCGCCGGCATCGTTCAGCTGGTTCAGCCAGACCACCTGTCGGCCCTCTTCCCTGGCCGCCGCGAGGCGCCGCTGCAACTGTTCGGAACGCGCCCCGGCCTGGCCGACGATGACCAGCTGGCGCTCGGCGCGCACCGCCTCTGGCAGCATCAGGTAGGCGTCAAGCAGGCGCTCGACGTTCTTGCGCGGCTGCAGCGTGCCGACGAACAGGAAGTAGCCTTGGCGCAGGCCGTTCTGCATCAGGGTGCGCGCCACCGCCTCCGGTTCAGGCGGGCGCAGCCAGGCGTCGTCGACGCCGCACGGCACCACGGTGATGCAGCGCTCGTCGACGCCGAAGCATTCGACCAGTTCGTCCACCGCGTAATGCGACAGCGCGATCACGTGGTCGGCCTTTTGCGCCGCCTTGCGCTGCATCCAGTTCTTGAGGCCACGCAGGCGCGGGTTGCACCACTCGGGGTGCTTGATCGGCAGCGCGTCGTGCAGGCTGGCGACCACCGGGCAATCCATGCGCACCACGCGGTAGTCAGTCACGTGGAACAGGTCGACCGGCATGTGCACACGGTGCGCATCGGGCGTGACCAAGTCGACCAGCGAGGCGCGCTCGAAGGATTGGCCCAGCGGGCGGCCGGCGCTCAGGGGCGCCTGCCCGCGTGGCCAGGAAAACGGCAGGACTTCGCAGTGGGCATGCGGCAGGTGGCGCAGCAGGGCCTGGGTGTACACACCGATACCGTCCAGGTGGCCGCCGGTCAGGGCCGGCTCGATCATGGTGGTGCCCAGTCCCACGCGCAGCGGGCGCGCCTGCGGCGCCGCGTCCTGGCCTTCCAGCCACTCGGGGCCGAGGCCGGGTTCGATCATCACTGCCGGTAGGCCGGAAGGCATCTTGCTCACGCCTCGTACATCCAGCGCAGGGTCTTGGCCAGCGGGGTGGGTTGGATGGCGCCGATCCTGGCGGCCAGCCTGGCGTTGTCGCCGGTCAGCGTCAGGACTTCGTTGGCGCGCACGAAAGCCGGGTTGACGTGGACCTCGATGCCGTAGCCGGCGATCTCGCCCATCATCCCGATCACGCTTTCCAGCGAATGGGACTGGCCCGAGCAGACGTTGAAGACTTCGCCGGCGGGCGCCGCGGCCAGCAGGCGGCGGTAGGTCTGCGCGACCACGCGCACGTCGGAAAAGTCGCGCGCGACCGCCAGGTTGCCCAGTTCGATGCGGCGCGCGCCCCTGCGGAAGTGCGACACGATCTTGGGCAGCAGGAAGTTTTCGCTCTGGCCAACGCCGGTGTAGTTGAACGGGCGCACGATCGTGATCGGCAGCTTGTCCATCCACAGGCGCGCCATGTGTTCCATGGCCAGCTTGCTGACGGCGTAATCGTTGGCCGGATTCGGCGCCACGTTCTCGTCGATCAGGGCGACGTCGGCATTGCCGTAGATGTTGGCGGAAGACGCCAGCAGCACGCAGGCGGGCTTGTGGGCATTCGCCGCCAGCGCTTCCAGCAGGTTGCGGGTGCCGGCCACGTTGACGCGGTACATACGTTCGGCGTCGTCATGCGCCACGAAGGCGATGGCGGCCAGGTGTACCACCACGTCCGGGCAGACCTGCCCGACCACCCCGGCCACGGCGGCACGGTCGAGCAGGTCGACCGTGAACATGTCCGGCCCGGCATCGCTGCCGGGCGTCACGGTGCCGTAGACGTGGTAGCCCGCGGCCGCAAGCTCGCGCGCCACGTAGCGGCCGGTGAATCCGTGCAGCCCCGTGACCAGCGCGCGCTTGCCCTCCCCTTCGCGCGCGACGGAGCGGACAGCTTCTTCGGTCGCCATACCGGTCATGTCAGAACGAAAAGCCGATTTCGTTGCGGCGCAGGTCGGCCTCGACCATCATCTGGCACAGCTGCTCCAGCGTGGTGGACGTCTTCCAGCCCAGCTCGCGCTGCGCCTTGGATGCGTCGCCGATCAGCAGGTCGACTTCGGCCGGACGGTAGAACTTCGGCGAGATGCGCACCAGCAGCTTGCCGGACTTGGCGCAATGGCCGGTCTCGGCCTCGCCCTGGCCCTTCCACTCGACGTGGATGCCGGCGGCCTTGAAGGCCATGGTGACGAAATCGCGCACGGTTTCGGTGCGGTTGGTGGCCAGCACGTAGGTGTCCGGATGATCGGCCTGCAGGATGCGCCACATGCCTTCCACGTATTCCTTCGCATAGCCCCAGTCGCGCTTGGCGTCCAGGTTGCCCAGCTCGAGCACGTCGAGCTTGTTCAGCACGATCTTGGCCACCGAGTCGGTGATCTTGCGGGTGACGAACTCGCGGCCGCGCAGCGGCGACTCGTGGTTGAACAGGATGCCCGAGCTGCCGAAGATATCGTAGGACTCGCGGTAGTTCACGGTCATCCAGTGCGCATACAGCTTGGCCACGCCGTAGGGGCTGCGCGGGTAGAACGGGGTGCTTTCGACTTGCGGCACGGCCTGCACCTTGCCGAACATCTCGGAGGTCGATGCCTGGTAGAAGCGCGCCTTCGGATGCACGATGCGGATCGCCTCGAGCAGGTTCACGGCGCCGATACCGGTGATCGAGGCGGTGGTGATCGGCTGCTCGAAGGAGACGCCGACGAAGCTCTGCGCCGCCAGGTTGTACACCTCGTCCGGACGGACCGACTCGATCAGGCGAAGGCTGGACGACAGGTCGGTCAGGTCATACTCGACCAGCGACAGGTTGGGGTGGCCGGCGATCCCGAGTTCCTCGATGCGCCAGAAGTTGACCGAGCTGGAGCGACGGAAGGTACCGGTAACTGCATACCCTTTTTCCAGAAGCAATTGCGCAAGGTAGGCGCCATCCTGGCCAGTAATGCCGGTAATCAGGGCTTTTTTTGTTGTTTGCATGTTCTAGGTGATTTCTGGTGTTTGGTCAGGGAAGCCGCCAGGAAGCCAGCGAGGGCGGATCAAGGCGGTTCGGACCAGATGGTTTTTCCGACAACGCCGCATTTTAACAGAGCCAGCCATGCAACCTTGCACGAGAGAAAATGTACAATATTACAAGGGTATGACGTTTCATTATCGCTTGAAAAGCGAGTTCAGCGGCGCCTAATTACGTACTGTTACGAGTCACTCAAGCTTTATTACATTCACATTTCGGCGTGGGAACCAAATCCGGTGCCGGCAGTCGATGGAATGAGAATGCAAAAAAAACCTGTCCGCAGCATGCGGACAGGTTTTTTTGTTGTATCTTCTACATCCAGCGCCGGAACGCCGGCGATCGGATCAGCGTTGCGACACCGCATCCACCACGCACAGCGCGGTCATGTTGACGATGCGACGCACCGTGGCCGACGGGGTCAGGATGTGCACCGGACGGGCGCAGCCCAGCAGCACCGGGCCCACCGCGATGCCCTGGCCGGCCGCCGTCTTGAGCAGGTTGTAGGCGATGTTGGCCGATTCGATATTCGGCATCACCAGCAGGTTGGCGTCGCCCTTGAGCGTCGATTGCGGCATGATCTTGGCGCGCAGCTTCGAATCCAGCGCGGCGTCGCCGTGCATCTCGCCGTCGACTTCCAGGTTCGGCGCCTTTTGCTGCACCAGCGCCAGCGCGGCGCGCATCTTCCTGGCCGACTCGTTGTTCGAGGTGCCGAAGTTCGAATGCGACAGCAGCGCCGCGCGCGGCGTGATGCCGAAGCGTTCCAGTTCCTCGGCCGCCATGATCGTGATCTCGGCCAGCTCTTCCGCGCTCGGGTTCTCGTTGACGTGGGTGTCGACCATCGCCAGCTGGCGTTCCTGGGTGATGACGAAGTTCATCGCCGCGTAGACGTTGGCGCCCGGACGCAGGCCCAGCACCTTGTCGATGAATTCCAGGTGCATCTGGGTGGTGCCGTAGGTGCCGCAGATCATGCCGTCGGCGTCGCCCTTGTGGATCATCATGGCGCCGATCAGGGTGTGGCGGCGGCGCATCGCCAGCTTGGCCATGTCCTGGGTCACGCCCTTGCGCATCACCATCTGGTGGTAGGTCTGCCAGTAGTCGCGGTAGCGCTCGTCGAAGTCGGGGTTGATCACGTCGAAGTGCTGGCCCTGCTTCAGGCGCAGGCCGAACTTCTCGATGCGCTGCTGCAGCACGGCCGGGCGGCCGACCAGGATCGGGCGCGCCAGCTTCTCGTCGACCACCACCTGCACGGCGCGCAGCACGCGCTCTTCCTCGCCTTCGGCATAGACGATGCGCTTGAGTTCCGGCGGCGCGCTCTTGGCGACCTGGAACAACGGCTTCATGAAGCTGCCGCTGCGGTAGACGAACTGCTGCAGGCTCTCGGCGTAGGCGGCCAGGTCGGTGATCGGGCGGGTGGCGACGCCGCCATCCATCGCCGCTTTCGCCACGGCCGGCGCGATGTGCGTCAGCAGGCGCGGGTCGAACGGCATCGGGATCAGGTATTCCGGCCCGAAGGACAGGTTCGAGATGCCGTAGGCCGAGGCCACGATGTCCGATTGCTCGGCGTGGGCCAGCTCGGCGATCGCGTGCACCACCGCGATTTCCATTTCGCGCGTGATGGTGGTCGCGCCGCAGTCCAGCGCGCCGCGGAACATGTAGGGGAAGCACAGCACGTTGTTGACCTGGTTCGGGTAGTCCGAACGGCCGGTCGCGATGATCGCGTCGCTGCGCACCGCCTTGGCGTCTTCCGGCAGGATTTCCGGATTCGGGTTGGCCAGCGCCAGGATCAGGGGGTTCGGGGCCATCTTCGCCACCATCTCCGGCTTCAGTACGCCGCCGGCGGACAGGCCCAGGAAGATGTCGGCGTCGGGGATGATCTCGGCCAGGGTGCGGTGCGGGGTGTCCTGGGCGAAGCGTTCCTTGTCCGGGTCCATCAGCTCGGTACGGCCCTTGTAGACCACGCCGGCCAGGTCGGTCACGAAGATGTTCTCGATCGGGAAGCCGAGGTCGACGATCAGTTCGAGGCAGGCCAGCGCCGCCGCGCCCGCGCCCGAGACCACCAGCTTGCAGGTCTTGATGTCCTTGCCGACGACCTTCAGGCCGTTCAGGATGGCGGCGCCGACGATGATCGCGGTGCCGTGCTGGTCATCGTGGAAGACCGGGATCTTCATGCGCTCGCGCAGCTTGCGCTCGATGTAGAAGCACTCGGGCGCCTTGATGTCTTCCAGGTTGACGCCGCCGAAAGTCGGCTCGAGCGCCGCGATCACGTCGATCAACTTGTCCGGATCGGTCTCGTTGATCTCGATGTCGAACACGTCGATGCCGGCGAACTTCTTGAACAGCACGCCCTTGCCTTCCATGACCGGCTTCGATGCCAGCGGGCCGATGTTGCCGAGACCCAGCACGGCGGTGCCGTTGGAGATGACCGCCACCAGGTTGCCGCGCGCGGTCAGCTCGCTGGCCTGCTGCGGGTCGGCCTTGATCGCTTCACAGGCGTACGCAACGCCCGGCGAATACGCCAGCGACAGGTCGCGCTGGTTCGACAGCGGCTTGGTCGGCGTGAC
>CAJYQM010000070.1 GCA_913777025.1 uncultured Massilia sp. | reverse complement strand
GGCTGCTGGGATTCCTTGAAGGCGGCGGCCGTGGCCACCGTCGGCTGCTTGAACTCGGGAGCGGCGCAGGCAGTCAGCAGCAGGGCCGCCACCAGCGGGACCACGCCCCTTGCAATCATGGTAGTCATGTTCATCTCAATGGTTTCCTTCCAGTGCGGGACCGTGCTCGCCCGGCAGGCCGGACGATGCCGGGGCCGGCGCATGCTTGGGCCGCTCGAAACGCTTGGCCAGGGTGCGCAGCAGGACGTAGAACACCGGCGTCAGGAACAGGCCGAAGAAGGTCACGCCCAGCATGCCGGCGAACACCGCCACGCCCATCGCATGGCGCATCTCGGCGCCGGCGCCGTGCGAGAACACCAGCGGCACCACACCCATGATGAAGGCGATCGAGGTCATCAGGATCGGACGCAGACGCAGGCGGCAGGCTTCCAGCGCGGCGGCGACGATGCTGCGGCCGTGATGTTCCAGCTCGACCGCGAATTCCACGATCAGGATCGCGTTCTTCGAGGCCAGGCCGACCAGCACGAACAGCGCGATCTGGGTGAACACGTTGTTGTCGCCACCGGTCAGTTTCACGCCGATGAGGGCGCACAGGATCGACATCGGCACGATCAGGATCACGGCCAGCGGCAGGGTCCAGCTTTCGTACTGGGCGGCCAGCACCAGGAACACCAGCAGCACGCACAGCGGGAACACGAAGATCATGGTGTTACCCGACAGGATGTCCTGGTAGGTCAGGTCGGTCCATTCGTAGGCGATGCCCTTCGGCAGCACTTCGCGCGCGATTTCCTCCATCGCGGCCTGGGCCTGGCCCGACGAGACACCCGGGGCCGGGCCACCGTTCATCTCGGCGGCGACGTAGTTGTTGTAGCGCTGGACGCGGTCCGGGCCGTAGGCATCCTTGATCGTCATGAGCGAGGACAGCGGGATCATCTCGCCCTTGTCGTTGCGGACCTTCAGCTGGGCGATCTGCTCGCGCTGCGAACGGAACGGCGCATCGGCCTGCACGCGCACCTGGTAGGTGCGGCCGAACTGGTTGAAGTCGTTCACGTACAGCGAACCGAGGTTGATCTGCAGGGTCTGGTTGATCTCGGCCAGCGGCACGCCCAGCTGCTTGGCCTTCACGCGATCGACGTCGGCGAACAGCTGCGGTACGTTGATCTGGTAGCCCGAGAACACGCCGGCAAGACGCTTGTCGGCCGCGGCTTTCGCCATGAAGGCCTGCACCGCCTTGTTCAGCTCTTCAAAGCCGAGGTTGCCGCGGTCTTCGATCATCATCTTGAAGCCGCCGGTGGTGCCCAGGCCGTTGACCGGGGGCGGCGGCAGCACCATCACGAACGCATCCTCGATGGCGCCCATGCGCTTGTTGATCTCGGCGGCGATGGCTTCCGCGCTCTGGTCCTTGCCGCGCTGGTCGAACGGCTTCAGGCTGACGAAGGCGATGCCGGCGTTCGGCGCATTGGTGAAGCCGTTGATCGACAGGCCCGGGAAGGCAATCGACGATTCCACGCCCGGAATGCCGCGTGCGACGTCCGACATCCTGCGGATCACGTCATCGGTGCGCTCCAGCGAGGCGGCGTCCGGCAGCTGGGCAAAGCCGATCAGGTAAGCCTTGTCCTGGGCCGGCACGAAGCCCGGCGGCACCGCCTTGAACATGAAGATGCCGGCGATGGTCAGCAGCGCATACACGCCCAGCGACGCGCTCTTGCGCTTCAGCACGCCCTGCACGCCACTTTCATACTTGTGCGCCGAGCGGTTGAAGAAGCGGTTGAAGCCCTTGAAGAAACGGCCGAACACGGCGTCCATGCCGCGCGTCAGCCAGTCCTTCTTGGCGCCGTGCGGTTTGAGGAGCACGGCCGACAGGGCCGGCGCCAAGGTCAGCGACAGGAAGGCCGAGATCACGGTCGAGATGGCGATCGTCAGCGCGAACTGGCGGTAGAACTGGCCGGTCAGGCCCGACACGAAGGCGATCGGCACGAACACGGCGCACAGCACCAGCGCGATCGCGATGATCGGGCCGGATACTTCCCTCATCGCCTGCACGGTGGCGTCATGCGGATTCAGGCCGTTCTCGATGTTGCGCTCGACGTTCTCCACCACCACGATGGCGTCGTCGACCACGATACCGATCGCCAGCACCAGCCCGAACAGGGACAGGGTATTGATCGAGAAGCCGAAGGCCAGCATCACGGCAAAGGTACCGACCACCGACACCGGCACCGCCAGCAGCGGAATCACGGAAGCGCGCCAGGTCTGCAGGAACACGATCACGACGATGGCCACCAGCACGATCGCTTCGATCAGCGTGTGGATCACGGAATCGATCGACTCGCGCACGAACTGGGTCGGGTCGTACACGATGCTGTAGGTCATCCCCTGCGGGAAGTCCTTCGACAGTTCTTCCATCTTGGCGCGCACGTCGGTCGACAGTTGCAGCGCATTCGCGGTCGGCGACTGGAACAGCGGGATCGCCACCGCCGACTTGTTGTCCAGCAGCGAGCGCAGGGCGTAGGAGTTCGAGCCCATTTCCAGGCGCGCGACATCCTTCAGCAGGGTGGTCGCGCCGTCGGCATTCGTCTTGACGACGATGTTGCCGAATTCCTCGACGCTGGCCAGGCGGCCCTGGGTGTTCACGGTCAGCTGGAACTCGGCGCCTTTCGACGGGCCCTGGCCCACCACGCCGGCCGCGACCTGCACATTCTGCTCGCGGATGGCATTCACGACGTCGGTCGCGGTCAGGTTGCGGCCCGCCACCTTCTGCGGGTCGAGCCAGACGCGCATGGCGTAGTCGCCCGAGCCGAACAGCTGGACGTCGCCCATGCCCTGGATGCGGGCCAGCTGGTCCTTGACGTTCAGGGTGGCGTAGTTGCGCAGGTACAGGTCGTCATAGCGGCCGTCCGGCGAATTCAGGTGCACCACCATCGTGATGTTGGGCGAGCTCTTGACGGTGGTGACGCCGATCTGGCGCACCTCTTCCGGCAGGCGCGGCAGCGCGCGCTGGACGCGGTTCTGCACCGCCGTCTCGGCCTGCTCGACGTTGGTGCCGATCTTGAAGGTCACGGTCAGCTGCAACGCGCCGTCCGAGGTGTTCTGCGAAGTCATGTAGAGCATGCCCTCGACGCCGATGATCTCCTGCTCGATCGGCGTGGCGACCGTCTCGGCGATGACCTTCGGATTGGCGCCCGGGTACTGGGCACGCACCACGATCGACGGCGGCACGACCTCGGGGTATTCCGAGATCGGCAGCTGGAAGATCGAGATCAGGCCGGCCACGAACACGATGACGGACAAGACCGCCGCGAAGATCGGCTTGTCGACGAAAAAGCGTGAAATGTTCATTGTTGTTGTTCCTTATTTGGACTCGGCCATGGCGACTTGCGCGCCCTTGGCGGCAGCGCCCGCGGTCGAGGCGACCATCGGCACGGTCTGCGCCGTGATCGGCGCGCCCGGACGCACGCGCTGCAAGCCGTTGACCACGATCTTCTCGCCAGGCTTCAGGCCGGTGCGCACCACGCGCAGGCCGTCGACGACCGGGCCCAGGGTGACGGTGCGGTACTCGGCCTTGCCGTCCTTGTCGACCACGAACACGAACTTGCGGCTCTGGTCGGTGCCGACGGCGCGGTCGGTGATGAGCAAGGCGTTCTTCAGGTTGCCGCCGCCGATCTGGACGCGGGCGAACAGGCCCGGCGCCATCGCGCGGTCCTTGTTCTCGAAGGTGGCGCGCATGCGCACGCTGCCGGTGCGGTTGTCGAGCTGGTTGTCGACGAATTCCAGCTTGCCCTCGTGCGGGAAGCCTTCCTCGCCGGCCAGGCCGACCTGCACCGCCACCGCGCGGCCCGCATGGGCATCCTTGCTCACGCGCAGGTAGGTCTCTTCGTCACCGTCGAAGCTGGCGTAGATGCGGTCCAGCGACACCACCGAAGTCAGCACGGCCGACGCGTCGACCAGGTTGCCGAGGGTGATCTCCGCCTTCGAGACGCGGCCGTCGATCGGCGCCGTCACGCGGGTATAGGCCAGGTTCAGCTTGGCCGCCTGGGCTTGCGCCTCAGCGGCGCGCGCGGTGGCATCCAGCTCCTTCAGGCCGGCGGCACGCTCGTCGTATTCGCGCTGGGCGATCGCCTTGTCGCCCAGCAGGCGTTCGGCGCGGGTCAGCTCCAGCTTCGCCAGTTCGGCCTTGGCGCGTGCCGATTTGGCCGCTGCTTCCGCGCGGTCGTACTCGGCCTGGTAGGGACGCTGGTCGATCACGAACAGCACGTCGCCCTTTTTCACTTCGGCGCCCGGCTTGAAGTTGACGGCGGTGATGTAACCGGACACGCGCGGCCGGATCTCGACACGCTCGATGGCTTCCAGCCGGCCCGAGAATTCCTGGGTCTCGGCGATCGATTTCTCGAGCACGGCGGCGGCCGACACCGGCGGCCCGGCCGGTGCCTGGGCCTGGGCTTCGGCGGCCTTGCCGGTGGCGTCGCTGCAGCCGGCGATGAAGGCGGCAACGCCAGCCATGCCGAGTGCCAGCACGATGGGTCGCGCGGCGGTTTTCAGTTGTTGGATCGATGTCATGATGCCCTCCGTTTTTGACAATTTATTGATAAATTATTAACTTATGGACGAAGTCGGTCCTTTCCGGGCTTTTGCAGGAAAAGACAGGTCTCCTCGCACCTCTCGAGGAGGTGCGTTGTTATGGTTGTGAGGTACTCAGAAAGTGCTGATCAGCAGGGTCAACAGCCGGCAGGAATGTCTTCCCGGTCGAGTCCGGCAATGAAGTTGGCGATTTCGCTCAGTACGTCTGCCTGGCAGGCGCACTCGTTACGCGCATTCGGCTGCTGCAGGCGCGCGGCGGACAGGCGCCGGACCGTCGTCGGCACGCCCGCCTGGATCAGTTTGTTGCCGTAGGCTTCGGCCTCGTCGCGCAAGGGGTCGTCCTCGGTCGAGAGGATCAGCGCCGGCGGCAGGTTCTTCAAGCGGCTCGACTGCAATGGCGATGCATACGGATGGCTGCGGTCGGCCGGGTGCGGCAGGTAGCCGCGATAGGCGGCGGCGCATTCGTTGACCAGCTTGGCCTCCTCCGCGCAGGACGGCATCTCGCGCATCGAGCAGGTGGACAGGCCCGGGTCCAGCATCGGCATGATCAGGATCTGGCCGGCCAGCTGCGGCGCGCCGCGGTCGCGCGCCATCAGGCCGCACACGGCAGCCAGGTTGGCCCCGGCCTCGATACCGGCCACCACCAGGCGCTTGCCGGTCCATCCGAGCTTGCTCTTGTTCTTCTTGGCCCACATCAGGACCGCATGCGCATCCTCGACCGCGGCCGGGAAGGGTTTCACGGGCGCCAGCGTATAGGTCGAGGACAGCACGACCGGGTAGCCGCTGGCCTCGGCCAGGCGGCGCAGGAAGCCATCCGAGCATTCCAGGCTGCCGTCGACGAAGCCGCCGCCGTGGAAGAACACGATCAGCACGTCGCGCTTGCCGTCGACGCTGGCCTTGTAGAGGCGCGCGTCCAGCGCACCCTCCGCGCCGCCGACGTCGAGGTCGCGTACGGCCAGTTCGTGTTCCATCATTTCGCTCATCGCGCTGCTCCTGCCGCGAACAGGGCCTGGTAGCCGCGCGCCTCCGCGCTGGCGGCGTGTACATACTCGTCCGTGACGATGGTGCCGGCCATGAGCATCACGCCCAGCACCAGTCCGACGACCGAGGCGATGGAATCCCGATGATGTTTCATGACCTTCTCCTTTTACCTTGTTACGATGACCGTGCCGACACTATAGACTTCAACTAGAATCTAATAAATAGAGCAATTACGAATCCATTATTCAGATTCCTGAACAATCGCAATGGATGAGGTCATCCCATGAACAACAAACTACAGGCGATGGAAGTCTTCGTGCAGGTGGTCGATGCCGGCAGTTTCACACGCGCGGCCGAAACCCTGCAACTGCCCAAGGCCACGGTCTCGACCCTGGTGCAGGCGCTCGAGACCTCGCTGGCGACCAAGCTGCTGCACCGGACCACGCGCATGGTCACCGTCACGACCGACGGCGCCGCCTACTACGAACGCTGCCTGCGCATCCTGTCCGACGTGCGCGACGCCGAGGAATCGCTGTCGCGCACCCGCCTGTCGCCCAGCGGCCGCCTGCGCGTGGACGTGCCGACCGGGCTGGCGAGCGAAATCCTGATTCCCGCCCTGCCCGCCTTTTTCGAGCGCTACCCGGACATCATCATGGAACTGGGCAGCACCGACCGCCCGGTCGACCTGGTCGAGGAAGGCGTCGACGTCGCGGTGCGCGGAGGCGAACTGTGGGACGACAACCTGATCGCGCGCCGCGTCGGCGTCATCAACTTCGTCACCGCGGCGTCGCCCGACTACCTGGCGCGCCACGGCACGCCGCGCCACCCGCGCGACCTGACCCAGCATCGCTGCGTGAACTATTTCTCGGCCAAGAACGGCAAGATCTCCGATTGGGACTTCAGCCGCGGCGACGAGACGATCGAAATCCCGATGCGCGGCGTGATCGCCCTGAACGACTCGAACGCCTATGTGGCGGCGGGCCTGGCCGGACTGGGGGTGATCCAGATGACGGATTACCTGATGATGCGCCACGTGGCCGCCGGACGCATGGTGCGCGTGCTGCCCGACTGGAGCAGCAAGCCGCTGCCGGTGCACGTGGTCTATCCGCAGAACCGCCACATGTCGGCCAAGGTGCGCGTGTTCGTCGAATGGATTTCCGAGCTGTTCGCGAACAATCCCTATATGCAGGTTGGCGCCCAGCCGCAGCTGGCGCCGGCCGGGCCGGAGGCCGTTGCGGCCTGAACAACAAGGAGACCACCATGCCCCAGGCGCGCACCATCGACCTGCTGCTCGAGCAATATGCCGACAGCCACCGCAACCCGACCAATGAACTGATCCATTTCGTATGCGTGCCGGTGATCGTGTTCACGCTGCTGGGCATCCTCTGGAGCATCCACCCGCTGGTGGCGGTGCTGGCCAGCCTCGGCGCGCTGGCCTACTACTGGAAGCTGTCGCGCCCGTTCGCGCTGGGCATGCTCCTGATGGCCGCCGTGATGCTGGGCCTGCTGGCCCTGATGCCGCCGATGACCGTGCTGCCGCTGTCGATCGCGATCTTCGTCGTCGCCTGGATCGGCCAGTTTATCGGGCACAAGATTGAGGGCAAGAAACCATCTTTCCTCGACGATGTGCGTTTCCTGCTGATCGGCCCGCTGTTCGTGCTGGGTTTCCTGTACCGCCGCCTGCACCTCGCCTACTAGATCGACAAGCGAACGCGTGCCTTGCGCGCCGGCTCTTGCGAAAGCGGTAAGCTGACATCATCTGCTGACCACAGCACACTTGATTGGAGCGCAACATGAAACGCGTACTCGCACTCGCCCTGGCGGGCATCCTCGCCGGCTGCGCCACGCCGCCCGAATCCGGCAGCGTGTACAACGCCTACCAGACCCAGAACGAACAGACGGTGCGCATGGGCGTCGTCGAATCGGTCCGCAACGTCACCATCGCCAACCCGGACAGCGGTGCCGGTACCGTCGCCGGTGCCGCGCTCGGCGGCCTGGGCGGTTCCCAGATCGGCAGCGGCAACGGCTCGGCCGCGGTCGGCATCCTCGGCGCCGTCGCCGGCGGCATCATCGGCAACCGCATCGAGAACCAGGCCAACCACCGCCCCGGCTTCGAGATCACGGTGCGCCTGGAGAATGGCGAACTGCGCTCGGTCACCCAGCTCGCCGACGAAGCCTTCCGCCCGGGCGAACGGGTGCGGCTGCTGAGCAACGGATACACGACGCGCGTCACCCATTGAGGCCCGGCCCGGGGGGCGATGCCCCAATGAAACGAGGAAAGCACGTATACTCCTGCGATGCCTTCCTACGCCCTCTTCACCATCGCCTCCCTGATCTGGGGATCCACTTTCTGGGCCATCACGCTGCAGCTGGGCGAAGTCCCGCCCGCGGTATCGGTCGTCTACCGGTTCGCGCTGGCATCCGCCACGCTGTTCGCCTGGTGCCTGCTGCGCGGCGACAAGCTGCGCCTGCCCTGGCGCGTGCAGCGCTGGACGCTGCTGCAGGGCTTCTTCACTTTCGGCCTGTCCTACGTTTGTACCTATAACTCCGAGCAATACGTGGTTTCGGCGCTGGTTGCGGTGCTGTTCGCGCTGATGGTGTTCTGGACCCCGATCTGTTCCCGTATCGCCTTCGGGACGCCGATCGCCAGCCGCACCTGGGGCGCCGGCATCGCCGCGATGGCGGGTGTGCTGCTGCTGTTCTGGCATTCGATCGCCGGCGCGTTGAATGACATTAACCAGGGCGGCAAGGGCCACTTCATCCTTGGCCTGGTGCTGGGCGTCGGCGCCTCGATCGCCAGCTCGGCCGGCAGCATCGTGGTCGGCAAGGTGCGCGAACAATCGAACAACCTGATGCTGACCACGGGCTGGTCGATGTTCTGGGGCACCTGCATGGTCGCCATCTGGTGCCTGGCGACCGGCCAGGCCTTCATCATCCCGCGCGCGCCGAGCTATGTACTGGGCTTGCTGCACCTGTCGATCTTCGGCTCGGTGGTGGCCTTCATCTGCTATTTCACCCTGATCAACCGCATCGGCTCGAACAAGGCCGTCTACATCGGCGTGATCACGCCGGTGATCTCGGTGCTGTTGTCGATCAGGCTCGAACACTACCGTCCCGGCCCGCTCGAATGGCTGGGCATGGCCGTCTGCCTGGGCAGCGTGGCCTGGGCCCTGCGCGCACCGGCCACCAAGTCCTCACCTTCCGTACAACTGAATAACGCCATCGAAACACCATGACTGAAAGCACTTTCACCATCCGCCCCGCCACCCCGGCCGACGTCGCCCACATCCATTCGATGATCGTCGAACTGGCCGTGTTTGAAAAGCTCGAGCACATGGTGGTGGCCACCGAAGCCCTGTTGCACGAAGGCCTGTTCGGCGCCAGGCCGAGCTGCGAAGCCATCATCGGCGAGGCCGGCGGCGAGGTGGTGACCTTTGCCCTGTTCTTCCACAACTTCTCGACCTTCCTGACGAAGAAGGGCCTGTACCTGGAAGATCTGTACGTGAGGCAAGCGCACCGCGGCAAGGGTTACGGCAGCCACATGCTGAAATACCTGGCACGCCTGGCCGTCGAACGCGGGTGCGGCCGCTTTGAATGGTCGGTGCTGGACTGGAACACGCCGGCGATCGAGTTCTACAAGGCGATGGGTGCCGAGATCCTGCCGGACTGGCGCATCTGCCGCGTGACCGGGACACCGCTGACGGCACTGGCCGCGGTCTGATCCTGCTCTAGAGAGCGCCTGACAAAGCCTTCAGGGCAAGGCGCCATTGTCGAAGACAGTACGCTAGTACGGCGAGACAATGCAACGCAGCCCTGGAGGGTTTGTCAGGTGCTCTCAAAGAAAAATCCCGCGGGGCTGTTCATAGCGCCGCGGGTGAACCCATTTGTCAAGATGGGGAGGGGAGACTTAAATCCAACGCCCCCAATATAAGTCCCTGCCCGGCCCGTTTGTGGGTTCCTTACAAATGCTTACCTCGGTAACAGAACGTCAAAATTGGTAAACCGGCATGCTTGCGCACGATTGCGTGAGCACAAATGCAATCTCCCACGGTGCATGACAATGATGCCTCGACATGAGGGATGCATAATGAGACAGAGGGCACTACCGATCACCCCGCCGCTTGCGGGCCGCGTCGTGCGGGCTTGCGGCCGTGCCTGGCTGCGGGTGTGGCTCAACTACCGGCTCGACAGTTACACGCGCAACCTGCACGCCATCGCCGCCCAGCGCGAGAACGATTTCCACGCCGAGCGCCTGCTGCACCGGGCCATTTCCCAAACGCGCGCACGCCTGCAATCACTGTAAATCGCTCATCGATGGCTTATCGGGCGCGCCGGCGCGCCAGCAGGTGTTCCGCCGCCTCGAAGCCGGCCTGGGTCAGCAATGCCAACAAGGCGGCGGGAATCGCGCCGGCCAGCAACATGTCGTTGTCGTTCAGCGCCAGGCCCGTCGTGATGCGCTCGCCGAAGCCGCCGGCGCCGATGAAGGCGGCGATCGTGGCCGTGCCCACGCTCATCACCGCCGCCGTCTTGACCCCGGCCAGGATCACCGGCGCGGCCAGCGGCAGCTCGACGGTGAACAAAGCCTGGGCCCGCGTGAGGCCCAGCGCCAGCGCCGCCGTGCGCAGCCCCGCCGGCACCTGCAGCAGGCCGATGCAGGTGTTGCGCACGATCGGCAGCAGCGCATAGGCGCACAGCGCCACCAGCGCCGGCACGGTGCCGATGCGCCCGAGCAGCGGGATCAGGATCGCCAGCAGGGCCAGCGAAGGGACCGTCTGCAGCATGCCGGCCACGGCCAGCACCACCTGGCGCAGGCGCGGCGCGAGTGCGGCCAGGATGCCGAGCGGGATGCCGGCCAGGCAGCCGAGCGCCACGGCCAGCACGACCAGCAGCAGGTGCTGGCGGGCGAGTTGGCCGAAGCCGTTGCCGAAGGTTTTGGTGAGCAGGCCGTCATGCTGAACATTGACGGTAGGGTGGACGGCTTTGCCGTCCACGCGTTCAACCGGCGTTGGCGTACCGCCGGCGCCGGCGCAATTCACGCGCGGGCTGGACGCGTGGACGGCGGCGCCGTCCACCCTACCCGTGGCATCACCGTTAGCACGGCAAGCCAGCCAGTTGCTTGCAATGGCCGCAAAGCCCTGCCCGTCCAGTTCGGCAGCGGCATTCATCGCGATCATCGCATCCGCGGAAATGCTGCCCTCCAGCTGACCAATCGCCCGCCAGGCCGCCGGAAACCGCTGCGGCACGTCGAGCCGGTACAGCAGCACCGCGTCATAGCGCGGAAAGTAGCCCAGGTCGTCGTCCAGCACGCGCAAGCCGTACTGGCGGATCTTGGCATCGGTCGAATAGATGTCGGTGGCATCGATCTGGCGCTGGGCCAGCGCCTCGTAGGCGATGCCGTGGTCCAGGCCGCGCGGCTGCTGGGGCAGGCCGTAGCGCCGCGCCAGGCCCGGCCAGCCGTCGGCGCGGCCCAGGAATTCGTGCGACAGGCCGATCTTCAGGTCCGGACGATGCGCCAGCCCGGACAGGGTCTTGATGCCGGCGTCGCCGCGCACCGCCAGCGCGTAGCCATTGGAAAAGCCCAGCGGCACCGCCACGCCCAGACCCAGCGGGCGCAGGGCCGCGCGCATCTGCTCGAGCGAGCTCGGTTGCGGGTTCTTGAGGATCTCGGCGTCGATGGTGCCGAGGTATTCCGGGTACAGGTCGATCGCGCCGGAACGCAGCGCCGCCAGCACGATCGCCGTGTTGCCCAGCCCCTGCCGATGCGTGGCCGGTCCGGCGCGGCTGGCGGTCTGGGTCAGGATCTCGCCCAGGATATAGGATTCCGTGAAGCGCTTCGAACCGATGCGCAAGGGATCGTCGGCGGCCGTGGCCGGATTCAGGAAGAGACAAGCGGCCCAGGCCAGGACCAGCACGGCGAACCTGCGCATAAGACTCCATCGGGATACGCGCAGCTCATCTGCGCCGGGCATTCAGGATAACCGATCGGCACCCGGGGCTGCGCCACGTCATCCGGCCAGCTGGAGGTCCAAACTCGCGTCCGGCAGGCGCGGCACGCCGCCATGGACGACCAGCCGGCACGGCCGCGCACCCATCGCATAGGCCAGGTCGGCCGGACGCTCGATGTCCCACAGCGCCAGGTCCGCGCGTTTGCCGGGCGCCAGCGTGCCGATGTCGCCGCGGCCCAGCGCGCGCGCCGCGTGGGCGGTGCAGCCGAGCAGCGCTTCGAGCGGCGTCAGGCGCCACAGCGTGCAGGCCAGGTTCATCGCCAGCAACAGGGAGGTCAGGGGCGAGGTGCCGGGATTGCAGTCGGTGGCCACGGCCAGCGGCACGCCGGCCTCGCGCAGCGCCTGCAGGGGCGGCATGCGCGTCTCGCGCAGGAAGTGATAGGCGCCCGGCAGCAGCACGGCCACCGTGCCGGCACGCGCCATCGCGGCCACGCCGTCCGGCGTCAAGCACTCCAGGTGGTCCGCCGACAACCCGCCGTATTCGGCCACCAGCGCCGCCCCGCCCTGATCGGACAGCTGCTCGGCGTGCAGCTTGACCGGCAGGCCGAGGCGCCGCGCCGCGTCGAACACCCGGCGCGTCTGCGCGTGCGTAAAACCGATGCGCTCGCAAAAGGCGTCGACCGCGTCGACCAGGCCCTCGCCTGCCAGCGCCGGCAGCATGCGCTCGCAGACCTCATCGATGTAGTCGTCCGCACGGCCGGCGAATTCGGGCGGCAGCGCATGCGCGCCCAGGAAGGTGGTGCAGACCTTCACCGGCAACAGCTCGCCGATGCGGCGCGCCGTGCGCAGCATCTTCGCTTCCGTCTCCAGCGTCAGGCCATAGCCGGACTTGATCTCGAGCGTGGTCACGCCTTCGGCCAGCAGCGCCCGTACGCGCGGCACGCTCTGGCGCAGCAGTTCGTCGTCCGCGGCGGCGCGGGTCGCGCGCACCGTGGACAGGATGCCGCCGCCCTGGCGGGCGATGTCTTCGTAGCTGGCGCCGTTCAGGCGCGCTTCCCATTCGTGGCTGCGCGTGCCGGCATGGACGATATGGGTGTGGCAGTCGACCAGGCCGGGCGTCATCCAGGCGCCGCCGCAATCGTGTACCTGCGCGGCCGGCGGCGCGTCAAGCCGCCGGCCGGCCCAGGCGATGCGCCCGCCGCGCACGGCCAGCGCGGCGTCGTCGATGATGCCGTGGCCGCCGTCCGCCATCGTGGCCAGGCGCACGTTGGTGAACAGCAGGTCGGCGGGCTCACTCATAGTGGCCGTCTTCGTCGTCCAGGTCGTCTTCGTCGTCGTAGTAATGGATGTCGACGATGAAGATCGTGCCCTGGCTGGCTTCGAGCTTCCAGGTCGTGCCCTGGTCGAGCACCATGGCGTCGTAGCGCACCATGGCGATGCGCTCGTCGTCGCTGCACAGCTCCAGGCTGTCGCCCTCGGCCAGGAACAGCACGGTGACGGCGGCGCGCGCCACGAAGTTGGACGGGCCGTCGAGGCGGCGCCGGCCGAACTGGTGCCAGCAGCGGTCGGTGCGCGTCATCGCATTGAAATCGGTGGTCGGGCCGCGGTTCAGCTTGGCCGTCACGCGCGACTCCCCTTCGAAGGCGACCACCGGCTCGCCCGCGGACACGATGGTCGGCTCGCCGTCGATGCTGAGGGTCACGCCATGCCCTTCGATCAGGGCCAGTGTGCGCTCGACGCCCGGGAATACCGAGAACGGGCCGTCGGCGCCGATCGTGGCCAGGCTGATGCGCCAGTCGAAGTCGTCGAAGCCCGCGTCCGGCGGGAACACGGCAATCTCGGTCGTGCTGCCGCCGCCGTTCTTCCACGGCACCGGGCTCAGTCCTGCAAACGGGATCAGCATCGTCATCGCATTGTCCTCAGCTTCCATCGGGTTGCCCCGATTAGACCTCAGGTGTCATGCATCGCGCAAGCCGCGCAACGCTGTCCCGTAACGGCGGGCGATGGCGTCCTGGTCCGGGTGGCGCCCGTTGCGCACGACCCAACGGCCGCCGGCCAGTACGTCGCGCACCAGGTTATCGTTACCGCAGAACAAGAATCGTCCCAGCACGTGGTCGGCGCCGGCACCGTCGAGGTTCGGATGATGGCTGTCCAGCACCAGCAGGTCGGCACGGCGGCCGGCCGCCAGCACGCCGAGTTGCCTTCCACTGGCCTGCGCGCCGCCCAGCAAGGCCTGCTGCCACAGGAAGGCGGCGACGTCGCGCTGGCCTTCGCTGGCCGCGACGTTGCGGCGCTGGTGCCGCAGGCGCTGGCCGTATTCGAGCCAGCGCAATTCCTCGACCGGGCTCTGGGACACGTGGCTGTCGCTGCCGATGCCGAAGCGTCCGCCGGCCGCGATGTAGGGCGCCAGCGGGAACAGGCCATCGCCCAGGTTGGCCTCGGTGGTCGGGCACAGGCCGGCGACCGCCCCGCTGGCGGCCAGGCCGGCGGTTTCGGTGCCGGTCAGGTGGGTCGCATGCACCAGGCACCAGCGTTCGTCGACCACGCCCTGCTCCAGCAGCCACTCGACCGGGCGGCGCCCGAGGGCGTCCAGGCACTGGCGCACTTCGAGTTCCTGCTCGGCGACGTGGATGTGCAGCGGCCGCCCTGCGGGCATGCCCTGGACCAGCTCGCGCAGCTCCGCCTGCGACACCGCGCGCAGGGAATGCGGGGCCGCGCCCACTTCCAGCTGCGGCCCGCGCAGGTCCGCCAGGCTGTCGACGATGCGCAGGACCAGGTCCGGGTCGCTGCAAAAGCGCCGCTGTTCGGGCTTGAGCGGCGCGTCCTTAAAGCCGGCATGCGCATACAGCACCGGCAACAGGGTCAGGCCGATGCCGGCCTGCCGGCTTGCCGCGGCGATGCGGCGCGCGGTCTCGGCCGGGTCGGCGTACAGGGCGCCATCGAGGTCGCGCTGCAGGTAGTGGAATTCGCAGACGGCCGTGTAGCCGTGGCGCAGGCATTCCACATAGAGCTGGGCCGCGACCGCCTCCATCTGCTCGGGTGTGATGCGGTTGGCGAAACGGTACATCAGGTCGCGCCAGGTCCAGAAGCTGTCCTGGGCGTGTTCCCCTGCCCGCTCCGTCAAGCCGCCCAGCGCGCGCTGGAAGGCGTGCGAATGCAGGTTGACCATTCCCGGCAGCACCCAGTCGGCCTGCGGGATGGCCAGCGTGGCGGCGGCATCCGGCTCGACGCCGGTCAGGTCGCCGTTTGCGTCCCAGGCCAGCAGCACGTTGCGGTGCCAGCCGTCGGCCAGCAGCGCGTGGCGGGCGAGCAGCATGTTGTCGTGCGGGGTCACGTGCGGACCCAGTCCAGTGCCGCCTGCATCAGTTCGCGCAGCAGCGGCTGGACCTGGGCCGCGACCTCGGGCCGGTAATCGAAAGGCGGCGCTTCATCCATGTACAGGCACTGGCACATCTCGAGCTGGATCGCATGTACCCCGTCCTGCGGGTTGCCGTAGCGGCGCGTGATGTGGCCGCCCTTGAAGCGGCCGTTGAAAACAAAGGAAAAGCGTTCCTGGCCCTGCACCGTGCGCAGGAGGGCATCCTGCAGCTGCGGCGAACAGGACTTGCCGTCGGCGGTGCCGAAGTTCAGGTCCGGCAGGCGGCCCTCGAAGAAACGCGGCACGCGCGAAGCGATCGAGTGGGCATCCCACAGCACCACGCGCCCGTGCGCGGCGCGCAGCCGTTCCAGCTCGGCCTGCAGCTGCGCATGGTAGGGCCGCCAGTAGGCGTCCAGGCGGCGCCGGACTTCGGCGGTGTCCGGCGCCATCCCCGGCGGGTACAGGGGTTCGCGTGCGAAGGTGTCGACCGGGCACAGGCCGGTGGTGTCCTGGCCCGGGTACAGGTTCGTATCCTCGGGCGGGCGGTTCAGGTCGATCAGGTAGCGCGACCAGCGCGCCTCGAGGACCGATGCGCCCATCTCTCCGGCGAACGCGTACAGCCGCGCGAGGTGCCAGTCGGTGTCGGCGCGCGCCGCCGCGCTGGGGCCGTAGCGGCCCGCCAGTTCGTCGGGAATGTCGGTGCCGGCATGCGGGATCGACAGCAGCAGCGGCATCGAACCTGGTGTGAACCTGAAATCCATATCGACCTCCCCGTTGAGACCTCAGTCCGGATGCAGCGCCGCGAACAAGTCCTTGCAGGCGGCGGACAGTTCGCCCTCCATCACCATCGCGCGCGCGGCTTCGATGTCGGGCGCGAAGAAGCGGTCTTCGTCAAAAGCCGGCACCCGCGCGCGCAGCCGTGCATGCACGTGTTCCAGGTGGCTGGAACTGGTGAGCGGGCGGTGGAACTCGATGCCCTGGGCCGCGGCCAGCAGCTCGATGCCGACGATGACGCCGGTATTCTGCGCCATCTGGCCGAGACGGCGCGCGGCAAAGGTCGCCATGCTGACGTGGTCTTCCTGGTTGGCCGAAGTCGGCAGGCTGTCGACGCTGGCCGGATGCGCCAGCGACTTGTTTTCCGACGCCAGCGCGGCCGCCGTCACGTGGGCGATCATGAAGCCGGAATTCACGCCCGGCTCGCGCACCAGGAAAGGCGGCAGGCCGGACAGGGTCGCGTCGATCAGGAGCGCGATGCGGCGCTCGGCCAGCGCGCCGATCTCGGCGATCGCCAGCGCCAGCGTGTCGGCGGCAAAGGCGACCGGCTCGGCATGGAAGTTCCCGCCCGAGATGATGGCCGGGACGCCGTTATCCATGAAGATCAGCGGGTTGTCCGTCACGGCATTCGATTCGATCAGCAGCGTGCGCCCGGCCTGGGCGATCAAGTCCATCGCGGCGCCCATCACCTGCGGCTGGCAGCGCAGGCTGTACGGGTCCTGCACGCGCTCGTCGCCGACCAGGTGAGAAGCGCGGATCGCGCTGCCGGCCACCAGTTCGCGGTAGATCTTCGCGGCCGCGACCTGGCCCGGCTGCCCGCGCACCGCGTGCACGCGCGGGTCGAACGGGGCATCGCTGCCGCGCGCGGCGTCCAGCGACAGGGCGCCCGCCACCATGCCCGCCTCCAGCAGGCGCTCGGCCAGGAACAGGCCGTGCAGGGCCAGCGCCGTCGACACCTGCGTGCCATTGATCAGGGCCAGGCCTTCCTTGGCCGCCAGCACCACCGGTGCGATACCGGCGGCGGCCAGCGCCGCCTGCGCCTCCATCAACTCGCCGCGCATGCGCACCTGGCCCACGCCCAGCATCGCCAGCGTCATGTGGGCCAGCGGCGCCAGGTCGCCGGACGCGCCGACCGAGCCTTGCGATGGAATCGCGGGCATGATGCCGGCGTTGTACAGGGCGACCAGCGTGTCCAGGATCAGCGGGCGCACGCCGGAATAGCCGCGCGCCAGGCTGCCGATCTTGGTCAGCAGGATCAAGCGCACCACGTGGTCGGGCAGCAGTTCGCCGGTGCCGACCGCGTGCGACAGGATCAGGTTGCGCTGCAGCTTTTCCAGCTCGTCGTGCGGGATGTGGCGCTTGGCAAGCAGGCCGAAGCCGGTGTTGATGCCGTAGGCCGGATCGCCCTTGGCGACGATGGCCTGCACGGCGGCGGCCGAGGCTTCGATGGCGGCATGGGCTTGCGGGGCGAGCGACAGGCTGCCATGCGATTGCCAGGCCGTGCGCAGCCCGGCCAGGGTCAAGGCGCCCGGCTGCAGGGTGAGGTGGTGGGGGGTGTCTTGGTTCATGGTGCTCATTTGATACTCAGGTCATGCTCATTTGATCATCGGCAGCGTCAAGCCGTGACGCTTGGCGGTCTCGATGGCCAGCTCGTAGCCGGCGTCCGCATGGCGCATCACGCCCGAGGCGCAATCGTTCACCAGCACCCGCGCCAGGCGCTTTTCCGCGGCCGCGCTGCCGTCGGCGACGATGACGACGCCGGCGTGCTGCGAGTATCCCATGCCGACGCCGCCGCCATGGTGCAACGAGACCCAGGTGGCGCCGCCGGCGGTGTTCAGCATGGCGTTCAGCAGCGGCCAGTCGGACACGGCGTCGCTGCCGTCGCGCATGGCTTCCGTCTCGCGGTTCGGGCTGGCGACGGAGCCGGTGTCGAGGTGGTCGCGGCCGATCACGATCGGCGCCTTCAGTTCGCCCGTGCGCACCATCTCGTTGAAGGCCAGGCCCGCCACGTGGCGCTCGCCCAGCCCCAGCCAGCAGATGCGCGCCGGCAGGCCCTGGAAGGCGATGCGTTCGCGCGCCATGTCGAGCCAGCGGTGCACGTGCGCGTGCTGCGGGAACAGCTGCTTGATCTTGTCGTCGGTCTTGTGGATGTCCTCGGGGTCGCCGGACAGCGCCACCCAGCGGAACGGGCCGCGCCCTTCGCAGAACTGCGGACGGATATAGGCGGGCACGAAGCCGGGAAAGTCGAAGGCATCCTGCACGCCCTGATCCAACGCGACTTGCCGGATGTTGTTGCCGTAGTCGACGGCCTGCGCCCCCATCGCCTTGAAGTCGAGGATGGCGCGTACGTGGGCGGCGCAGGATTCAGCGGCCGCCTGTTTCAGCCCGGCGTGGCGCGCCGGATCCTGGCGCGCCGCCTGCCACTGCTCGACGCTCCAGCCGCGCGGCAGGTAGCCGTTGATCAGGTCGTGGGCCGAGGTCTGGTCGGTGACCAGGTCCGGCACCAGGCCGCCCGCTTGCGCGCGCCGTACCAGTTCGGGCAGCACCTCGGCGGCGTTGCCGAGCAGGCCGATGGACATCGCCTCCTTGCGTTCCTTGTGCTGGGCGACCAGCTGCAAGGCCTCGTCGATGCTGTGCGCCTGCCTGTCGAGGTAGCGCGTGCGCAGGCGGAAGTCGATCCGGCTTTGCTGGCATTCGACGACCAGCGAGACGGCGCCGGCGAAGGTGGCGGCCAGCGGCTGCGCGCCGCCCATGCCGCCCAGGCCGGCCGTCAGGATCCACCGGCCTGCCATATCGCCGCCGAAGTGCTGGCGCCCGGCCTCGGCAAAGGTTTCATAAGTACCCTGCACGATGCCCTGGGTGCCGATGTAGATCCAGCTGCCGGCCGTCATCTGGCCGTACATGAAGAGCCCCTTGCGGTCGAGCTCATTGAAATGTTCCCAGTTCGCCCAGTGCGGCACCAGGTTGGAGTTGGCGAGCAGGACGCGCGGGGCGTCGGGATGGGTCTGGAACACGCCGACGGGCTTGCCGGACTGGATCAGGAGGGTCTGGTCGTCTTCCAGCGCGCGCAGCGAGGCCAGGATCTGGTCGAAACAGGCCCAGTCGCGCGCCGCGCGCCCGATGCCGCCGTAGACGACCAGGCGCTGCGGGTCCTCGGCCACGTCCGGGTCGAGGTTGTTCTGCAACATGCGGAAGGCGGCCTCGGTCAGCCAGCTCTTGCAACTGAGCTGGCTGCCGCGCGGGGCGCGGATTTCTCGGGTCGGGTCGAAGCGCGGATCCTGCAGCGCCGTGGGCTGGGTCATGGCGGACTCCTCGAAATGGACGACGTGGGATGACGAGGAGTCTAGGTTGTCTATACAAGTACGTCAATCCATTTCGACAAGCGCCGCTTACTTCTTGTAGACCTGGCGGCCGGCCACCCAGGTCTCCTCCACCTGGGTTTGATGGATGTCGTACGGCGACATCTTGAACAGGTCGCGGTCGATCACGATGAAGTCGGCGTACTTGCCGGCTTCGAGCGAGCCCTGGTTCTTTTCCTGGTGGCCCGCCCAGGCGGCGTCCAGCGTGAAGCAGCGGAAGGCTTCCTTCAGCGACATCTCCTGCTCCGGGTACCAGCCGGCGATCGGGTTGCCGCCGGCGTCCTGGCGCGTCACCGCGGCGTGGATGCCGAAGAAGGGGTTCGGCGCCTCGACCGGGAAGTCCGAGCCGCAGGCGATGCGCGAACCCTGTGCCAGGAAGGTGCGCCAGGCGTAGGCACCCTTGATGCGGTCCGGGCCGACGCGGGTCTCGGCCATGTTCTTGTCCGAGGTCGCGTGGGTCGGCTGCATCGACGGGATGATGCCGATGGTCTTGAAGCGCGGGATGTCTTCCAGGGTCACGATCTGGGCGTGCTCGATGCGGTTGCGCTGGCCTTCGGCGCGGTTCGCCTTGATCTCCTTGGCGAAGGCGTCGAGGATCTGGCGGTTGCCGGCGTCGCCGATGGCGTGCACGTTGACCTGGTAGCCCTTCTTCATGGCCTTGCCGATCATCGTGCCGATTTCCTGGTTCGAATGGAACAGCAGGCCATGCGAGTGCGGATCGTCGCTGTAGGGCGCCAGCAGCGCGGCGCCGCGGCTGCCCAGCGCGCCGTCGGCGTACAGCTTGACGGCGCGCAGCGCGTACATGTCCTTGCCATAGCTGTTGACCGGGCCATTCTTGGCCAGCTGGTCGAAGTCGGGGCCGGTGCCGCCGATCATCGCGTAGATGCGCGCGGTGAGCTTGCCCTGGTCGGCGAAGCTGCGGTACAGCTTGTCCTGGCTGACCGTGATGCCGGCGTCGTGGGCACTGGTCAGGCCCACGCTGGCCATCTTCTGCAGCGACTTCTCGAGCATCGCGCGGCCCTCCTGCTCGGTCGGCTGCGGCAGCACCTTCAGCATCAATTCCTTGGCGGCGTCGACCAGCACACCGGTGGCGTGGCCATCGGCATCGCGCACGATCTTGCCGCCGGCCGGGTCCGGCGTCTTGTCGGTGATGCCGGCCAGCGCCAGCGCGCGGCCGTTGGCCCAGCCGGCGTGGCCGTCGACACGCTCCAGCCAGACCGGGCGATCGGCCACGACGGCATCCAGTTCCTTCGCGGTCGGAAAGCGGCCCAGCTTCCAGTTTTCCTGGTTCCAGCCGCGCCCGCGCAGCCAGGCGCCCTGCGGATTCGCGCCCGAGTAGGCCTTGATCGCCTCCAGCGCCTGCTGCAGCGAGGTAGTGCCGGACAGGTCGAGCTGGGTCAGCATCTCGCCCAGGCCGAACACGTGGCCGTGCGCGTCGATCAGGCCGGGCAGCACGGTGCGTCCCTTGAGGTCGACGTGCTTCGCCTTCGGCGCCCTGGCCGCCACCTCCTGCGCCGTGCCGACCGCGGTGATCCTGCCCTTGTCGTCGAAGGCGAGCGCGCTGAATTGCACGATGTCGCCCTTCGCGTTCAGCGTGTAGCCGTTGGCGTTGTCGATCACGGTGTCGGCGTGGGCGGTGCACAAGGCGCCGCAGGCGGCCAGGACAAAGAGGGAACAGTGCAAGGGGGCAAAGCGCATCGGCATCTCCGGTTGGGTAAATAGCAAGCGCCGAGTGTAGCGAAATTTGGTAATTGGTCAATCTGCATCAAACCGGGGTCAGAGCCCGATTTTTGTCAATTGACCGTACAACAGCTTTATTGCTTTGCTTGTTTAGCCCCACTACGCACTGTTGACGCCAGTCGAGTCGCTGCAAACGGACAGTTTTACGTTGACACTTTCCATAGCTACCGGTGTCGCCATGCCACGTCCACGTCGTCTCGTCCTGCCTTCGGTACCACTGCACGTTATTCAGCGAGGCAATAATCGAGTACCCTGCTTTGTAGTTCACAACGATTATCTGGTTTACCTGGACATGCTGCGGGAGTGTGCGTTCGACAGCGGCTGCGCTGTACACGCCTATGTCCTGATGACGAATCACGTACACCTCTTGCTCTCACCAGATGACGGCGAGAGCGCAAGTACGCTGATGCAACGCTTGGGCCAACGCTACGTCCAGTATTTCAACCGCCGCCATGCGCGGACCGGCACTTTGTGGGAGGGCCGATTTCGTTCTTGTCCAGTACAGGATGATCGCTACTTCCTGGTCTGCCATCGTTACATCGAACTCAATCCGGTACGCGCGCGCATGGTCGATGCCCCTGCCGAGTACCGCTGGAGCAGCCATATGGCAAACGCTTATGGTCATGAAAACCCGCTGGTCACACCGCATCTCGTATATGAAAGCTTGGGGGCCGACACAGTGATGCGGCAGTTCGCATACCGGCATCTCTTCAGTGAAACGTTATCGCCCGAACTAATCGATGACGTCAGGCGTGCCAGCAATGGCAATCGAACGCTGGGAGCGACACTGGATGCAAAGATGCTCGGTACATCTAGTTCGTAAGACATTTCCAAAAATCGGGCTCTGACCCCGGTTTAATCTGGATCACGCTCGCGATCGAGCAACACCCGCTTGCGCTCGATCCCCCACCGATAACCCGACAAGGCCCCATCGATGCGCACCACGCGGTGGCAGGGAATGGCGATTGCCGCCGGGTTGGCGGCGCAGGCGCTGGCGACGGCACGGGCGCCTTTCGGCATGCCGAGGCGTTCGGCCAGTTCGGCGTAGCTGACGGTCTGGCCGGCCGGCACCTGGCGCAGCGCCTGCCAGACGCGCTGCTGGAAGGCGGTGCCGCGCACGTCCAGCGGCAGGTCGAGGCCGATGCGCGGCGCTTCGACGAAGGCCACCACTTGCGCGACGGTGCGCTCGAAATCCGGTTGGGCGCCGACCAGCTCGGCGTTCGGGAAACGCTCCTGCAGGTCGCGCACCAGCGGTTCCGGCTCGTCGCCGAGCAGGATCGCGCAGATGCCCTTGCCGGTGGCGGCTACCAGCAGCGCGCCCAGCGAGCAGCCTGCCACTGCGAAGTGGATCGCTTCGCCGCTGCCGCCGGCGCGGTAGCGGCGTGGCGTCATTCCCAGCACGCCGTTCGAGGCGGCATAGAAGCGGCCACTGGAATTGAAGCCCGCGTCGTAGGCGGCCGCGGTGACGGTCGGCGCCTGCGCCAGGCCGCGTTGCAGGCGTTCGGCGCGGCGCGCGGCCGCATAGGCTTTCGGCGTGATGCCGGTGTGGGCCTTGAACACGCGGTGGAAGTGGAAGCGGCTCATGCCGCAGGCTTGGGCCAGGGTATCGAGGTCGGGCGCGTCGATGGCCTCGTCGATCAGGCGGCAGGCGCGCGCCACCGCCTCGGCCTGGCGCTCGGCCAGCGGCGGCGCGTCCGGGCGGCAGCGCAGGCAGGGCCGGAAGCCGGCGCGTTCCGCGTCCTCGCGGCTGGCGTGGAAGGCGACATTGGCACGGCGCGGCGTGCGCGACGGACACGAGGGTCGGCAGTAGACGCCGGTGCTGCGTACCGAATAGTAGAACAGGCCGTCGGCGGCCCGGGTGCGGGCGCTGACGGCGGCCCAGCGCGCGTCGTCGCCGGCAAAGGCGCCGGCCACGGTATCGGTCATGGTGTTCATGCTGTCCTCCTGTAGGCGATGCCGCCATGGTAGATGCCGCCGGCCGCATCGGCACCCCGGGTCTTGCTTTCAAATCGCCGATGCTAGAATGCTGGCAGCAAAAAGCCAAGCGGCCACCCGGCCGGCACCCGGAGACAAGTTTTGGACGCACAGACCGCGCAAGATAGTACGCCCATCTTCCAGCGCATCAAGGATTACCTGACCGGAGAAATCGCGGCCGGCCGCTGGAAGGAAGGCGACCTGGTGCCGTCCGAGCAGGCGCTGGT
>CAJYQM010000069.1 GCA_913777025.1 uncultured Massilia sp. | reverse complement strand
TTCCCATCCCGAACAGGACCGTGAAACGACTTTGCGCCGATGATAGTGCTGCAACCAGTGTGAAAGTAGGTTATCGTCAGGCTAATTAATAAGTAGTAGAGCAAGACCCAAAAAACCCCGCCCGGCTGACGCCCGGCGGGGTTTTTTGTTTTCCAAAGCCCGGTTTAAACAACCAGCCCGATTCCATCCAATACCGCCAGCGCATCTTCCGGCAGCACCAATTCAGCCGCCGCCAGGTTCTCGCGCAAATGCTTCACCGACGATGTCCCCGGAATCAAAAGGATGTTCGGCGAACGCTGCAACAGCCAGGCAATCGCCACATGCATCGGCGTCACCCCCAGACCATTTGCTACCGCCGACAAGGCACCTGACTGCAGCGGACTGAATCCGCCCAGCGGGAAGAACGGCACGTAAGGAATCCCCTCCCTCGCCAGCATATCGATCATCGCGTCATCCTTGCGATGCACGAGGTTGTACATGTTCTGCACGCATGCGATCGGCACGATGCGCCGTGCTTCTTCGACCTGGCTCATCGTCACGTTACTTAGGCCGATGTGACGGATGAGCCCACGCTGACGCAGCTCGGCCAGCGCCGTGACCTGCGCCTCGATCGAACCCTCCGCCGGCCCGTGCACGTCCAGCATGCTGCGGAAATTCACCACTTCCAGCGCCTCCAGGCCGAGATTCCGCAAGTTGTCGTGCACCGCCTGCTCAAGTTCCTTCGGCGACATTGCCGGCAACCAGGCACCCTGTTCGTCGCGGCGCGCACCGATCTTGGTGACGATCACGAGGTCTTCGGGATATGGATGCAGTGCCTCCCGGATCAGCTGGTTCGTGATATGCGGCCCATAGAAGTCCGACGTATCGATATGGTTCACACCCAGCGCCACCGCTTCGCGCAGCACGGCGAGCGCAGCCTGGGAATCTTTTGGCGGACCGAATACGCCCGGGCCGGCCAGCTGCATCGCGCCATAGCCGAGACGGCGGACAGGGCGATCGCCGAGCAGGAAAGTGCCGGCACGATCAAGTGGGTTCATCTGAGTCTCCTTCATGGTTGGTGATGACTTAACGATAGAACACCCTGCAGTGAAGGACAATCCGGTATAGTCAGCACGGCTTGTACGAAAAAACGAACAATGAAAATCGATCTTGGAGATCTGTCCGCCTTTGTCGCGGTCGCACGGGCCGGCGGCTTTCGTGAAGCGGCGCGCGCCACGGATGGCAGCGCGTCCGGCCTGAGCGATGCCGTGCGCAGGCTCGAGACCCGGCTCGGCGTGCGCCTGCTCAACCGCACCACGCGCAGCGTCGTGCCGACCGAAGCGGGTGCGAGCCTGCTCGCGCGCCTGGACCCGGTACTGAACGAAGTCGAGCACGCGCTGGACGTCGTCAACGGATTCCGTAACACACCCACTGGCACCCTGCGCCTGAATGTCCCGCTCAGCGCCTGCAGGCTCGTGCTGCCCTCCATCGTGCCGCGCTTCCTGGCCGCCTATCCGGAGATCCGCCTTGAGGTGACGGCCGAAGAGAACTTCGTCGACGTGCTCGCTGCCGGCTGCGATGCCGGTATCCGCTATGAAGAGCGGCTCGAACAGGACATGGTGGCGGTGCCGATCGGGCCGCGTGTCCAGCGCATGGCGGCGGCGGCGTCGCCGGACTACCTGCAACGGCGCGGCGTGCCCGGCCATCCACGCGAACTGCTGGCTCACACCTGCATGCGTGCGCGCTTCCCCAGTGGCGCCGCAGTGCAGTGGCAATTCGAACGCGAGGGCGACGTCGTGCGCATCGATCCGAGCGGCCCGCTGCTGGTCGAGATCGGTGGCGCGGTCGACCTGGCCGTGGATGCGGCCATCGGCGGCCTCGGCATCGTCTACCTGTTCGAGGACTGGCTGCGGCCGCACCTCGAGCGCGGCACGCTGGTCCCGGTATTGGAATCCTGGTGGCCGCGCTTTCCAGGGCCATATCTCTACTACCCGGGACGCAGGCTGCTGCCGGCGCCGCTGCGCGCCTTCGTCGACTTCATCCGCGACGATGCCGCCGCTACGAGCGCGGTTCCTGGAACTGGACCGGATCGCGCCGCGGCAGCAGGTACCACAGGCTGAGGAACAGCAGGAAGGTCAGCACCGAGGCCGCGATACTCGGCGCAAGCTTGTCGGTGGCCAGCGAGATCACCGTCAGCATGTCCAGCGACATGCCGCAGGCCAGCGGCATCAGCGCACCGCGTATCATACGGCGCGACACCTTCACCATCAGCGAAGTCGCATGGCCGTGCTGCGCGCGGTAATAGATGGCGGGCGTCATCAGCATCGCCATCGCGATCACCATCAGCCCGAGGCCTGCCAGGTGGCACGCCTGGGCATAGGTTTCGAGATCCTTGAACCGCTCGTTGAAGACCGCGATGGTCTGGAATCCGAACACCGCCTGCAGACCCGGCAGGATGACGCGCGCTTCTTCGATAATGTGGCGCATCTCCTTGTCGTTTTTCTTCTCCTGGGAAGCTTGATCGTCCATGGTTCGACAGTAGCGCCAAACCAGGGCGTCTTCAACCGGATGCACGATTGAAAATGCCATAGAATTCACGACAGGTCAGGCGCGCACGACGCCCGCTTCGAAAGCCCATTGGTTGAGACGGTGACGCTGGATTGCTGCCGCCCGGTTACCTGCTGGGGTCTTTCAAACCAGCCTGCCCAGCATCTCGCCCTCCACGCGGATCAGTTCGCCATGCGCGGAACCCGTCGGGCGTGGCGGTGACAGTCGGCACAATGCTCTTGCTGATCGCGCAGGCGAGGCGCCCGGCACCGTCTGTCGCCAGGAGGGCCAGTAGGATCGGATACCGGTCAAGGAAGGCACGGCGAGGTCTGCTGTGCAGCGGTCGAGCAGGGCATCGATACCGGGCGCAGCACTGGGGCAGTCCAGCCTCGGCAGGATCTCGGTCGGCGAGGCCGGCAGGGCGCACAGGGGCCTCGCGCCGGCGTGGACGTGAAAGACGACATCGAACTCGGTCTCGGCACACGGCACCGGCTCGCAACCCCAAATTCCCGTCGCGTGATGCAACACGAACCCTAGCGTCCCGTCACCGTCCTGTGCAGCCGGGGCGCGCACATGCACCTGCGGCGTTGGCGGCAGCCCGGCGATGCTTTGCCAAGCCGTGATCAGCCGATAAATCGACGCCAGCGCGTACCTGATCCGCCTCACCGCATCGGGCAAGCCGGACTGGTACAGCTTGTTGCAGGCAAGGTCTGCGATCAGGTCTGCAGTTTACGTACACCGGCATCGACTTGTTGCGCGCGACTTCCCTCTAGCTTGCGTACCTGGGGAGGCACAAGCTCGATGTCCTGTATGGCCCGGCTCAGGTTTGGAGTTTAAAAAGAGATGGCAGTACCGCGTAGTAGATGCATCTGAAGGCGTTCGCCGAGGCAGTTCTGGAGCACAGACAGGATCCGGTTGGCATCGACGATCGGCGATATCGCCCGCGGGCATCGCGCATACTCGGGCATTCCTAGGCGCCGGTACTGTGGAATGAATGAGACACAAGGGAGGGTCGCAAAGAGACCCTTGCACATTGGCGTGCCGGTTCGCTATAATTCGCCTCCTGCTTTTGCAGCGCAGTAAAACTCTAACGAAATCAAGGTGTTGAGTTTGAAGTTTTGGCAAGTTCCAAAAGCGCTGAAGAAAACAGGGAGTTGACGAGTCAAGCGAAACGCTGCATAATCTCACTTCTCTGCTGCTGACGAACAAAACGATTCGCAAGCGCAGCAAGGTAATACAGAACACAGTTCTTTAACAATCAACAGTCGATAAGTGTGGGCGTTTGATGAAGGTGACGGCTGACTTGTTCAGTCGATTACTTAAATTATCAAATGTTCACAAAAAGTATAACGTTGCTCAGCAATGAGTAACGGTCAGTATTTTGAGTGAGCGACTCCTGAGAAATCAGGATGGCAGCAATGCCAGCAAACAGAGATTAAACTGAAGAGTTTGATCCTGGCTCAGATTGAACGCTGGCGGCATGCTTTACACATGCAAGTCGAACGGCAGCGCGGGGCAACCTGGCGGCGAGTGGCGAACGGGTGAGTAATAC
>CAJYQM010000068.1 GCA_913777025.1 uncultured Massilia sp. | reverse complement strand
CCACGGTCAGGGACGACAAGGGCGCAGCAAGCGGCTTCATCGGTGGCCTCGCGCTCAGAAGGACAGGGTCTTGACGCCTTCGCCGGTGCCCAGCAGGCAGACGTTGGCGCCGCGGCGGGCGAACAGGCCGACGGCGATCACGCCGACGATCTGGTTGATCTGCGATTCCAGCGCCACCGGGTCGGTGATCGACAGGCCGGCCACGTCGAGCAGGTGGCCACCGTTGTCGGTAACGAAAGGCTCGTCGCTGCCCGGCTTGGTGCGCAGGCGCGGCTGGCCGCCGAGTTTGCTCAGCTCACGGGCCACGGCGGCGCGCGCCATCGGCACGACCTCGACCGGCAGCGGGAAGGTACCGAGCGTCTGGACCAGCTTGGAACCGTCGGCGATGCAGACGAACTGTTTCGACACCGAGGCCACGATCTTTTCGCGCGTCAGCGCCGCGCCGCCGCCCTTGATCATGGCGCCGCTGTTGTCGATTTCATCGGCGCCGTCGATGTAGACCGAAATCGATTCCACATCGTTCAAATCGAAGACCTCGATACCGTGGCCGCGCAGGCGCGTCGCCGTCGCCTCCGAGGATGCCACCGCGCCCTTGATGCGGTCCTTGATCTTGCCCAGCTCGTCGATGAAGAAATTGGCGGTGGAGCCGGTGCCGACGCCGATGATTTCGCCGTCGGCCACGTAGTCGATGGCGGTGCGGGCCACGGCCTGCTTGAGTTCGTCCTGAGTCATGATAGGGGTGGGAGTGATAAGGAATGGCGGCATTTTAAATGATCCTTCCGCCTCCAGGCATTAATCGCTTGCCGGCAGACACCCGTACATCCGTTTCCCTTCCCGCTCGCCGTTCCAGATCTGGTGCACCACCTGGCTCCCGTCGTGTTGCCGGGCCAGGCAAAACCGCGCTTCATACGCCTGCGCCACGTTCCTGCCCTTCGATGCACGCGCATCGATGCGCAGGTAATACACTTTCCCCGCTTCCAGCTCGGCCGCCTGGGTGCGCGGCAGCGAGGGAACGCGGCCGCCATAGGGCACGCACATGCCGAAACGCAGCGGGAAGCTGCGCTCGATCGGCATGCTCATCTTCCACAGCAGGCGGTGGCCATCGGACACCGTGATGGCATGGAAGTCGGGCTGGCCCAGCCTGTCCTCGCGCGGGCTGATCGTGAAACAGGGACCGCCGCGCGGGCCCTCGCGTACCTCGGCCTCGCCGATGCGGGCGGCGGCGAAGGGCGGCAGCACGGCCACCAGGAAGGTGCTGCCGGCCAGGATACGGATGAGCTGCATGATGACCTCGATGGAAACGGACGCAAGCCAGAAGCCTACGTTGCCATCGAGGTCAAATCTTGACGATACGCAATATCAGGAGCCGCTCGGCGCCGGGTGTGGCATGCGCGCATCGCGCTCAGGCCGCAGGGAATACCAGGCTGAAGCGTGTCTGCCCCGCCTCCGACCGCACCTGCGCCATGCCGCCATGCAAGTCCATGACGGCGCGCACGATCGACAGTCCCAGGCCGGTCGATCCTTCGGCGTCGCGGCGTGCGGGGTCGGCCCGGTAGAAGCGCTCGAACAGGTGCGCCAGGTGCTCGGGCGGGATCGCCGGACCGGCGTTGGTGACGCTCAATTCGGTGGCAGCGCCATGCTGGTCGGCCCGCAAGCTGATGGTGCTGCCTTCGTCGGCGTAGCGCACCGCGTTCGACAGCAGGTTGGCCAGGGCCCGCCGCAGCAGGTCCGGGTCGGCCAGCACCGACCCGCTGCCGGTGCAGGCCAGGCGCAGGCCATGCTCCTCGGCCATGCCTTCGTAGAAACCTGCCATCTTCTCGAGTTCGTCCAGCGCCCCCAGCGGCTGGCGCGCAAGCACCACGTCATCCTGGCCGGCACGCGCGAGGAAGAGCATGCTCTCGATCATGCGCGCCAGGCGCTCCAGTTCCTCGACATTGGAGGCAATCAATTGTTCGTACTCGGCCACGGTGCGTGGCTGGGCCAGCATGACCTGGCTCTGGCCCAGCAGGTTGGTAACCGGGGTGCGGAACTCGTGCGCCAGGTCGGCGGAAAAACCGGACAGGCGCGCATAGCCATCCTGCAGCCGCGCGAGCATGCCATTCAGGGCGTCGACCAGCGGCCGCAATTCCGAAGGCGCCGTGTCGAGGTCGATCCGCCGCGCCAGTGTTGCCGGACGGACCAGGGCCGCATGGCCGGCGATCGCGCGCAGGGGCCGCAAACCGCGCCGCAACAGCAGCGCCGCAAGCAGGGCCGCCGCCAGCGCGCTGACCCCGGCGCCGAGGGCGATGCGCTGGCGATAGCGCGCGAACATGGCGCTGCGTTCGCCGTACACGCGCGCTACCACGACCGTCAACGGGCCGGTCTCGAGACCGCCCTCCAGCTTCGCGCTGCCCGCCACCACCCTGCCTGGATGGCCGCCGCGGCTGGTCCAGCTCGCGATCGCGCCGCGGCCCGGGACCGCCCCGGCGGCAGGCGGGACCGGATAGTATTCCCCCATCGCATTGATGTCGGCCAGCACCCTGCCGTCGGGCGCCAGGAAGCGCACCAGCGAATTTTCCTGGCCACTCATCGTGTCCCGGAAAAAGTCCGGCCGCGTGCGCAGCAAGTCCGCCGCGCCGGGACGCCCGAGCAGGAGCTGCACCTGGCGCAGCTTGCCCAGCAGCTGGAGATCGTCGCGCCGCTCGATCTCGGCGACGAAGGCACGGTACAGGTAGGTCCCGAGCCCCGCCGCGGCCAGCGCGACCAGCGTCACGAACATCAGGGTGATGCGCAGCGTCAGCGAATGACGCACGCGCGACGCCCAGCCCGCCTTCACGCCGATGCCACCGGCTGCGCCTCGCACACATAGCCCATGCCGCGCCGCGTGTGGATCAGCTTCTGCGCGAACGGGTCGTCGACCTTGCGCCGCAGCCGCCTTACCGCCGCGTCGATGACATTCGTATCGCTGTCGAAATTCATGTCCCAGACGTGGGACGCGATGATCGATCGCGACAGCACCTGGCCCTGGCGCCGCGCCAGCAGGTGCAGCAGGGCGAACTCCTGCGCCGTCAGGACGATGTCGCTCGCGCCGCGGCGCACGCGGCGCCGGATCACGTCGATCTCCATGTCGCCGACGCGGATCAGGTCGTCCTCGCGCGCCGGGCCCCGCCGCAACAGCGTGCGGATGCGCGCCACCAGTTCGACAAAGGCGAAGGGCTTCACCAGGTAGTCGTCGGCACCCAGTTCGAGCCCGCGTACCCGGTCCTGCACGTCGTCGCGCGCGGTCAGGAACAGCACCGGGATCTGCCCGGTCTCGGGGCGGCCACGCAGGGCTTCCAGCACCTGCCAGCCGTCCATGCCTGGCAGCATGACGTCGAGCACGATCAATTCGATCTCGCCCTCCATCGCCATGGCCAGGCCCGCGCGCCCATTGCGCGCAAGCCGGACGGCAAAGCCCGATTCCGCCAGGCCGCGCTGCAGGTAGTCACCGATCTTCGGTTCGTCTTCGATCACCAGGATGGCCATGCCGCAAATCCATGCAAAACCGCCATTCTATGCCGGTTCCCGGGTGCGAAACATGACGGAATTATCATCTTCCCGTCAGCCGGGCGCAGGCCGCCGGGTGGCAGAATCGGCCCTCCCCAGTCATCCAGGAGCATCCATGAACCCGATCAAACCACTCGTCCTCGCCTGTGCCCTCGCCATCGGCGCACCGCTCGCGGCGGCGGCGCCGAATCCGCTGAGCGTCCACGTCCTCGACCTGCAGAGCGGGCAGCCGACGGCCGGCATCCGCGTCCGGCTGGAGCAGCGCGCCGGCGCGCAATGGCGCGAGCTCGCGGCCGGCGTCACGAACGCCGAGGGCCGCATTCCCGCGCTCTACCCGGAAGGCAAGCCCGTGACGAACGGCGAATACCGGATCGTGTTCGAGACCGGCGAACACTATGCCCGGCGCGGCCAGCCGAGCTTCTTCCCGCGCATCCCGGTCGAATTCACGATGGACGCGGCCACCGCGCACTACCACGTTCCCCTGCTGCTGAGCCCATTCGGCTATTCGACCTACCGGGGTAATTGACAGGCCGCGCACGTTACGGATCGTAAAGACGCAAGCTCCGTACATTGCGCTATACTCGATTTGTATAGACAAATCATCCGGCGCGAGCCGGAACCTCCCGGCTGACAAGAACATGGCGCACGATGTACTCACCGCAAGTCGAGTAAATCCCGTTTCCGTACACGATACGCAAGCGCTGTTCTCCCGTGCCCGCAACCTTGCCCGGCTTTCCTGAGCTCGGCAACGGTTTCCATAACGCTTGCCGAGCTCACACATCCTTTCGAGGCCGCCTGCATTGCCGCAGGCGCCCTGTCATCCGACACAAACTGGTGTGAACAATGAAATCGATCTGGAAAACCCAAGGCATGGCGGGCCGCGTGCTGCCCGAACGCCGCCGCCTGAACTTTCGCTCCGCGCATGAACTGATCGCACGCCGCAGGCGCCTGCGCCAGGGCATCGTGGCCACCCTGGCCCTGGCCGTCGGCCTGGGCGCACTGTTCATGGAGTTCTGACATGCTTCCGAAACTCGTCATGTCCTCGGTGGACGCGTATCGCGTCGAACTGCTGCTGGAAACGCTCGCGCCCAACCATCCCTTCGATGGCGACGCCCTGCTGAACGAACTGGGACGCGCCGCCATCGTCGACCCGTGGGACATGCCGGCCCGGATCGTCACGATGAACTCGACCGTGCGCTTCACCAGCCCGAGCGGGCCGGCGACTTCCATTTGTGACAGGCAAGACAGCCCATCCAGCCGGCGCCAGGCGGCGCCGGCTGTTCCACATCAATGCACCGCCGCCGTCGTGGATGCCGCCGACGCCACCGCGGCCGTGCCCGCCGGGCTGACGCGCCACACCGTATTGCCGACGTCATCCGCCACCAGCAGCGCCCCGCTGCGGTCCAGCGCCAGCCCGACCGGACGGCCCTTGGCATGGCCCTCGGTGAGGAAGCCGGTCACCACGTCGATCGGCTTGCCGGCCGGTTTGCCGTCGTGGAAAGGCACGAACACGACTTTGTAGCCGCTCGGCGGATCGCGGTCCCAGCTGCCGTGTTCGCCGACGAAGGCGCCCTCGCGCAGGTTGGCCGGCATCGGGCTGTCCGGACGGTTGAAGACCAGGCCCAGCGAGGCCACGTGCGAGCCCAGCGCGTAGTCGGGCACCAGCGCCTTGGCCACCAGGTCGGGGCGCTCGGGTTTCACGCGCGGGTCGACGTGCTGGCCATAGTAACTGTAGGGCCAGCCGTAGAAGCCGCCGTCGCGTACCGAGGTCAGGTAGTCCGGCACCAGGTCGGGACCGATCTCGTCGCGCTCGTTGACCACGGTCCACATCGCATGGCTTGTCGGTTCCCACTGCATCGAGTTCGGATTGCGCAAGCCGCTGGCGAACACGCGGAAGGCGCCGCTGGCGCGGTCCACTTCGAGGATGGCGGCGCGGTTCATCTCCGCTTCCATGCCGTTTTCCGTGATGTTGCTGTTCGAGCCGACGCCGACGTACAGCTTGCTGCCGTCCGGGCTGGCCAGCAGGCTCTTGGTCCAGTGGTGATTCAGCTTGCCCTCCGCACCCGGCAGGTCCAGCACCTTGGTGCCCGGCGCAGTGATTTTCGTGTCGCCTTCGTTGTAGGGATAGCGCATCAGCGAGTCGGCATTCGCCACGTACAGCTCGTTGCCGACCAGCGCCACGCCGAACGGCGACTTCAAATTGTCGAGGAAGACCGTCTGCTGCGCCGGCGCGTTGCCATTGGCCGGGCGTACCAGCGTGATGCGGTTGCCACCTTTCGCCGCCGAGCCGCCGTAGGCCTTGATCGGTCCCATGATGACATCCTTGGGACGCATCTTGGGCTGGCTCGGACCATTCGATTCGACGATCAGGATGTCGCCGTTCGGCAGCGGATAGACGAAGCGCGGGTGCATCAGGCCGGTGGCCAGCGCGCTGATCTTCAGGGATGCCGGTACCATCGGCGTCTCGCCCTGTTTCCAGGTGCCGGCCGGCGCCACCTTCATCGGCGGCAGCAGGTAGTTTTTCGCCGCGGGCAGGTCCGGGCCATTGCCGTATTGCGAAGCCTGGCGCGACGGATCGCCCTTGT
>CAJYQM010000067.1 GCA_913777025.1 uncultured Massilia sp. | reverse complement strand
TGTGGGTGCCGATCGCACCGGCGTTCAGTTCGCGCGCGTCGGTGGCCGGGTTCAGGGTGGCCGTGCGCTGGTAGGCGATGGTGCCGTAGCGCGACTTGTCGTCTTCCGTATAGCGGGCGCCGGCGGTGGCGCGCAGGCGCGGTGCCAGGGCATAGGTGGCCTGCGCGAACGCGGCGCGGCTTGTGGCCTCGACCGGGTCGTTGTCGAACACATACCAGGGCGTGAGGCCGGCCGCCTGCAGGTCGCGGAAATTGTAGTGGTCGCGCACGCGCTCGTGGAACCAGTACACGCCGCCCTGGGCGCTGAACGGTCCGGCGCCGTTGGTGGCGATGCGCAGCTCGTGCGAATCCTGGTTGTAGTCGCCGTGGAAATCCTGGCGCACGCCCAGCGCGACGGTCGGCGCGACGCGGTAATAATAGTTGTACAGGTAGTCGTGGTCGAAGCTGCGGTGCGAACCCAGCCAGGACAGCGTGGCCGGTCCGAAGTTCCAGCTCAGGTCCGTGCTCAGGTTCGACGTGGTCTTGCGCGAATAGCCCTGGTCCGGCACGTTGTTCGGCGACTTGAAGCGGTTCGTGAGGCGGCGCGTGCTGCCGTCGTCGTTCCACACCGGCTTGCCCTGCGCGATGCCCGAATAGAAGTTCGAGTCCGGCACCGTGCTGTCGTTGTTGGTGTCGTCGCGGCCGGCCTCGTAGCGCACCAGCAGCGCGATGCCGTGGCCGGGCTTGAACAGGGCGGAGAGGCGCGCGGCGCGGTCGTCGCGGTCCAGGCCCGGCGTGAGGCCGGCGCGCAGGCCCGCGCCGTGGTCGTAGCGCACGTACGGCTCGTGCCGGTTGGCCGTGAAGGCGGCGCGCAGCGACAGCATGTCGTTCACGGGCACGTTGAGCATGCCTGTGACCTTGCGGGTGGCATAGCTGCCGACGGTGGCGCTGGCGCCGGCCTCGAAATACGGCACCGGGGCCTTGCTGATCACGTTGACGGCGCCGGCGGTCGTGTTGCGGCCGTACAGCGTGCCCTGCGGCCCGCGCAGCACTTCGACGCGCTCGACGTCGTAGAAGGACCCGGTCTGGCTCTGTGGACGGGCGACGTAGACCCCATCGACCATGAAGGCGGCCGATGGATCGCCCTTCTCGGTGGCGTCGGCATTCGACACGCCGCGCATCGTGATGCGCAGGCCGTCGTAGGACGTTTCCAGATAGGTGTTCGGCAGGCGGGCGCCGATCGTGCCCGGGCTGTCCAGGCCGTCCTTGTCGAGTTGCTCCGCGGTCAGGACGCTCATCGCAACCGGGGTCTTCGATTCCGGCGCGGCGCTGCGCTGCGCCGTGACGATCACTTCCTGGATGGGCGAGACCTGCGCATGCGCGCTGCCACAGGCGATGCCGGCAATTGCGTTTGCCAGCAATGTCGGGTTCATGCGAACCCAGTGCTTGTTCATGAGACTTTCCCCAGCTGCTGTTTTTATGATTGTGCTTGCCATGCGCGCTCGTCGAGCTTCGCCGGCTGCCACGTGAATTTTCGATAGATTTTATTGCAGGCGGACTCAGCTCAACAGTTTTATTAGCCTGGAAAGTAAGAAATAATGCTCTGAAGCCACAAATTACTGGCGGAAAGGCAAGTTTATGGACGGTTTGCCTTTGCATAAGTGAAATTAATGGACGCTCGAGGGAGCGCGCACGACTGACGCCGCGCAAATGCGTCGGGGCCCTGGCTCCTATGCTGCTTGCATCGCCCCAGGATCAGGAATCGTCGATGCGCCATCCGCCACCCCTCGTCAGCGTGCTCATGCCCACCTTCGAACAGGCGGCCTTCGTCGCGCGCGCGCTCGCCAGCCTGCAGGCCCAGACGCTGCAGGCCTGGGAAGCGCTGGTCGTGGACGACGGATCCCGGGACGGCACGGGGGAGGCGGTCGCGCCCTTCCTGGCCGACGCGCGCATCCGCTACCTGCGCCTGGATGCCAACGGCGGCCTGGGCCGTGCGCTGAACGCGGCCCTGGATGGCAGCACGGCGCCGCTGGTGGCCTACCTGCCCAGCGACGACGTGTTTTACGCGACCCACCTGGCCACGCTGGCGGACGCGCTGGAGGAAGCACCGCACGCCGTGCTGTCGTATGCCGGCGTGCGCCACCACTACAACCGCTCGAGCCCGGGCCAGATCGCCGGCACCTGCCTGCAGCTGGTGCAGGTCATGCACCGGCGCGTGCCGCTGCGCTGGGTCGAACGCGCCGAACTCGAGTCCGACGACCTCGACCGGCTGTTCTGGGCACGCCTGCGCGAGCTCGGCAGCTTCAACGGCAGCGGCGAGCTCACCTGCGAATGGGTCGACCATCCCGCCCAGCGCCACAAATGGATGCAGGAGCCCGTGGGCGGGATCAACCCCTTCCGCCAGCGCTACCGCGTGGCCGAGCCAATGCGCTTCCACGCCACCACCGGCAACCCGATCGACGAACCCGCGCTGTATCGCCGCCTGCGCGAACGGGCGCCGACGCCGCCGGCGCCGGACGGCCTGCGCATCCTGCTGGTGGGCGAGCTGGCCTACAACGCCGAGCGCGTGCTGGCGCTGGAAGAAGCGGGGCACACCCTGTACGGGCTGTGGACCGACGCGCCGTACTGGTTCAACACGGTCGG
>CAJYQM010000066.1 GCA_913777025.1 uncultured Massilia sp. | reverse complement strand
AGGCGCTGGCGAAACTCAAGGGCGTGGTGCATGCCGAAGGCAGCGTCACCGCCGGCAACGCCTCGGGCGTGAACGACGGCGCCTGCGCGCTCCTGATCGCATCCGGCGGCGCGCTCGAGCGCTTCGGTTTGACACCGCGTGCGCGCATCGTCGGCATGGCCACCGCCGGGCTGCCGCCGCGCATCATGGGCTTCGGGCCGTCGCCGGCCACGAAGAAAGTGCTGGCCCAGACCGGCCTCACCATGGGCCAGATGGACGTGGTCGAGCTGAACGAAGCCTTTGCCGCCCAGGGCCTGGCCGTGATGCGCGACCTCGGCCTGCCCGACGACGCCGAGCACGTGAACTCGAACGGCGGCGCGATCGCCCTCGGCCACCCGCTGGGCGCGTCCGGCGCCCGCCTGGTCACCACCGCCGTCTACCAGCTGCAGCGCAGCGGCGGCCGTTACGCGCTGTGCACGATGTGCATCGGCGTCGGCCAGGGCATTGCCCTGATCATCGAACGGGTGTAACGGTATGGTCAAGGTGTATGAAATCGACGGCCTGCGCCCGGTGGTCCACCCGAGCGCCTACGTGCACCCGACCGCAGTGCTGATCGGCGACGTGATCGTCGGCCCGCGCTGCTACATCGGCCCGCTGGCTTCGCTGCGCGGCGACTTCGGCCGCCTGGTGCTGGAAGAGGGCGCCAACGTGCAGGACACCTGCGTGATGCACGGCTTTCCCGGGGACGATACCGTGGTCGAAGTCGACGGCCATATCGGCCATGGCGCCGTGCTGCACGGCTGCCGCGTCGGGCGCAATGCGATGGTCGGGATGAATGCGGTCGTCATGGACCAGGCCGTGGTCGGCGCGGAATCGATCGTCGGCGCGGCGGCGTTCGTGAAAGCCGGCATGGTGATCCCGCCGCGCAGCCTGGTCATAGGCGCTCCGGCGCGGGTGATGCGTCCGGTCACCGATGACGAGCTCGCGTGGAAGAGCTACGGCACGCGCCAGTATCACGACCTGAACCTGCGTTCCTTGCAGAGCATGCGCGAGGTGGAGGCGTTCACGGAAGCGGAAGCAGGCCGGCGCCGGCTGGTGTTCGACGAGCCGCACCGTCCCAAAAAATAAACGTATCCGGAGGAGACAAGTTCATGAACGCGCCCACCCTGCAAAGCCACATCGCCGGCCGCTGGCACGGCCAGCAAGCCCACACCCCGCTGCACAGCGCCCTGGACAACCAGCTGATCTTCCACACCCACGCGGAAAAGATCGACTTCGAGGAAGCATTGGCGTATGCGCGCAAGACGGGCGTAGGCCAGCTGATGCAATTGGACTTCCAGAAGCGCGCCCAGCGCCTGAAAGCCCTGGCCCTGTACTTGATGGAGCGCAAGGAAGAGCTGTACGAGATCTCGCACCTGACCGGCGCCACCCGGCCCGACAGCTGGGTCGACGTCGAAGGCGGCATCGGCACCCTGTTCGCCTATGCCAGCATGGGCTCGCGCGAGCTGCCCTCGTCGAACGTGCTGCACGAAGGCCCGGCCATGGCGCTCGGCAAGCGCGGCGGCTTTGCCGGCACCCACATCCTGGTGCCGCGCGGCGGCGTCGCGGTGCACATCAACGCCTTTAACTTTCCGATCTGGGGCCTGCTGGAGAAATTCGCGCCCAGCTTCCTGGCAGCCATGCCCTGCATCGCCAAGCCGGCCACCGCCACCAGCTACCTCACGCACGCGGTCGTCAGGATGATGATGGAGTCCGAGCTGCTGCCGCCAGGCGCGCTGCAGCTGGTCATCGGCGGCACCGGCGACCTGCTGGACCGCCTCACCGGCTTCGATGCCGTCACCTTTACCGGCTCGGCCGACACCGCCGTCAAGTTGCGCGGCAATGCCAACCTGCTGCGCGAAGGCGTGCCGTTCACGGCCGAAGCCGACTCGCTGAACGCCGCCATCCTGGCGCCGGACGTGACCCCGGACGACCCGGAATTCGACTTGTTCGTGAAGGAAGTCGCGCGCGAGATGACCGGCAAGGCCGGCCAGAAGTGCACGGCGATCCGCCGCATCATCGTGCCCGAGCGGCATGTCGACGCCGTGGGCACACGCCTGCGCGAGCGCCTGGCGAAGGTCGTGGTCGGCAACCCGAAAATGGAAGGCGTGCGCATGGGGGCGCTGGCATCGATGGACCAGCACCGCGACGTCAGCGAGCGGGTCGAGATGCTGGCGCGCGGAAACGAAGTGCTGTTCAGCGCGCGCGACGGTTTCAAGCCGGTCGGCGAAGGCTGTGCCAACGGCGCCTTCTTCTCGCCCACGCTGATCCTGTGCCGCAACGGATTGCGTAACGATGCGGTGCATGATATCGAAGCCTTCGGCCCGGTCAGCACCATGATGACTTACCGCGACGTCGACGAGGCGCTTGAACTGGCGGCACGCGGCCGCGGCAGCCTGGTGACCACGCTGGTGACGAAGGACCCGGCGATTGCCGCCCATGCGGTGCCGATCGCCGCCGCCTCGCACGGCCGCGTGCACATCCTGGAGCGCGAAGCTGCGGTGGACTCCACCGGCCATGGCTCGCCCTTGCCGCAACTGAAGCACGGCGGTCCGGGCCGCGCCGGCGGCGGCGAGGAACTGGGCGGCATCCGCGCCGTCAAACACTTCCTGCAGCGCGCGGCGGTGCAGGGTTCGCCGACCATGCTGACGGCCGTCACGGGCGAATACGTGCGCGGCGGCGCGGTCAAGGAGAGCGAGGTGCACCCGTTCCGGCGCTGGTTCGAGGACCTCGAGATCGGCCACTCGCTGCTGACCCACCGCCGCACCGTCAGCGAAGCCGACATCGTCAACTTCGGCGGCATCTCGGGCGACTATTTCTACATGCACTTCGACGAGATCGCGGCCAGGGACACGCAGTTCGGCAAGCGCATCGCCCACGGCTACTTCGTGCTGTCGGCGGCGGCGGGCCTGTTCGTGTCGCCGGCGCCGGGGCCGGTGCTGGCCAACTACGGCCTGGACAACCTGCGCTTCGTGGCGCCGGTGGCGATCGGCGACACCATCCGCGCGCGCCTGACCTGCAAGCGCAAGGTCGACCGCAACCGCATGGACGAGCAGGGCCGCGGGCAGGGCGTGGTGGCGTGGGACGTGCAGGTGACCAACCAGCACGACGAACTGGTGGCCAGCTATGACATCCTGACGCTGGTGCAGAAGCGCGCCTGAGACTGACCGGCATCAATGCCTGCGCCAGGATGGCCGTTTCGGCGGTCCATCCCTGCGTGCGTTCTCACCCGGACAGTGGACCGGCGGTCACTTGCGCTATCCTAGACGGGTTGACAACCCTGTCCAAACCAACAAGGAGCAGTGTCCCATGTCCAGGCTAGACTTGAGCATCATCCCCGTGCTGACCGGCACCAGTTATCCCGAGGCTTTCGCCGAGGCCGTCAACGGCCGCAGCCGCCAGGCGCTGGGCGAGGCCGGCGGCCTGACGCAATTCGGTGTCAACCTGGTCGAACTGCAGCCGGGCGCGGCGTCGTCGCAGCGCCACTGGCATTCGCACGAGGATGAGTTCGTGACGGTGGTGTCGGGCGAACTGACCCTGGTGACGGACGAGGGCGAAACCCTGATGCGCGCCGGCGACTGCGCCGCCTTCCCGGCCGGCCGCCCGAACGGCCACCACCTGGTCAACAAGAGCTGGGGCACGGCGCTGATGCTGTGCGTCGGTTCGCGCGTCCCGGAAGACCGCGCCGAGTATCCGGACATCGACCTGGTCTACGACGGCAAGACCGACGGCTACACCCACCGCGACGGCACGCCATACCCGAAACGCGCGGCGCCCGATGCGCCGGCAGCGGCATTCGACGTCGATACCGAGACCTTGAAGCCGCGCGTCTATCGCCACGAGTGAGTCGGCGTCGCCAGCGCTCATTCGAGCGCTGGCCGCTGCTCGTTTTAGCGAATTTACATGTGCATTTGCACGCGCAGCTTGCCATCGCCGCTCTGCACGGCGCGCAGTTCTTCATAGTCGAGCACGCCCGGCACCTCGGTCTGCATCGGATGCGCATGGGTCGTGGTGACGACGATGCTCTTCATGCCGGCCGCCGCGGCCGAGCGCAGGCCGGCCAGCGTGTCCTCGAACACCAGGCAGGCTTCGGGCGCCACGCCCAGCTTGCGCGCGCCCAGCAGGAAGGGGTCGGGCGCCGGTTTGCCGCGTTCGACGTCTTCGGCCGCCACCAGCACGCCCGGGGTCGGCATGCCGGCCGCGGCGATGCGCGCCTCGGCCAGCTTGCGCGGCGCCGAGGTGACGATCGCCCATTGCTGCGGCGGCAGGCTGGCGAGGAAGGCGGCCGCGCCCCTGATCGCTTCCACGCCCGCCACGTCCTCGATCTCGGCTTGCGTGATGCGGGCCGCTTCCGCCACAGGGTCGACACCGGGCAGGTTCAGGCCACGGACCGTGTCTTCGCTGCGCTTGCCGTGGATGGTCGGCAGGAAGGCGGCGACGTCGAGGCCCTGGCTGGCGGCCCAGTTGCCCCAGACGCGTTCGGCGGCCTTGATCGAGGTGAGGAGGGTGCCGTCCATGTCGAACAGGAAAGCGGCGAAATCTTGGTCAGGCAGGGTGGTGCGGGTCATTGAAGCTTTCTTGAATTGATCTTGCGCGCGTAGCGGTCGTGCACGTGCTGGCTGATGAAGCTCGACAGGCCGTGGCCGGAGCGGGCCAGTTCCTGCATGCGGGCGATATTGGCGGCGCCGGCGCTGTCCTCGGTGTAGAGGTAGCGCTCGCCGTTCCTGAACTGGACGATGATCTGGCCGGCGTCGATGTCGTAGGCGACGACGCCGGAGTCGCCGCTGCGGTTCTTGTAGCGCTGCATGGCAGTCCTTTGCGTCTGGCAACCCGATTGTAGCGGCTCGCCGGCGAAGGCGGCGGACGGCAGCCGAAACCGCTAGCCGGTCCTGAGCGCCGCTGCGCTCAAGTCCGGCGCGCGACGATCCGGTCGGCCGCCTCGACCAGGCGCGCCTTTTCGTCCTGGCGGAAGCGGACGGTCTGCATGCTGTCGCCCAGGGTCTCGGCCATGCCGGCCTCGACATGCGCCTTGATCCATGCCTGCAGCGTGGCGGCCGGGATGCCGGCCCAGAACACCTCGGGCGCGGTTTTGGCCAGCACATTCGGGCGGTTGCCCGGGTTGGCCGCGGTCAAGCGGTCGAGCTGCCCGGTGAAGGTGGCCCAGGCCAGCTGCGGATGCTCGCCGGCCAGGGCCAGCACCAGGCCCAGGCGCAGTACGTCGGCCTGCGGCGGGATCTCGGGCGACAGGGCGATCGCCGCCGCCTGCGCGGCCAGTTGCGGGTCGCGCACCCGCATCAGGACTGGATAGAAGCGCCGCACCTCGGTCTCGTTGTGCGCGCCGCGCGCGATCGCGTGCAGTTGATCGAAGGTGGCGGCATCGGCGTGCTGGGCGACGACCGTGAGCACCGCGGCCTGCTCGTCCGGCGCCAGGCTGGCGCGGTCCTGCACGAAGGCGGCGAAGCGGCGGCGCGCATCCGCCACCACGTCCGCATCGTCCCAGGCGCCCAGGTGGGCAAGCAGATTACGGCGCAGCCTTTGCGCGCCGGCGCCTTCCGCCGTGTTGGCTGCAGCGGGCGCGCTGCCGATGGCGGCGGCGACCGGTTTGACCAGGGCGCGTGCCCAGGCGACGAAGGCGGCATGGCCGGGCGTGCCGCGCTCGGCGCGTTCGATGGTGTCGAGGGCGCCCAGGATCTGGTTCCAGGCGCGCTCGTTGGGTGGGCTGGCGAGCGCAGCCATCGCGCGCGCCAGCGCCAGGTAGCTGTCGAGCGGCTGGCGGCCGCTTTCCACCAGTGCCCACTGGTCATCCAGCAGGGCGATGCGGTCGCCGTCGGGCAGGGTGGCGAATTGGCGCGTGTTCAGGGCCAGCAGGGCATCGTCGTAGGCGACGCGGAAGAAGCCGTCGGTATCCGCATTCAGCGACAGCGCCTGGTCGCAGCGGCCGGCCGCGACGCGCTGGCCTTCTTTCGCCAGCAGCAGCGACTGCGCCGCGCCGCCGCCCACCCGCATGCGCAGCGGCACCGCCCAGCGCGGCTGGGCCGGGTCCTGGCCCTGCAGCAGAAAGCGCGACTGCGACAGCGTCAGGGTGCGGGCGCCGGCGCCATCGCATTCGGCCTTCGCGCTCACCAGCGGAAAGCCGGGTTGCTCGATCCAGTCGCGCGCCAGCCGGCCGATGTCCTGGCCGCTGGCCGCGCCCAGCGCACGCCACAGGTCGGTGCTGGTGGCGTTGTCGTACTGGCGTGCCTTCATGTAGGCGCGGATGCCCGCGCGGAAGGTGTCCGGACCCAGGTAGGCTTCCAGCATGCGCAGCACGGCCTGGCCTTTGTTGTAGATGATCAGCGGGTCGGCATTGTTCTGCGGCTCGAGCTCGTTTTCGACCGGGTAGTGCACCGCGCGCGAGGCAAGGCGCGCATCGACGCGCATGGCTGCTTCCTTGCCGGCGTCTTCCGCTTCGCGCACGCGCCAGCCCGGGTTGCGCAGGTCGGTCTCCTTGGCGGCGGCCCAGGATGCGAAGCTTTCGTTGAGCCAGATGTCGTCCCACCAGCCCATCGTCACCAGGTCGCCGAACCACTGGTGCGCCATCTCGTGCGCCGAGATGCTGAACACCAGCTGGCGGTTGTCGATGGTGGAGGCCGGCGTGAGCAGCAGGGTCTGGTCGTTGTAGGTGATGGCGCCCCAGTTTTCCATGGCGCCCTGGAAGCCGCCGGGCACGGCGATTGCGTCCAGCTTGGGCAAGGGGAAGGCCACGCCGAAGTAATCGTTGTAGTCGAGCAGGATCTGGCGCGCGTCGTCCAGTGCCTGCCTGCCGTTCTGCTCCTGGCCACGCACGGCCCAGACGTTGATGGCGGTGGCGCCGGCGCGGGTGCCGATGCTGGCCATGTCGCCGCCGGTGAATTCGACCAGGTAGGACGACATCGACGGCGAGCGTTCGAAGGTCGTGGTGGCCAGGGCGCCGTGCACCACGCGGCGCTTGACCGGCATGTTGGAGATCGCCGCCCATCCGGCCGGGACGGTCGCCGTCAGTGTGAAGCGCGCGCGGAAGGCCGGCTCGTCCCAGCAGGGGAACATGCGGCGCGCGTCGGTGGCTTCGAACTGGGTCGACAGCAGGATGTCGCGGCTGCCGTCGGGCTTCTGGAAAGGCTGGGCGAACAGGCCACGCGGGCCGCTCTCGATGTGGGCGTCGTAGGCCAGGTCCAGCACGTGGCGTCCGGGCCCGGCCTTGGCCGCCAGCGTCACGGTGACGATCTGGCGCTTGTCGTCGACACTGACCTTACGGACCGGCTTGCCGTCCAGGCGCACCCTGGAAAAACGCATGTCCAGGGCGTTGAACTGGATGGTGTCGGTGGCTTCGTCGAAGCGCAGGTCGACCGATGCGGTGCCGCGCAGGGTACGTTTGGCCACGTCCGGCACGATCGCGATCCGGTAGTCGAGCGGGACCACGTTCTTGGGCAAATGGCCGGGCGCGGCGGCGAAGGAAAACGGTGCCTGGGCGGGACCGGGAGAGGGGACGGCGGCGAGCGGTGCGGCGAAGGCGCTGGAGGCCAGGATGGTCGACGCGCACAGTGCGGCGCGGACGAAGGAAAGGCTGTGCACGGGTCGGTTCTCCTTGTGGTTCCGAACCGAACTTATGCGGGCAGCCGCGCGCCTGTCAAGCCAATTCGTGTCCCATAGCATTGTTTCGTGACAAGTCGGTTAACAAGCGCCGATTTTGAAATTTTGTTTGACACAAGAATTTCTGCGTTACTACATTAGACAGGATGAGCACGCCGGCCACGGGCGCGAAGGACAGCACAAGGAAGCAC
>CAJYQM010000065.1 GCA_913777025.1 uncultured Massilia sp. | reverse complement strand
AGCTGCTGCAAACCCAGATGCTGGACCACTTCGCGATGGAAGCCGCGCGGCTGCCGGACGCGGTCTACGTGCCGCTCGGCCCCAAGGTCGGCGAGGCGCTGAGCTGGCTCGCGGGACGCGGCGTGCTGCGCGAATCGCACGTCCTGCACGGCATTCCGCACCCGTCCGGCGCCAACGCCGAACGCATCGCCTACTTCCTCGGCCGCAAGGAAAAATCGACGCTGTCGACCCGCACCAACGGCGACCGTATCGATGCGGATCGCATGGCGCTCGCCATGAAAATGACGGTGCTCGGCCTGGCCTGAAAGGCGTCGAAAACCACATCGTGCAAGGGTCGGAAGCGGCAAGCAGAGCTTGCCTTCCGTGCTACGTGTCAATCCATGGGGGATTACACTGGAATCGTCCAAATTGACCTGGCCGATCATGTCCATCCCTGAGCCCCTCGAGAGTCAACCTGCCTGGTTCTACCAGCGGATGATCATTGCCAGCAGCAATGCCATCCTCCTGACCGATCCCAACCAGGACGACAATCCCATCGTCTACGCCAATCCCGCGTTCGAAGCCTATACCGGTTACACCTTCGACGAAGTCATCGGCCGCAACTGCCGCTTCCTGCAGGGCGAGGACCGCAACCAGCCCGGCCTCGACCAGCTGCGCGCCTGCATCGCCGACCAGCGTCCCTGCACCACCACGCTGCGCAACTACCGCAAGGACGGCACCCTATTCTGGGTGCGCATGCACATCTTCCCCCTGCATGACAATCGCGGTCGCCTGACGAACTATGCCGGTTTCCTGCAGGACATCACCGATGCGATCGAAGCGCGGCAGGCTGCCGAACACGCGCGCGAGCACCTCAGCGTGGTCCTGGAAAGCATTGCCGACGGCTGCTTCTCGCTCGACCGCGACTGGCGCTTCACCTACATCAACGCGCGCGGCGCGGCCTGGCTGGAACGGCGCGCGAACGAATTGATCGGCAAGCGCATCTGGGTCGAGTTTCCCGAACTGATCGACAGTGCCTTCCACCAGGCCTACCAGCGCGCGGTGCAACAGCGTGAGCTCACCACCGTCGAGAGTTATTACGCGCCGCTCGGGATCTGGCTCGAGGCACGCGCCTACCCGACAAGGGACGGCCTGAGCGTGTTCTTCGCCGACGTCACGATGCGCAAGGAGGCCGAGGCCAAGCTGATCCACCTGGCCACCCACGACTCGTTGACCGGACTGCACAACCGCTTCAGCTGCATGCGCACGCTCGATGCCGCGCTCACCCGTTCGGTCGACAGCGGCGCCCTGGTCGGCGTGCTGTTCATCGACCTGGACCGCTTCAAGGAAGTCAACGACGCCTACGGCCACCAGAGCGGCGATACCGCCCTGCAGGAGATCGGCCGGCGCCTGTCGACCTTTGCCGGTCCCGACACCACGGTCACGCGCATCAGCGGCGACGAATTCGTGTTCGTGCTGGAATCGACCGATGCCGGCGCCGCCCGTGCGCTGGCGGAAAGCGTGCTGCGGCGCCTGGCGCTGCCGATCCAGGTGGGGAGCCACCAGGTCACGGTCGGCGCCAGCATCGGCGTGGCGATCGGCAACGGCGACGAAGTCACGCCCGACGAGCTGCTGAACAATGCCGACGCCGCCATGTACGAGGCCAAGGCCAACGGCCGCCATACCTGCAGCGTGTTCTCGGAAACCGGCACGCGCCTGCTCAAGCAGCGCCTGCAGCTGCGCCAGGAAGTCTTCAACGCGCTCGAGCTGCGCCAGTTCGTCCTGTACTACCAGCCGCAGATCAACGCCGTCAACGGCGCCGTGGTCGGCGCCGAGGCCCTGCTGCGCTGGAACCACCCGCGCCTGGGCATCCTCGGCCCGCAGGTGTTCCTGCCGATGCTCGAGGATTCGCCCGCGATCTCGGCGGTCGGCGCCTGGGTCTGCGAGGAAGCCTGCCGCCAGGCACGCGAATGGGAAGACATCGGATTCAAGCTGCAGATGGCGGTCAACGTGTCGCCGCGCCAGCTCACCGACGAAAACCTGCCGGCACTGCTGACCGGCCTGGTGGAACGCTACCGGCTGCATCCGGAATGCATTAAGCTGGAAGTCACGGAAAGCATGCTGATGCAGGACGTCGACAAAGCCGGCGAGGTGCTGCGCATGCTCAAGCTGGAAGGCTTCCGCATCGCGCTCGACGACTTCGGCACCGGCTACTCGAACCTGTCCTACCTGCGCCAGTTCCCGATCACGACGATCAAGATCGACCGCTCCTTCGTGAAGGAAATCGAGGAAGACCGGCGCTGCCTGGACATCGTCAACGGCGTGATCGCCTTTGCCAAGTCGCTCAAGCTGTCGGTGATCTGCGAAGGCATCGAGACCGAGGGCCAGCGCAGCGCGATCCGCTCGACCGGCTGCGACGTGCTGCAGGGCTACCTGATCGGCAAGCCGATGGCGGAGATGGATTTCCGGGCGCTGCTGCTGTCCCAGACCGCGCAGCCGCTGCAGGTGGATCCGGGGTGCCAGCCGGCGGGCAAGGATGCGGCCGGCTAGGTCGAGATACGTCGTTCCCGCGAAAGCGGGAACCCCTGCTGAACATCGGGATTCAGTATTCCGGCGAGCTGGTCAGTCGTTGTCCGCCAGTTTCGCCCGCAATCCCTCCAGCTGCCGCTTGATCACGCCCAGCTCGTCCGGCGAGCAGGCGCTGGCGCACAGCACCTGGTGCTGCACCGCGCCCGCTTCGACCGACATCGCGCGCCCGGCATCGGTCAGCGCCACCACCACCTGGCGCTCGTCCGCGGCCGAGCGGCTGCGGCTGACCAGTCCATTGGCTTCCAGGCGCTTGAGCAGCGGCGTCAGGGTGGCCGAATCCAGGAACAGGCGGGTGCCGATGTCGGACACCGTCAGCTGGTCCTGCTCCCACAGCACCATCATGACCAGGTATTGCGGATAGGTCAGGTCCAGCTTGCGCAGCAGCTTGCGATACACCTTGTTCATCGCCAGCCCGGTCGAATACAGCGCGAAGCACAGCTGGTCGTCGAGACGGGGTACGGGGGCAGCGGAGGCGGTCTTGTTCGTGTCCATGAGGGCATATTAGGTCGCGCGCTATTCAATTGCAAGCAAGTTCAGCCAAAGGATTTCAATGGCTGGGATTGCCCTTCCCTATCAGGCGGCGTCGGCGAGGCTGCCGCTGCGGCCGGCGACGCGGTTGCGGCCGGCGGACTTGGCTTCGTACAGCAGGGCATCGGCCGCCTGCACCCAGGCATCCGGCGCCTGTTCCGGCCCGCCGGGCGGATAGCCGGCCGCCACGCCCAGGCTCAGGGTGACCCGGCCGAAGGGGCTGTCGGCGTGCGGGATCTGCAGGCCGTACACGGCTTCGCGGATCAGCTCGGCCACGGCCATGGCGCCCTCGAGGTCGGTATCCGGCAGGATCAGCGCGAACTCCTCGCCACCGTAGCGCGCCGCCAGGTCGGCGGGACGGCGCGCGCCACGGGCGATCGCCCCCGCCACCTGGCGCAGGCACTCGTCGCCGGCCACGTGGCCGTAGCGGTCGTTGTACTTCTTGAAGACATCGACGTCGGTCAGGATCAGCGCGAACGGCGTGCCGGCGCGGCGCGCACGGCCGACCTCGCGCTCCAGCGTGGCTTCGAACAGGCGCCGGTTGGCCAAGCCGGTCAGGCCGTCGCTGTCGGCCAGCACGCGCAGCGAGACGTTGTGCTGTTCCAGTACGGCGCGCGCGGAGCGCAGTTCCCCTTCCATCGCCTCGCGCACGCGGATCTGGTAGACCATGCGCTTGCCGCCCCAGGCCAGCACGCACACCGCAAACGCGACCACGCAGCTCATCTTGATCACCGCGATCCACCAGCCGGCCAGGATCTCGTCCTTGGTCAGGGCGCTGGCGACGATCAGCGGAAAACCGTCGAGGTGGCGGTAGCTGTACAGGCGCTCGATCTTGTCGATGTTCGAGACCAGCAGCGCGGTGCCGACCGGCCCGGACTTCCTGTACAGCTGGTAGACCGGGCCGCCCGCGATGCTGGTACCGACCATCGACTCGGCGAAGGGCCGGCGGTAGAGCAGCGTGCCGTCGTCGAGCATCAGCAGGATGGTGCCTGTTGGGCCGACGTCGAAGCTGTTGTAGAACTTGCCGAAGAAATCCAGCTTCAGCGAGGCCATCGCCACGCCGCCGAAACTGCCGTCCGGGCGGTCGATGCGGCGCGACAGCGGGATCGCGATGATGCCGCTCGAACGGCTGCGGATGGGCTTGCCGATCCGCAAGCCGCGGCCGGGATGGGTCTTGTGATAGATGAAATATTCGCGGTCCGCATTATTGCCCCTGACCAGTTGGGGCAGCGAACTTGCGATGCGGGTACCGTCCGCGCCGTAGACGAAGGCTTCCTGCAGCTCGGGCGTATGGCGCGCGATGGCTTGCAGGCGCGCATGCAGGCGTTCGCCCGCCGCGCCCTCGACCCCATCGTGTTCGGCACGCTCCACGATCTCGGCCAGCGCCGCGTCGCCGATCTTGATCGAGGCCTCGGCCTGCGAGGCGAGCGCGCGCGCCATGTTCGCGGTGCTGATGGCGGTCTGCTCGAGCTGGTGCTGGCGCGATGCCCACAGGCTCCAGGCGTGCAGGCCGATCAGGAAAAGACAGAAGCCGACCAGCAGCAGGATCGCGCGCGTGACCATCGGCTTGCGCAACTGGTCCAGGCGGTGCAGACGTTGGCTATGGTTGGCGGAATTCGGCATGCGAGCAGGGACGGGCGGCGGTGAGTGGAAGCAGGATAGCCGCGCCCGTTAAATAAGTCCACAGGGCAACTTTACTTTCTAGCTCGCACACCCAATCGACTTCCGGCCCCCTGCCTTGGCGTTGTCGCGAAACAACAAGACCTCTGACACCACTATCCTAAC
>CAJYQM010000064.1 GCA_913777025.1 uncultured Massilia sp. | reverse complement strand
CCTGGGATCCTGCTCCACCATCCGCGACTTGCTGGAACAGCAGTTCCAGGCCGCGCTGCGCCACCGCGGCGCCGAACTGGCGTCGCTGGCGCAGGCCTTGAGCCCGCAGCTGGACGCGATGGAACAGCGCCGCCAGCAGCGCGTACAGCTGGTGCGCGCCCTGTTCGGCCAGCAGGCCGGCATGGACCAGTTCTTCACGAACCTGCCCGCGCCCCAGCGTCCCGCCGCGATGTCGGCCTGGGAACAGCTCGAACAACTGGTGCGCGACTGCAAGGGGGCGACCACCCGCAACGCCAACCTGATGGCGGAACAGCATTCGGTGATGCAGCGCCTGCTGCACGGCGAGGACGATACCTATGCGCCACGCTGAGTTCAACCCGGCCATCCCTGCCCTCACGCCGACCGCGCCGACGCGCCCGACCGCCGGCATGGGCGGCGGCAGCGGCTTTGGCGGCATCTTCGGTGAAGTGCAGGGCGAAGTCGCCGATTTCATCCAGAACGGCGGCGGCGCAAGCTTCGGCGGTGGCGCCAGCCTGAGCGCGGAAGGCCGCATGTGGGCCGCGCGCACCAGCGAAACGGCCAATGCCATCGTCGGCGACGCCAGCGACGCCACCCCCGACCAGCAAGCGTTCTTGGAAAGCATCGCCCCCTGGGCGAAGGAAGCGGCGGACAAGCTGGGCGTGGCGCCGGAACTGGTATCGGCCCATGCAGCGCTGGAATCCGGCTGGGGCCAGCGTCCGCTGAAGAACGGCGACGGCAGCTCGACCCACAACCTGTTCGGCATCAAGGCCGGCGCGAGCTGGCAGGGCGGCGTGGCGAATTCGGCCACCACCGAATATGTCGGCGGCGCGGCCGTGAAGACCAGCGCGCGTTTCCGCGCCTATCCGGACCAGGCCAGCGCCTTCCGCGACTATGCGCAGATGTTGATCGACAACCCGCGTTTCCGCGGCGCGCTCGGCACCGGCAGCGATGCCCACGCCTTCGCCGCCGGCCTGGCCAAGGGCGGTTACGCGACCGACCCGTCGTACGCCGCCAAGCTGTCGCGCCTGGCCGGAAAATTGCAGGGTCTCAGCGGTTGACCGGACTGTCGACCGGCTCGACCGCGCCCGGTCCCGCCACCCGCATGCGCAGTACCTGCCCGCTGTTGGCATTGCGTACACGCACCACGGCACCGCGCGCGCCGGCGTCGAGCGCTTCGCCGGCGGTGCTGACTTCGATGCCGTCGCGGCGCGCGGTCATGGTCACGGCATCGCCGCGCTTGACCACGACAGGACTGCTGAGCTGGCCGCTGCGCAAAATGTCTCCTGGCCGCAACATGCGGCGTGACATTTGTCCGACAGCGTCTTCGGGTGTCGTGATCGGATCGGCGATGTTGGAAATATCACGGCGCTCGATCGTGACTTGTGCATCGGTCAAGGCTTCGTTCGCCGCGACCGGGGCCGCTGCGATGGCCACCATGGCCGTTACGCGCGCGCGGACGACGTACTCGTACCTCCACCCAGGCGTGTCATTACAACGCGCCAGGAAGCGCATACGGGCCGGAGAACGGGTATCCAGGGGCTCGATGGCGACTGCCTGGGTACACGGCGGCGCGGCGCGCGTGGTCACGACGGCCAGGTCGAACTGCGGTTCGGTCAAACCGGACGCGGTCATCTGCCTTTCCAATTCGGCACGCGCGGTTTGTTCAATTTGCATCAACAAAGGCTGCGATGCCGCTTGCGCGAGGCCAGAAAACAGGGCAAATGTCGAACCAACAAGGGTTGCCTTACAGAAAGCAATCATTAGAGAATAGCGGCAGCAAAGAAAACTCGATTTTAACCAATCACACTGCAGTTCCACGGAGGTTCCGATATGGCAATTAATTTCAAGGACGCACTCGGGGTCCATGCCGATGCGCTCAACGTGCGTGCCGAACGCACCAAGGTGCTGGCGGCAAACATCGCGAACGAAAGCACACCGGGCTACAACGCCCGCGACGTCGACTTCGGCGCCATGCTGCAGGAACGCATCGACAACGAGAACGGCGAACTGACGCTCAGCACCGACGAGCCGATGTACCGCGTGCCCTTCCATCCGAGCGCCGACGGCAACACCGTCGAGATCGGCGTCGAGCAGGCCGCGTTCTCGCAGAACGCGTCGGATTTCCAGACCAGCCTCACCTTCGTGAACATGCAGCTGCGTGGCCTGGCCAAGGTCATCAATGGCCAGTAACGCGGCACAGTAACCGGAACATCAAGGACATCATGGGTTTCAAGGACATCTCCCAGATCGCCGGTTCGGCGATGACGGCGCAATCGGTGCGCCTCAACACGATCGCCAGCAACCTGGCCAATGCCGACGCCGCGGCCGGCTCCGAAGCCGAAGCCTACCGCGCGCGCAAGCCGGTGTTCGCCACCGTGATGGGCAGCCAGGCCGGCGGCGGCGTGCAGGTGCTGGACGTGGTCCAGAGCAGCGAGCCGCTGCGCCGCGCGCATGAGCCGGACAATCCGAAGGCCGATGCCGACGGCATGGTCTATTACACCAACGTCAACGAGGTCGCCGAAATGGCCGACATGATGTCCGCCTCGCGTGCCTTCGAGACCAACGTCGAGGTGCTGGGCCGGATCAAATCGATGCAGCAGTCGCTGCTCAAGCTGGGAGAAGGTTAAACATGGTCAGCACCGTATCGAATCCGGCGTCGGACAGCCTGGTCAACACGAACGCCAAGGGCAATGCCGTGGCGCCCCAGGCCGCCACGTCCGAAAACCGCGACATGTTCACCAAGCTGCTGGTGGCCCAGATCCAGAACCAGGATCCGCTCGAGCCGCAGGACCCGACCACCTATGTCAACCAGCTGTCGCAGCTGTCGCAGACCGAGGCGCTGCAGAACCTGTCGAGCATGACCACGACCAACGCCAGCCTGCTGCAAAGCCTGCAGACGCTGGCGATGGGCGGCCAGGTCGGCTCCAGCGTGACGGTCGCCACCAGCAGCCTGAAACTGGACGGCGAGACCGTGACCGGCACCGTCAACCTGAACGGCGTCAGCAGCGGCACCGACCTGGTGCTGACCGGCACCGACGGCCAGCAGCACACGGTTTCCCTGGGCGCCCACGGTACCGGCCCCCAGAGCTTCACCATCGACCCGGATGCCCTTGGCCTGGCACCGGGCTCGTATTCGATCCAGGCCAAGCCGTCCGACGGCAGCTCCCCGCAGATCGAAGTCGCCGCCCGCCTGAACAGCGTGCGCGTGGCCAACGGCGCGGTGGTGCTGCAAGTGGCGAACATCGGCGAGGTCGATCCTTCGGCCATCACGGGTTTCAACGGCAAGACGGGTTCCTGAGGTTGGCTTACCCCCCCAGGCCCCACTCCTCTACCGCATCAAGCATCAAGACTAAGGAATCGACATGAGCTTCGACATCGCACTGTCCGGCATCCAGGCCATCAACGAGCAGCTGGAAACCGTCTCGCACAACATCGCCAACGCCGCCACCTACGGCTTCAAGTCCGGCCGCGCCAATTTCGCCACCGTCATGGCCGGCACCAAGGCCAACGGCGTGGAAATCGGCTCGGTGACCCAGAACATCAGCCAGAACGGCAGCACCACGACCACCGGCCGCGGCCTCGACGCCGCCATCGACGGCCGCGGCTTCTTCGTCGGCCGCGACAGCCAGGGCGGCCTGACCTACACCCGCGTCGGCATCTTCTCGACCGACACCGAAGGCTACCTGATCGACGGCACCGGCAAGAAGGTGCAGGGCTACGGTCCGGCGAACGGCGGCGCGCTCGGCGCGATGGCCGACGTCAAGATCCCGACCGGCCAGATCGACGCCTCGGCCACCACCAGCATCGCCTACGTCGGCAACCTGTCGGCCGACTGGGATGCGCCGAAAGAGCCGGTGTTCGATTCGAGCAAGTCGAACAGCTACAACATGGTCAAGCAATCGGTCGTCTACGATTCGCTGGGCAGCAAGCACACGATGTCGCAATACTTCGTCAAGAACGGCGACAACGCTGTCAACGTGTACTACTCGATGGATGGCGCCCGCATCACCACCGGCACGCCCGACCCGCAGGACCCGATCACGCCACCGGCCGTGACCGTCACGAAGGACAACACCAACACCCTGAGCTTCGGCCAGAAGGGCCAGCTGGTCGCCTCGACCGCGGATGCGGAGAACGGCATCCAGAAGCGCCTGACCATTCCCGCGGGCCAGGGCGCCGCCGAGGTCAACTTCACGATCGACTACACCGGCACCACCCTGTTCTCCGGCACCGCCACCACCACCACCAACCGCAGCGACGGCTATGCCTCGGGCGCCTTTGTCGGCGTCGAGCTGGCCCAGGACGGTTCGCTGGTGGCCAAGTACAGCAACGACCAGTCGCAGGTGGTCGGCACCGTCGCCATCGCCACCTTCGCCAACGAAGGCGCGCTGCAGGCGATCAGCGATACCAGCTGGACCGCGAATGCCGGTTCCGGCGCCGCCCTGTACAACGCCCCGGGCGTGGGCCTGGCGGGCAAGCTGTCCACCGGCGCGCTGGAAGGCTCCAACGTCGACATCACCTCGGAACTGGTCGGCCTGATGACCTCGCAGCGCAACTACCAGGCCAACTCGAAGGTCCTGACCACCGAAAGCCAGATGATGCAGGCCCTGATGCAGGCCCTGTAAGCGACGATTGAACCGACATGGATAAACTGATCTTCACCGCGGCCTCGGGCGCCGAGCGCCTGATGCGCGCCCAGCAGGTCCACGCCAACAACCTGGCGAACCTGGACACCGCGGGCTTCCGCGCCTCGATGGAAACGGCCGCCCAGGCCGCGCCGAAGGCCTACGGCTACGACGACGTCCACATGTCCAGCATGCAGGCCGACACCGTCTCGACCCGCGCCGGCGCGGTGCGCGAGACCGGCCGCCCGCTCGACGTGGCGATCGGCGGCCAGGGCTGGCTCGCCGTGCAGTACGGCGACGGCGAAGCCTACACCCGCTCGGGCGAGATCGAGATGAGCGGCGAAGGCGCCCTGTCCGTCCACGGCCACCCGCTGATGGGCGAAGGCGGCCCGATCACCCTGCCGCCGCATACTGCGGTCGAGATCGGCACCGACGGCACCATCTCGGTGCTGACCGAAGGCGCCACCCAGATGCAGGTGGTCGACAAGCTGCGCCTGGTGAACGCCGAAGGCGCGGAACTGACCAAGAACGAGGCCGGCCTGATCGTCTCGCGCGACGGCGGCCCCCTGGCCGCGGACCCGAACGTGAAACTGCGTTCGCGCGCGCTCGAAAGCAGCAACGTGTCGGCGGTCGAAGAGATGGTCGCCACCATGAGCCTGAACCGCAGCTTCGAGATCCAGATGAAGCTGTTCCAGGCCAGCGACAAGATGAATGAAGCCGGCAACAAGTTGATCGGCGCCTGAATTTAATCAGATGAGGACAGGGCCCACCCGAGAAAACCGGGCTCTGACCCCATGCACTTAAAGAGAATCCAATGAATCCCGCAATGTTGATCAGCAAGACCGGCGTGCAGGCCCAGGACGCGAAGCTGCAAGCCATCGCCAACAACCTGGCCAACGTGAACACGGCCGGCTTCAAGCGCGACCGCGTCGTGTTCGAAGACCTGTTCTACCAGATCGACGCCCAGCCGGGCGCCCAGGTCGCGGACAACACCGTGTCCAACGGCGTCCAGCTGGGCAACGGCGTGCACGTCGTCGGCACCCAGAAGATCTTCACCAACGGCAGCATCCAGACCACCAGCCAGCCGCTCGACGTCGCCATTTCCGGCAACGGCTTCCTCCAGGTCCGCCGTCCGGACGGCCAGCCGGCCTACACCCGCGCCGGCCAGCTGCAGGTCGACGCCAACGGCGTGCTGGTCAACGCCCAGGGCCTGCCCCTGGTGCCGCAGATCACGGTGCCGAACAACGCGCTGTCGCTGACCATCGGCGCCAACGGCATGGTCAGCGCGGCCGTCCCGGGCAGCACCGCCCCGACCGAACTGGGCCAGCTGACCCTGACCACCTTCGTCAACCCGGCCGGCCTGCAGGCCCTGGGCGAGAACCTGTTCCAGGAAACCGCGGCCAGCGGCAACCCGAACGAAGGCCAGCCGGGCACCGCCGGCATCGGCACCCTGAAGCAGGGCGCGCTGGAAGGCTCGAACGTGCAGGTGGTCGAAGAGATGGTCGACATGATCGCGGCCCAGCGCACCTACGAGATGAACACCAAGGTGCTGTCGGCGGCCGACAACATGCTCCAGTACCTGTCGCAGGCGGCACGCTGATCATGATCCGCCTCGCCACCGCCGCAGCCGCGATGGCTGCACTGCTGCTCACCGGCTGCGCCTCGCGCGTGCCGCTGCGCGCCCCCGCCCCCGCCGACGATGCGCTGGTCCTGCCCAGGTCCGGCGGCGCGCACGGCGGCGTCTCCGGCGGCGTGTTTTCCGCCGATACCGTGTCGCTGACTTCGGACGCCCGCGCCTTCCGCGTCGGCGACGTCGTCACCGTGCTGCTGCAGGAAACCACGCAGGCCAGCAAGAAGGCCGGCACCAGCTTCAGCAAGGGCTCGTCCGTTTCCGTGGCCCCGCTCGGCGCGCTCGGCAAGACCTTCGGCCGCACCGGGATCGACGCCAGCGCCGACCGCAGCTTCCAGGGCGACTCCACCAGCACCCAGCAGAATGCGCTGTCCGGCGCCGTCACCGTGATCGTGCAGGAAGTCATGCCCAACGGCCTGCTGCGCGTGTCCGGCGAAAAGCGACTGCAGCTGAACCAGGGCGAGGAGTTCCTGCGCCTGAAGGGTTACGTGCGCGCCGCCGACATCGACAACGACAACCAGGTCTCGTCGCTGCGCGTGGCCAATGCCCGCATCGCCTATTCCGGCCAGGGCACGCTGGCCGACGCCAATTCACCCGGCTGGCTGACCCGCTTCTTTACCGGCCCCCTGATGCCGTTCTGAGGACGACATGATCCAAATTCCGCGACCAGTCACCCTGGTCCGTATCGTTTCCCTGGCCCTGCTGGCCAGCCTGTCGATGGCGGCAAGCGCCGCCCCCGCGGTGACCAAGCCGACCGCCATCGACACCGGCGCCCTGCCGCGCACCCAGCCACTGCGCAATCTTGCCAGCGTCGAGGGCGTGCGCGAGAACCCGCTGGTCGGCTATGGCCTCGTCGTCGGCCTGAACGGCAGCGGCGACTCGACCCAGGTGAAGTATTCGAGCCAGTCGGTGGTCAACATGCTCAAGCAGTTCGGCGTCAAGCTGCCGGAAGGCCAGGATGCGAAGAACAAGAACGTCGCGGCCGTGATGGTCTCGGCCGTGTTCCCGCCGGGCTACCGCCGCGGCCAGGCGATCGACGTCACCGTCTCCTCGCTGGGCGATGCGAAAAGCCTGCGCGGCGGCACCCTGCTGCTGACGCAGCTGCGCGCGGCCGACAATGAAGTCTACGCGCTGGCCCAGGGCAACCTGGTGGTCGGCGGCCTGTCGGCCTCGGGCAAGAGCGGCTCCTCGGTCACGGTCAACACCCCGACCGGCGGGCGCATCCCGAACGGCGCCCAGATCGAGCGCGAGATCCCGACCGATTTCTCGACCCGCCCGGTCGTGCTGCTGCGCCTGCGCCACCCGAACTTCGACACCGCGACCAACGTCGTCGACGCCATCAACCGCCGCTACGGCCAGGTCGCCACCACCGCCGACGGCACCAGCGTCGAAGTGGTCGCGCCGACCAACCCGACCGAGCGCGTGGCTTTCGTGGCCAAGCTGGAAAACATGGCGATCGAAGCCGGGCTCGAGACACCGAAGGTCGTGTTCAACTCGCGCACCGGCACCGTCGTCATCTCGGACGGC
>CAJYQM010000063.1 GCA_913777025.1 uncultured Massilia sp. | reverse complement strand
CAGGGCTGCCAGGGCGGCGACGTCGGCCGGGTTCTGCTCGGCGACCAATTTGGCGGCCAGGTTGCACATGGCCAGGAAGTCGTCGTTCTTGGCGACGAAGTCGGTTTCGCTGTTGACTTCAACCAGCGCGCCGATGTTGCCTGCGACGTAAGCGGCCACCACGCCTTCAGCGGTGACGCGGGCAGCGGCCTTCGAAGCCTTGCCACCCAGCTTGACGCGCAGGATCTCTTCGGCACGTGCCATGTCGCCTTCGGCTTCGGTCAGTGCCTTCTTGCATTCCATCATCGGGGCATCGGTCTTGGCGCGCAGTTCGCCAACCATCGCTGCAGTAATCGCTGCCATGTCGTTTTCTCCTAATCAGTTACGTTCTTGATTCGCATGCGGGGTGCCGGCCTGGACTCTCGTGGCGGCGCCACCGCGTATTCTGCTTAAAAAAAGGGGCGCTTGGCGCCCCCTTAGGGACCGCCGCGGCTGACTTGTCACCCGTGGCGGCCGTAATTCCCAGCAATTAAGCCTGTTCGTTCACTTCGACGAAGTCGTCAGCCGACTTGACCATCTCGGCGACTTCGTTGGTCGCGTTGGCGCGGCCTTCCAGGATCGCATCGGCGACGCCGCGTGCGTACAGGGTGATCGCCTTCGACGAGTCGTCGTTGCCCGGGATCACGTGGGTCACGCCTTCCGGCGAGTGGTTGGTGTCGACCACGCCGATGACCGGGATGCCCAGCTTGCCGGCTTCGGTGATGGCGCCCTTGTGGTAGCCGACGTCGACGACGAAGATCGCGTCAGGCACGCCGCCCAGGTCCTTGATGCCGCCGATCGACTTCTGCAGCTTTTCCATTTCGCGCGAGAACATCAGCGCTTCTTTCTTCGACATCTTCTCGACTTCACCGGATTCGACGGCGGCTTCCATGTCCTTCAGGCGCTTGATCGAGGTCTTGATGGTCTTGAAGTTGGTCAGCATGCCGCCCAGCCAGCGCTGGTCGACGAAAGGCACGCCTGCGCGCTGGGCTTCAGCGGCAATGATGTCGCGCGCCCGGCGCTTGGTGCCGACCATCAGGATGGTGCCGCGGTTGGCCGAGATCTGCTTGATGGTCTTCATCGCATCCTGGTACATCGCCATGGTTTTTTCCAGGTTGATGATGTGGATCTTGTTGCGATGACCGAAGATGAACGGGGCCATTTTCGGGTTCCAGAAACGGGTCTGGTGGCCGAAGTGGACACCGGCTTCCAGCATTTCGCGCATGGTAACGGACATTGTATTTCTCCAGGGTTAATTCTTGAATAACGGCCGGTACACCTTGTTCAGGCACCCTTGTCGGCCGCATTCGCGATTTCAGTAAAAAAGGCTGTTTTTACAACATTGCCCGATGTGGATACGAGCAACCCGAGATTCTAGCCGGATTCGCCCCCGATTTCAAGCTCCTACGCTCGGGTTCGCTTCTTGCCGCCGGCGACCTGGCCTGCCCCACCCTGTTGCAGATCACCTATAATGTCCGGATCGACGATTTGCAGGACAGGAAAGACCACCCATGAGCATCTCCATCAAGACCCGGGAAGACATTGAAGGCATGCGCATCGCCGGCCGCCTCGGGGCCGAAGTGCTGGACTACATCACGCCTTTCGTGAAGCCGGGCGTGACCACCGGCGAACTGGATCGCCTCTGCCATGAATACATGGTCAACGTACAAGGTACCGTGCCGGCCCCGCTGAACTACGCGCCGCCGGGCTACACCCCCTACCCGAAATCGGTGTGCACCTCGGTCAACGACGTCATCTGCCACGGCATCCCGGGCGACAAGGTGCTCAAGAACGGCGACGTGGTGAACATCGACGTCACCGTCATCACCAAGGACGGTTACCACGGCGACAACAGCCGCATGTTCTTCGTCGGCGAACCCTCGAAGCTGGCGCGCCGCCTGTCCGACATCACCTATGAATGCATGTGGATCGGCATCGACAAGGTCAAGCCGGGCGCGCGACTGGGCGATATCGGCCACGCGATCCAGAAGCACGCGGAAAACGCCGGCTACAGCGTGGTGCGCGAATTCTGCGGCCACGGCATCGGCAAGGTGTTCCACGAAGAGCCGCAGGTGCTGCACTACGGCCGTCCGGGCACCGGCGAGGAACTGGTGCCGGGCATGATCTTCACGATCGAGCCGATGATCAACGCCGGCCGCCGCGATATCCGCGAGATGCCCGACGGCTGGACCATCAAGACCAAGGACCGCAGCCTGTCGGCCCAGTGGGAACACATGATCCTCGTCACCGAGACCGGCTACGAAGTGCTGACCACCTCCGCGGGCACGCCGCCGCCGCCGGCCATCGTGCGTCCGAAAGACGCCGTCCCGGCGTAAGGAGCGCGCATGTCCGGCTCCGCCACCGTCGACGGCGCGAAGACCCATTCGCCGCTGCAGCTCAAGCAACGCCTGAAAGCCGAGCGCCAGCTCGTCATCGCCGAATTCCACGACAACGGCAAGCCGGAAAAGCTGCTGCGCGGCCTGCGCCAGAGCGTCGACGGCGTGCTGGCCGACGCCTGGGGCGCGGCCGGGCTGCCGGCCAATTCGGCGCTGGTCGGGGTCGGCGGCTACGGCCGCGGCGAACTCTTTCCCTATTCCGACGTCGACCTCCTGATCCTGCTGGGCAGCCCGGCCGACGCCATTACCCAGGCACGGCTGGAACACTTCGTGCAGCTGCTGTGGGACCTGGGCCTGGAGATCGGCCACAGCATCCGCACCGTCGACGAGTGCATGAGCGAATCCGCCGCCGACATCACGGTGCAAACGAGCCTGCTGGAAGCGCGCCTGGTGGTCGGCAGCGAGCCGCTGTTCCTCGAACTGCAGCGGCGCTACGACGAGGCGATGGACCCGCAAGCCTTCTTCCACGCCAAGACCGCCGAGATGCGGCTGCGCCACGCCAAGTACGAATTCACGCCGTTCTCGCTGGAGCCGAACGTCAAGGAAAGCCCGGGCGCGCTGCGCGACCTGCAGGTGATCCTGTGGGTGGCCAAGGCGGCCGGCCTGGCCAGCTCCTGGGGCCAGCTGGCGATGCGCGGCCTGATCACGCGCGAGGAAGCGCGCCAGCTGATGGAAAAGGAATACGCGTTCAAGGACATCCGCGTGCGCCTGCACCTGCAGACCAGGCGCCGCGAAGACCGCCTCGTATTCGACGTCCAGACCGCGATCGCCGAGACCTTCGGCCTGACCTCCACCGGCGAGGGCCTGGAAGCGCGCCGCGCCAGCGAATACCTGATGCAGCGCTACTACTGGGCGGCCAAGGCCGTGACCCAGCTGAACACCATCCTGCTGCAGAACATCGAAGCCCAGTTGTTCCCCACGCCGCTGATCCCGGTGCCGATCAACCCGCGCTTCAACGAAGTGGGCGGCTTCATCGACGTCGTTGCCGACGACACCTTCGCCACCCATCCGTCCGCCGTGCTCGAGATCTTCGTGGTGA
>CAJYQM010000062.1 GCA_913777025.1 uncultured Massilia sp. | reverse complement strand
GTCCATGATCCTCGAACTCGACGGCTACGCCACCGCGGTCGCCCACAGCGGCCCGCAGGCCGTCGAACTGGCCGCGCGCTTCCTGCCGGCCGTGGTCTTCCTCGACATCGGCATGCCGGGCATGGATGGCTACGAGACCGCGGCCGCCCTGCGCGCCCTGCCGGCGCTGGAGGGAACCTGCCTGGTGGCGCTGACCGGCTGGGGCGCGGAACACGACCGGCTCCGCTCTCGCGAGGCCGGCTTCGCCCATCACCTCACCAAGCCGGTCGAACTCGGCACGGTGCAAAAGCTGCTCGGCGACATTGCCAGCAAGCCGGGCTGCGGCCACGGCTAGGCGGGCTGGCCGCACAGGCGTGCGCCGGGAACGGGCGCCTGCGCGCTAGGATCGAGCCAGCGCCCGCATCCGGCGCGGCCACCACGGAGGACTCGCGATGACCCGGGAATGGACCCTCGCGCGCAACTGCTCGCTGTCGCCCGGGCAGGTCGCGCGCGCCTACGGCCTGCTGTGCTGCGCCTCGGCCGCGGTCGCCATCGGCTTCCTCCTGCACGGCGTGTGGATCATCCTCGCCTTCACCCTTTCCGAACTCGCGCTGGTCGGCCTGGCGCTGCTGGTGTACGCGCGCCATGCACTCGACCAGGAACACATCCTGTTGTCCGAATCCTGCCTGCTGGTCGCGGCGACCGAGGCCGACCAGGTGCGCGAGTCCCGCCTGGACCCGCTCTGGACCCGGGTGCTGGAGCCCGGATCCGGTCGCCGCGCCCTGATCCGCCTGGAGTCGCGCGGCATCGTGGTCGAGGTCGGCCGCCACGTCAGCGACGGCACACGGCGGCGCATCGCACGCGAACTGCGCCAGGCCCTGCGCGGCCTGTCGATCGTTCCCTGATCGTTCCGCGGGTTCTTGCCCGGCACGGTGAGCCGTGTAAGCGGCCTCTTACATACACACGGCTAGGGTACCGATGTTTCAATTTCTTCATCTTTTGCATAATGCGGAAATTCCGGTGCCGCACCGCTCGACGCGCGTGCGGCCCTTGCTTTTTGATGGAGAGAACAAGAATGAGCGAGACGCAAGAAGGCTATGCCATCGTCGTACACGGCGGTGTCGGCAGCCCACGCGACTACGATGACGGCTGCGAGCGCGCCGCCGGGCGCGCGGTGGAGGAACTGGCGATCAGCGCCGATGCGCTGGAAGCGGCGATGGCCGCGGTGGCCGAAATGGAAGACGACGGCCGCTTCAATGCCGGCACCGGCTCGGTGTTGTGCCTGGACGGGGCGACCGTCGAGATGGACGCGTCGATCATGGACACCCGCGGACGCCTGGGCGCCGTGGCCTGCGTGCAGGGCATCAAGAACCCGGTGCTGCTGGCGCGCGCCGTGGCCGACACGCCGCACTGGCTGCTGGCGGGCGACGGCGCCAACCGCTTCGCCGCCGCCATCGGGCATCCGCTGCATCACGAGATCTCCGAGCACCAGCGCGCGGCCCATGACAAGCTGCGGCGCGCGCTGGCCGGCTCCGTGCCGGCCATGCCGGGCGTCGACAACAAGGCCTTCCTGCGCTTCTGGAACTACCACAATCCCGCCGACCTGCCGCCGAGCGCCGCCTGCGACACCGTGGGCGCCGTGGTGCGCGGCCCGGACGGCCACTTCGCCGTCGCCTGCTCGACCGGCGGCTCGGCACCGTCGTTGCTGGGCCGCGTCGGCGACACGCCGATCATCGGCGCCGGCTTCTACGCCGGCCCGCACGGCGCGGTGGCGGCCACCGGCATCGGCGAACACATCGTGCGCCACCTGCTGGCCAGCCGCGTCTACGGCTGGATCGAGGACGGCATGCCCCTCGAACAAGCCCTGAAGCGCGGCATCGACCTGTTCGATCCCTCGATCTCGGTCGGACTGATCGCCGTCACGAAGACGGAAGCCGCTTTCCAAGCCAACCGCGACATGCCACGTGCAAGGATCGTCAAAGCATGAACACCACGAACCCGCAAGAGCGGCAGCAGCTGCAGCAGGAACAGCTGGCCGGGAGCCACGGTCACCTGGTCATCATCGGCGGCCATGAAGACCGCAAGAACGACATGCAGATCCTGAGCCGCTTCGTCGAACTCTCCGGCGGCGCGGACGCCAGGATCGTCGTGATCTCGGCCGCCAGTACGGTGGCTGACGAAATGTGGCGGACCTACGACCGCGCCTTCGGCGAGTTGGGCGTGACCAGGCGCGTGCACCTGGAACTGGCCAGCCGCCAGGACGCCAACGACGAGGAACATATCCAGGACATCCTGGACGCCACCGGCATCTTCATGACCGGGGGGGACCAGAAGCGCCTGCTGGCCATCATCGGCGGTACCGCCCTCGACGCGGAAATGCACGCCGCGCTGAAACTGCGCGGCGCCTGCATCGGCGGCACCAGCGCCGGCGCCTCGGCGATGTCCGGCCACATGCTGGCCCAGGGCCGCGCCGAGCTGCATCCGGAAAAGGGTTCGGTCAACCTGGGCGCGGGCCTGGGCTTCCTGCACAAGGTCGTGATCGACCAGCACTTCTCCGAACGTCACCGCCTCTCGCGCCTGCTGTCGGTGGTGGCGCAGAACCCGTATTTGCAGGGCATCGGCATCGACGAAGACACGGCGCTGGTGGTCGAGCGCGGCGTCGGTATCGAAGTGCTGGGCGAAGGCGCCGTGACCATCGTCGACGGCCGCCACATGAGCACCAACCTGCCCGACATC
>CAJYQM010000061.1 GCA_913777025.1 uncultured Massilia sp. | reverse complement strand
TGTACGCGACCACGTCGCCTTCGCGGTTGCGGAAGTTGCGGTTATCGAAGTAGAAAGCGCTCTCCGCCAATTTGTGCGTGAACACGGTCTTGGTCTCGTCGCTGCGCTGCACTTCCATCTGGAAGATGCCGCCGTTGGCGCAATCCTTGGCCTGGATCTTCATCGTCAGGCCGGGGCCGCTGCGCGTCAGCACGAGGTCGGCCGAGCTGCTCAGCTCCACCTTGACGGCGCCGTTCAGCACCAGGCCGCGGTGGTCCGGCATCTTGCTCTCGAAGACTGGCGTCGCCCGCCCGCCGGTGATGTCGACCGGGTTGGCGGCGCCGGTCATGGTGTAGTTCAGGACGCCGAACGAGGCGGCGTCGACGTCGAACTGCACATAGCGCCCCTGTACCCGGAAGCTCGAGGCGACGCTGCCCGCCGCCACGTACACGTTCTGCGCGCCGCTTTTACCCAGTACCGTGAAGCCGCCGCCTTCGCAGCCCGCGGAATCCGCCGCGAACGCGTGCTGCGCCGACAAGAGCAAACCCATGCAGCAAGCCGCCATCCGGTTCTTCATGCTTCTCTCCATCTCTCAAAGGTGCGCCGGTGTTCGGAATGAGCCGGTCGCCATCGCTTCATGCGAATCTGTACCCGTAAATACCTGGTTGCCGGAAAAAGGTTCAAAGCGAAAGACGAAATTCAGAGGCGCTGTTCGCATTACATGTTGAACTTCTTGAACGGCTGAGGTCCAACGACGACCTGAACCACCATCCGGAGTCGTCATGCATGCCCGCAAGTTCGAGCACTTCCTCAACCATCTCGATACGCTGACCCGGCGCCAGCGCGACCGCCTGCTCGCCCTGCTGCGGCCCGCGGCAAATCTCAACCAGACCATCGGATTGATCGAGCAAGCGGTGGCCGGCCGGCTCACCTGTCCCGCCTGCTCATCAAGCAAGCTCTACCGCCACGGCCATGCCCACGGCCTGCAGCGCTATCGCTGCCGCGACTGCGGCCGCACTTGCAACGCACTGACCGGTACCCCACTCGCGCGGCTACGCCACAAGCAGCATTGGCTCGACTACCTGGCCCAGATGCTCGACTCGCGCAGTGTGCGCCGCACCGCCGCCGATCTCGGTGTCGCCAGCACCACCAGCTTCCGCTGGCGCCACCGCTTCCTGACACTGACCAAGGAGGACCGTCCGCAATGCCTGGCCGGTATCGCCGAAGCCGACGAGATGTATGTGCTCGAATCCCACAAGGGTTCACGCAAACTGGATCGTCCACCACGCAAACGCGGCGGCAAAGCGACAAAACGCGGGATTTCAAATGAACAGATGTGCATACTGGTCGCGCGTGACCGCACCGGGCAGACGCTCGACTGGGTCCCGGGCAAGGGCCCCGTCACGCGCCGCCAGCTCGATCAGCATCTGCTGCCGCGACTGGAGCGCGACGTGCTGCTGGTGACCGATGCGCATGCCGCCTACCGAAGCTTCGCCCGGGGCGCCGGGATTACGCACGAGACCGTGAACCTTGCCGCCGGCATCCGGGCACGTGGGGCCATTCATGTCCAAAACGTCAACGCCTATCACGGCCGGCTGCGCGACTGGCTGCGCCCTTTCCGCGGCGTGGCCAGCCGCTATCTCGGCAATTACCTGGGCTGGCGCTGGGCGCTCGACGGACAACGCATCGGCACTCCGGACGCGCTGCTCAGGGCGGCGATCGGCGTTTTCCACACTTGATGCGAACAGCGCCTTCAGAAGTGAAGACTGACGCTGGCCGTCAACGCGCGCGGCTTCGGGAATTCGGTGAGGTAGCTGCGCCAGCGCGCCTGCCAGCCCGCCTGCACCGTGAAGTCGCCGACGTCGGTGACCAGCGCGACGGGCATGTCGCCGCCGTTCTTCGCCGCTTCGTCGTAGCCGCCCATCGGATGCCACAGGCCCGCGTGGACGGCCAGGCGCAGCCGGTCCCCGAGCGGATACGCGCCGCTCAGGTCCAGGTACAGGCTGCGCCCTTCGCCGTAGTACGACGGCGAATAGAACAGGCGCGCGCTGGCGCGCTGCAGCGCCAGGCCCGCATAGAACTCGTGGAAGTTCCATGCGCCGTCGCGGGTGTAGCCGTTGCGGGTGACGCCGGCATCCCAGGACAGGGACGGCGTGAGGCGCAGCGCCCGGCCGCCGTAGACGGTCAGCTGGCCCTGGGTACGCCCGCCCTGGTCATGGCCGTGGAACGTGACGGGCGAGGCAAAGGCGCCGCCGTACCAGCCGGCGTCGCCGTCGTGCTCGACGCGCAGCTGCGGCGTGAGGCCACGGTGCAGCGAGACGCCGCGCGCGGCGTACTCGGAGACGAGGGTCAGGTCGGCACTGGTCTGGCAGCGGGCGGGGCCCGCAGTGGAAAGCAGGAAGCAGGCGGCTAGCGTGAAGGCGGTGTCGTGGTGGCGGCGGTCGGTGGGCATAGGCAGGCGCAGGCATCGGCCGCCCGCGACAGGACGGCGCACGCGTCTATGTTACCAGCCCCCTGCGCCCCGCCCTCGAGCTGGCGCCGCAGCGCCTGCGCGGCCGCGCGCGGGTTCACCTGCGCCAGCAGGGCGGCCAGCCCGGCCACGTGGGCCGAGGCGTAGGACGAGCCGGACACCATGCCCCAGCGCGTGCCCGGCACGCAGGTCGGGACATCGGTGCCCGGCGCATACAGCAGGGCGGCCGGCGCCGGATGCCGGTCGCCCGTGCGCGCGACCCCGATCACGCCCGGGAGCGACGCCGGGAAGCCGCCGTCGGGCTGCCGCGGGTCGGCCGCCCCGACCACGACGACGCCGCGCGCCAGCGCCGCCTGCAGCAAGCCTTGCAGCAGGCGGTCCGGCGGTCCGGCCAGGCTCAGGTTGATGATGCGGGCGTCGTTCTCCAGCGCGTAGTTGATCGCCTTGCCCAGCGTGAGGCTGTTGCAGCGCGCCGGCCGGCCGCCGGTTTCCCAGCAGGCGCGCAGCGCCATCAGCTGGGCACCAGGGGCGACGCCGGCGATGCCGACGCCGTTGCCGGTGCGGGCGCCGATGATGCCGGCGACGGCGGTACCGTGGGTTTCGGCGGGATCCGGCGCATCGTCGACGAAGTTGCGGCGCAGCCTGACGCGCCCGGCCAGGTCGGGGTGAAAGGCATCCACGCCGCTGTCGACGACGGCCACCTTG